>NZ_JBVVPR010000060.1:0-34797 GCF_055811835.1 Bradyrhizobium sp. WSM4874
TGCTCGGCTAACCCACCAACTTCGTCCAGCGCTCAGTGAAGCATGGTGGGTTACGCCTTCGGCTAACCCACCCTACGCATTCAACGGCACCTCCGCCTAACTCTGCTTCGCCTTCTTCGCAACCGCAGCCTTCGGCTCGCGGCGGGCGCCATCCAGCGCGCTGTCCTTGCCCGTCTTCAGCACCTCGTCCGACAGCTCGCTGGAGCCGGCGATGCGCGCCAGCAGCATGGTGCCGGCCATGGTGGCCAGCGTCGCGATCGCCTGCTTGCGCGCGGCCTTGCGCGGCAGATTCGGGATGAAGTCTGTCATCATCTCGATCATCTCGTCGAGCTTGCCGGCAAACGCCTTTCGCGTCTTCGGGCTCTCGCGGGCGATCTCGGCGCCTAGCGCGGGGATCGAGCAACCGTGACCGGGGTTGTCGCGATGCACCGTCGAGAGATAGGTCTCGACGATCTGACTGAGCTGCTTTTCCGGCGCGACCTGATCGGACTGCTTGCGCCAGTGCTCCATCGAGCGATTCATGGCGTAGTCGAACGCCTCGATCACCAGCGCCTCGCGGGAATCGAAATGGGCGTAGAAGCCGCCGTGGGTCAGGCCCGCTTCCTTCATGAGGTCGGCGACACCGATGCCGTGGGCGCCCTTTTCGCGCAGCCGCACGGATGCCTTCTTCACGATGCGGTCGTGGGTTTCCTGCTTGTGTTCCCGGGAATAGCGCATGCGGATCTCATTGGATGTCGAAGGTCATCTAATAACACGGATATCGGCCGGACGGCGCATTAATTCCCGGTAAAATTGTTGCCGATCATGGAAAAGGTCGCCGTTGCGTGCACCGCAAGTGCCCCCTTACCGTCGCGGACGAATCCCTCGGTGTAGCTGCTCTGGCGTCCCAGCTTGATCACCTTGCCTTCGGCGGAGATCAACCCGGACCGGACCGAGAGCGGACGCAGGAAGGTCATTTTCAGATCGAGGGTGACGGAGCCCTGCCCGGACTCCAGTCTGGTCGAGATCGCACACCCCATGGCGGTGTCGATCAGCGCGGCGGCTGTAGCTCCGTGCAGGAGGCCGATGGTGTTCTCGAGATCCTCGCGCGGCTCGAGTTCCATGACGATCCGGCCCGGCTCGACCACAGCCATGACGAAGCCGATCAGCTTGGCAAAAGGTGGCGGCGGCAGCCTTCCGTCGCGGATGCCCAGCATCGCATCCATGCCTGACAGGCCCATCGCCACTTTCGCAACGGGCGCAGGCACCTGCCACTCCACCACCCGCTCGCGCCGCTGCGCGGGCGAAAACAGGTCGAGTTGATCGATGTTGGTCATCGCGGCCTCTTGGTATGATTTTCATCATACTATGCTGCGGACTTCGCGCTGGCAACTCCCGCCCGCCCGCTTGACAAGCAATGCGTTTCGGCCCGGAAGTGATCCCGACCGGCGTATTCGCACGTCCACGAAGCTCAGAGATCCCATCATGGAAATGCTCAACCACCACTGCGGCGTGACCCGCGATGCGCGCGGCGTCGTTCATGTCGCGATCTGCAACGCCGGCTCGCTGAACATTTTGGGCTCGCCCGTCACCGATGCGGTGCGCGAAGGCTTGCAGCAGCTCTCGTCCGACCGCAGCATCCGGGTTGTGGTGCTCCGCGGCCAGAGCGAGAAGAGCATGATCGGCGGCGCCGACATCAAGGAGATGGCCAGCCTCGACCAGAACTCCGCCGAGGCCTTCATCAGCCGCCTGCGCGACCTCTGCGAGGCTGTGCGCCAATTCCCGGCCCCGATGATCGCGCGCATGCCCGGCTGATGCCTCGGCGGCGGGCTCGAAGTCGCGGCAGCCTGCGATTTCCGCATCGCGGCACATGACGCGCATTTCGGCATGCCGGAGGTGCGCGTCGGCATTCCCTCGGTGATTCATGCGGCGCTGCTGCCGCGCCTGATCGGGTGGGCCCGCGCGCGCTGGCTGGTGATGACCGCTGAGAACATCGACGCGCCAACGGCGCTGGCGTGGGGACTGGTCGACAAAGTCGCGCCCGAGGGTGGGCTCGATGCCGAGGTCGAGCACCTCGTGAAAGCCCTGCTCGAATGTGGCCCCGAGGCGCTGCGGTCGCAGAAGGCACTGCTGCGGCAATGGGAGGAGCTGCCGCTGACGGAGTCGGTGAATTTGAGCGTCAAAGTGTTCGGCGAGTCGTTCCTGACGGACGAGCCGACGCGGCTGATGGGCGCGTTTGTGAATCGGAAGCGGTAGGCGCTCTCCACCTCGTCCGATCGAACGAGCAAATCTCATCTGACCCACGACAATTTCTCATGCCCGACGGAGTTGCATTTTTTGCGCCGCATCATATGATGATCGTAATCTTACATGTCCGACATCTGAGGGAGTATCCCCATGGCCGAAGCCGCCGATCCCGTCGTCATCGTCTCCGCCGTCCGAAGCCCGCTCGGCCGCTTCATGGGCGAGTTGTCGCCGCTCCCCGCACACAAGCTCGGCTCGCACGTGATCGGCGCGGCACTGGAGCGTGCCAAGCTTGCGCCGGAGAAGGTCGACGAAGTCTTCATGGGCTGCGTCCTTCCCGCGGGCCAGGGCCAGGCCCCGGCGCGCCAGGCTGCGCGTGCCGCCGGCCTGCCCGACGCCACCGGCGCCACCACCGTCAACAAAGTCTGCGGCTCCGGCATGAAGGCGACCATGCTGGCGCACGACATCATCCGCGCCGGCTCGGCCGAGATCGTCGTCTCCGGCGGCATGGAGAGCATGAGCAACGCGCCATATCTGCTGGCGAAGGCACGCGGCGGCTATCGCGCCGGCCACGACCGCATCATCGACCACATGATGATGGACGGCCTCGAAGACGCCTACGAGACCGGCCGCTCCATGGGCGATTTCGGCGAGGCCACGGCAGAGGCCTATCAATTCACCCGCAAGGACCAGGACGCCTATGCGATGGAAACGCTCAGCCGGGCGCGCAAGGCGGTCGAGGGCGGTGCGTTCAAGGCAGAGATCGCACCGATCACCCTGAGCGAGAAGGCCGGTCCCCGCATCGTCGCCAATGACGAGCATCCGCTGAAGGTCGATCCCGCAAAGATCCCCGGGCTGAAGCCGGCGTTCCGCGCCAACGGCACCATCACGCCGGCGGCGTCCTCCGCCAATGCCGACGGCGCCGCTGCGCTGGTGCTGACGAAGCGGTCGCTCGCCGATCGGGGCGGCCTGCCGGCTCTCGCCGTGATCAAGGGCCACGCCACCCATAGCCAGGAACCGCAATGGTTCACCACGGCGCCGATCCCGGCGATCCGTAAGCTGCTCGACAAGGTCGGCTGGAGCGCCGCCGACGTCGACCTGTTCGAGATCAACGAAGCCTTCGCCGTGGTGGCGATGGCGGCGCAGCGCGACCTCGGCATTCCCCGCGAGAAGCTCAACATCAACGGCGGCGCCTGCGCGCTCGGCCATCCCATCGGCGCCACCGGCGCACGGCTGATCGTGACGCTGCTGCATGCGCTCGAGGCGCGAAACCTCAAGCGCGGCGTGGCGGCGCTCTGCATCGGCGGCGGCGAAGCCACAGCGATCGCGGTGGAGCGCTTGACGCACTGACATGAGAAAGTCCGGAAATGAGGGGACTCCGTCATTTCCGACAAGCGAGTCCCGTGCCATTTTACAACTTGCGCAGGTCTCTCGCCTGCCCATCAAGATTGAGGCCTAATGATCTCGAACTGGCTCGCGGCAACGCTCGGCCGCCGCAATATCCACTACGGCTGGGTGATGGTCGGCGTGACCTTCCTCACCGCGCTGATCAGCGCCGGCACGGTCGGCGCGCCCGGCGTGTTCATCGTTCCGCTTCAGCAGGAATTCGGCTGGAGCACGGCGGAGATCTCGTCCGCACTGTCGATCCGCTTCATCCTGTTCGGGTTGATGGCGCCGTTCGCGGCTGCCCTGCTCAACCGCTACGGCCTGCGCAACGTCACGCTGACCGCGCAGCTCATCGTGGTCTCGGCGCTGGTGCTCTCGCTCGGCATGACAGAGGTCTGGCAGCTCGTCGCGCTGTGGGGCGTCGTGATCGGGATCGGCACCGGCATGACCGCGCTGGTGCTGGGCGCCACCATCGCGACGCGCTGGTTCGCGGCGCGGCGCGGCCTGGTCGTCGGCATCATGACCGCGAGCGTCGCCACCGGTCAGCTCGTGTTCCTGCCGCTGCTGGCAAGCCTCACCGAACGTTTCGGCTGGCGGCTGGCGCTCGGCTTCGTCTGCATCGCGCTTGGTGTTTCGGCCCTCGCGGTCCTGCTCGCGATGCGCGACCGTCCGAGCGATCTGGGCCTGCGCCCGTTCGGCGACGAAGGCACCACACCCCTGCCCGCGCCGCCCGTCAGCCATGGCTCGATCACCGGCGTTGCGCTCGGCACGCTGCGCGACGCCTCGAAGAGCAGCGCGTTCTGGGTCCTGTTCGCGACGTTCTTCGTCTGCGGCGCATCCACCAATGGCCTCGTGCAGGTGCACCTGATTCCGATGTGCCTCGATTTCGGCATCCCGCAGGTGCAGGCCGCGGGCTTGCTGGCCGCGATGGGCATCTTCGACTTCTTCGGCACCATCATGTCGGGCTGGCTGTCGGACCGCTATGATAACCGCTACCTGCTGTTCTGGTATTACGGCCTGCGCGGGCTCTCGCTGATCTTCCTCCCCTTCAGCGATTTCTCGTTCTATGGACTCTCGATCTTCGCGATGTTCTACGGGCTCGACTGGATCGCAACCGTGCCGCCCACGGTGCGGCTCACCGCGCAGAAATTCGGGCCCGAGCGCGCCAATCTGGTGTTCGGCTGGATCTTTGCCGGCCACCAGCTCGGCGCGGGCACCGCTGCCTTCGGCGCCGGCTTCTCGCGGACGGTCTATCAGAGCTACCTGCCCGCCTTCTTCATCGCCGGCGCGCTCTGCGTGTTCGCCGCGCTGATCGTGCTGACGCTGTCGCGACAACCGAAGCCGAAGCCGCAAGCCGCGATGGCTTAGGACCTGATCGTGGTGGTGACGCCGAAGACTGCGGCGTCACCGATCCGCGGATACCGGCTTCTTCGGGTTCGGGATGCCGCGCGCTGGGCGGAAGACGTACTGGAAATAAGGCGCGACCAGCGCTCAAACAAAAAATGCGAAAACAACCCCATGCACAGTAGCCGGGGCGTGGCGGATCAATGACTTACGCTTTACCGAAAACGATTTGACTCGTCGGGCAAAACAGGAGCAGGATGTCATCGTTGGGCATCTGCGTCGTCATCCCCTTCAACCTGCAAAATTGTCTCCGACAGCAGAGCGGCAGCCTTTTGCAGCGGGCCTATGAACCGATCCAACTCGACGAAGCTGACGCGTGCCACCGGCACGGAGACGCCCAGGCAAGCGATCAGCTCTCGATCCGGGGACAGGATGGGCACGGCACACCCCACCACGCCTTTCACGTACTCTTCGTTCGTTTTGGCCCAGCCGCGCTGCCGCGTCTCTTCGAGCACCTTCATCAGCGCGTGGACATCGACAATCGTCGTTTCCGTGAATTTGATCAGAGCGAGTGCGCGGCAGAGCTTCGCCCGGGTCCGCTCGGGCAATCCGCTCATGTAGATCTTTCCGGTGGACGTGCAGTGTAGCGGCGCCGCTTCTCCCGGATTGAACTGAAGACCTTGCGGCTCCGAAACGCGAACGCTGTCCACATACGCGACGGAATTATCGCGCACGACGCCGATTTCGCATTGTTCGCCGATTTCTGCCGCGACAGCTCGAAGTACCGCGTGCCGCCGCGCTGTGCGGAAGGCCGCTCCGATCACCGTCGCGGACAGCGTGACGAGTTGATTACCGACAACGTAACGCTTGGTCCCCAACGCCTTCTGAAGCAGTCCGCGACCTTCAAGATTTCCGACCAACCTGTGCGCCGTTGGAAGAGGCAGCGAGAGAGCCTTCGCGATCTCTGCCGCTGAGACGGCTTTGCGTTGGTCAGCAACATGCCGAACGATCGCGAGGGCGCGGTCCAAGGGTCCATCCCTCTCAACTTGCTTCGTCATTTCCCTACCGGTTGGGATTGGCAGCAAAATACACAACAATCGCAATAATTATCATTTTTCAGAATAAAATCTATTGATATTCGACAATTCCATTTGTCCCGATCCGGAAAGCTCATATTCTTGGCGCTGCGGGCGATTGACCAAAAGTTGTGCAACGCAGTCTCGCCGTTTCGAAATGTCGCTCCGTCGCTCGGCCGACTGCCAAGTCCGACGGCGCGCTCAACAGGAGATGTGCATGTCTCGTCACTACGACGTGGACGCCGTGAGGAAGGAATTCCCTGCCGTTGAACGGATGGTTTATCTGGACTCCGGATTTCAAACGCCGCTCGCGCGCCCGGTGAAAGCCGCGATCGAGCTCTTCCTTCGCGAGGGCTTCGAGACGGCTGGCCCGAAAAGCGTCTGGCTCGACCGGGTGGAGCAGACCCGCGCCAAGGTCGCTCGCTTTCTCGGCGTGACATCGGACGAGATCGGCTTCACGAAAAACACGTCGGAAAGCATGAACATCGCGGCAAACGCACTGCCGCTCCAGGCCGGTGACAATGTTCTGATGATCCATGGCGATCATCCGAACAACGCCTACGCGTTCCTCAATCTGCAGCGGAAGGGCGTAGAAATCCGCTTCGTTCCGATGACGGATATCGTCGACGGCGACAGCTTTGCTGCCTTCATTGACGACAAGACGCGTGCGATCTCGATGTCGCATGTGACCTTCCATGCCGGTCACTGCTTTGACATCGAGAGCGTCGGCGCGATGTGCGCCAGGAAGAAGCTCTACTTCATCGTCGATGTGATGCAGGCGATCGGCGTCGTACCTGTTGACGCGAAGGCGATCGGCGCCAGCTTCATCGGCTCCGGCAGCCACAAGGGATTACTCGTTCCGCAAGGGCTCGGGCTTCTCTATTGGGACAAATCCCTTGGAGAGCTGGAACCGACCTATATGGCGGCCGCGAGCCTCGCCGATATCCCCAGCGACCTCATCGCGCGTCCGGACAAAATGGCGCCCTCTCCGACCGCCAGGCGCTTCGAACTTGGCAACTTCAATCTGCCCGCGATCCATGCTCTGGGTGCTTCCCTCGACATGATCGAGCAGATCGGGGTGCAGAACATCCAGAACCACTGCTTCGACCTCGGCGATCACCTGATCGCTCGCCTGGACGAACTGGACGTGCGCCTGGTTGGCCCGCGCGAGCGACAACACCGCGCTCCGCACATCTACGTCATCGCCCTGCCCGCAGCGGACTGGCTCGGGCATTTCGAGGAGAACGGCGTGCGCGTTTCGCCCGAACGTGACGGCATCCGCGTCTCGCTCGGCATGTTCAACACCGCGACGGATATCGATCGCCTGATCGAAGTCATTCGCCGGCGAGGGCTCGGACGCCCTTCGGTTGCAGCTTGAATTTGACAAACGATGGGATGGCAAAAACCATGAAACAGCTCGTTCAGGTATTGGGACTTCTCCCGGCGCTCTTGGTTATCAATGCAAGCCCCTCCGCGGCGGCGGATAGCCCGACGCTGGACAAGATCAAATCCAGCGGTTCGATTACGATCGGCCACCGTGAGGCCTCGATACCGTCCTCGTACCTCGGGCCCGACCAGAAGCCCGTCGGTTTTTCGCTCGACCTCTGCGCGGCGATCGTCGATCGCGTCAAGGAGGAGCTGAGATTGCCCAATCTCAAGGTCAGCTTCACCCCGGTGAACTCGTCGAACCGGATACCGCTGATCCAGAGCGGGACCGTCGACATCGAATGCGGCGGCACCGCGAATGACAAGAAGCGGCAGGAACAGGTCTCGTTTTCGGTCGCCACGTTCGTCAGCCAGCCGCGATGGCTGGTCAAGGCCGCCAGTGGCGTCAAGACCGCCGGCGACCTGAAAGGCAAGACGATCGTGGTCACCCAAGGCTCCAACGCGGTCGGCTTCGCGCAGGGCGTCAACGCCAAGGAACAGCTCGGCCTCAACATCGTCCAAGCCAAGGACCATGCGGAATCCTTCCTCATGTTGAACACCGGCCGTGCGGCCGCCTTCATGGAGGACGATATTCTCCTCGCCGGGCTCAAGGCTGCGGCGCCGAATCCGGACGCACTCCTGTTCCTTCCCGAGGGCTACGCGAAGATCTACTACGGGCTGATGTTCACGAAGGGCGATGCCGGCTTCAAGGCACTCGTCGACGACGTTCTCTCCAAGCAAATGGCATCAGGCCAATTCGAGAAGACCTACGCAAAATGGTTTACCAAGCCGATCCCGCCCAAGGGTGAGAATCTCGCATTTCCGCTCACCGACGAGTTGATGGGCCGGATCGCGCATCCCAGCGATGCTGTCGACTGACTGACGGAGCCGATCGTCTCGCCAGGTCATCCTCGTCCGCACCTGCAACTTTGAGGACTCGCGATGTTCGGAGTGCTTTTTGAACAGACCGCGGACGGCCAGCGCTATATCGACTGGCTGCTGTCGGGCCTCGGCTGGACACTCGCTCTCGCCTTCTTCGGCTGGTGGATCGCCTTCGGCATCGGGGTGATCGTCGGCGTGGGCCGCACGGTGCAAAATCGCGTCTTCGCGATACCGGCCCGGCTCTATGTCGAGATATTCCGGAACATCCCTGTCCTTGTGCAGATGTTCCTCTGGTATTTTGTTTTCCCAGAGGTGGTGCCAAGCGCAATCGGAGATGCAATCAAGCAGATCCCGCCGCCATGGGCATCGTTCTTCCCGGCACTTCTTTGCCTCGGGCTCTACACGGCTTCCCGCATAGCCGAGCAGGTCCGGGCCGGCATCGAGGCGCTCCCAAAGGGACAGCTCGAAGCCGCCAACGCTCTCGGCCTCAGCGGTTACCTCACCTATCGACACGTCATCGTGCCGCAGGCCTTGCGCCTCATCGTGCCGAGCCTCACCAGCGAGGTGATGGGCATCTACAAGAACACCTCCGTCGCACTCACGATCGGCTTGATGGAACTGACCGCCCAGGCACGCCAGATCAGTGAAGCGACGTTCCAGACATTCACTGCCTTTGGCGCGGCGACCGTCGTCTATCTCTGTCTGGCACTGATTGCCTATCAAGCCATGGCGCTGATCGACAGAGCGGTCCGGATTCCGGGTAGCGCGCCCGCCACGCTCCCGGCTGACCAGGATCTCGCCAGCGAAGTGCAGCAAGGCGCCTTGCCCCACGTCATGGAGGCCGCGAAATGAACGCCCTCGATTTCTCGATCGTCGCGCAATCATGGCCCTATCTCTGGTCGGGCCTGCTGTTCTCACTGTCGCTCACGGCCGCCGCGTTCGCCATCGGCATGATTCTCGGAACCTGCCTTGCGCTGGCGCAGCACTTCGAGATTCCCGTGGTTGCCCAGATCATCCGCGGCTACGTTGCGATCATCCGGTCGATCCCGCTGATCCTCGTTCTGTTCTGGTTTTTCTTTCTGGTGCCGATCGTGCTTGGGCACCTTAGCGGCAACGGCCGCCCGATCCCGATCGGCGCCACCTATACCGCCTTCATCACTTTCGGCTTGTTTGAGGCGGCCTACTATTCCGAGATCATCCGCGTTGGACTGCGTGCCGTGAACAAGGGCCAGTTTGAGGCCTGCCAGGCCCTCGCGCTGTCCACCTACGACACCTACCGCCACATTGTCCTCCCGCAAGTCCTGCGGGTGGCAAGCCCGATTATCCTGAGCCAGACGATCATTCTGTTTCAGGACACGTCTCTCGTCTATGTCCTGTCGTTGACGGATCTTCTCGGTGCCGCCTCCAAGCTCGCGCAGCTCAACGGCCGCCTCGTCGAAATGTACCTCGTCATAGCTGTAGCCTATCTCGTCATCAGCTCTGCGACGTCCCAGTGCGTCGCCATCCTTCGCAAGCGATATGCTGTTGCCGCTGCCCGCTGACCATCGGGGTACCGAACGGCCTCGCATTTGGGAGACGAACATGCCGCGAGCGACTGTCAGCAATGCCACACGCCCCGCCGAGATCGTCGTCGTCGAGAACGTCGTGAAGCGGTTCGGCGCGTTCACCGCGCTGAACGACGTTACCCTCAACGTCGACAAGGGCGAGAAGATCGTGCTCTGCGGACCATCAGGCTCCGGCAAGTCCACCCTCATCCGGTGCATCAACCATATCGAGAAGCACGATGCAGGCAGGATCATCGTCGATGGTGTCGAGCTGACCAACCGCATCGCCGACATCAACAGCGTACGTTGTGAAGTCGGGATGGTATTTCAGAGCTTCAACCTTTTTCCGCACCTCACCGTCGCGGAGAACTGCATGCTGGCTCCGATCAAGGTTCGCGGGATTTCGCAATCCGAGGCGTGCGATCGCGCACTCGGCCTGCTGCGGAAGGTCCGCATTCAGGATCAGGCCGACAAGTATCCCGCGCAATTGTCGGGCGGTCAGCAGCAACGTGTCGCCATCGCGCGAGCGCTGTGCATGCAGCCCAAGATCATGCTGTTCGACGAACCGACATCGGCTCTCGACCCCGAGATGGTCAAGGAGGTACTGGAAACCATGGTCGAGCTGGCGAAAGAGGGAATGACGATGGTGTGCGTGACGCACGAGATGGGGTTCGCCCGGGAGGTCGCCGACCGGGTGGTCTTCATGGATCGTGGCAGCATCATTGAAGAGGCCGAGCCGGAAACGTTCTTCAAAGCCCCTCGCACGGAACGGGCGAAGGCTTTTCTAAACCAGATCATTCACTAGCTGAATCGGCAGCGCCCGATCGAACGCGGCTTGTCGAGGCGGTGCCGCAGCCCCGTTCACGACGCCCCGGAGCGCTTGGTTTCCGCGCCGATTCGAAGGTCCGATTTTGCAGCACTGAGCGCTGCGGCGAGCTCGTCGATGTGGTAGGGTTTCGACAGGATCCGGATCCCGGCCATTTCGGCCTCGTGAACCGCGGCTTCGGCGTATCCGCTCGTCAGCAGGACCGGGATGTCGCTTCGCCTTCTCTTGATCTCGGACGCGAGTTCGACACCGTTCATGCCGCCCGGCATCATGATGTCGGAAAACACCAGATCGACGGAGCGGCCGTCCGCTAGGGCCCCGAGAGCCGCCGCAGCGCTGGCCGCGCGCGTGACCTGGTAACCGAGCTGCGCAAGCATCTCGCTGACCAGCGCGGCGACCTCGTCGTCGTCTTCGACGAGGAGAACCCGGCCATGATTAGCCTTCTTGGGACGCGCCCTGTTCAGGTCGATGAGATGCCGTTCACCCGAAGGAATATTCCTGGATCGCGGCAAATAGAGCTCGATGCTGGTGCCCTCATCGACGATCGATTTTATTCGAACCATCCCGCGTGACTGCGTGGCAAATCCGTGGACCTGAGCAAGCCCCAGGCCCGAGCCTTTCCCGACATCCTTGGTGGTGAAGAACGGTTCGAAGACCCGCGCCAGGATCTCGGGGCTCATTCCAACACCTCTATCGATCACGGACAGACGAACGTAATCGCCCGCGATCTCGTCCTCGGCCAGGCCGGCCAGGTTCTCGCCACGGACAACGATCGTGCCACCGTTTGGCATCGCATCGCGGGCGTTGACCGCCAGGTTGAGAATGACCAGTTCGAGCTCTCCCGGATCGACCTCCACCGGCCAAAGCCCCTCCGGAAAATCGAACTCGACGTGAACGTCGCCTCTCAGGCTCCGATCGAGCAATTCGCGCATGCCGCCGATTTGCGCTGGGATGTCGACGGCCTCGGGCCGGAGCTTTTGCCGCCGTGAAAAAGCCAGAAGCTGCCTGGTCAGGCCGGCACCACGCTGCGCCGCCTGAACCATTCCTTCCAACAGACGACGCCGCCGATCAGGATCCGTCTGCCGATCGAGCATGTCCAATCCACCGGAGATCACCATCAGCAGATTATTGAAGTCGTGAGCTACTCCGCCGGTCAATTGTCCGATGGCTTCGATCTTCTGGGCCTGACGAAGGGTCTCCTCGACGCGGGCACGCTCTTCCATTTCGGCCCGCAGATGCTTGTTGGCCTCCTCGAGCGCGCGCGTGCGCTCGACCACGAGCTTCTCGAGCTCCTGGGCCGTCCGCTCGCGCGCCTGCAGCAAGGTTCGAATTTCATATTGCCGCCGGCGGGCCCGCATTGCGGATTGAATTGCGCTCGTCAGCGTGATCGGCTGAACCGGGCGCTCGAGCAGCGAAACGTTGCGGAGTGTCTCGACGATGCTGCGGCGCCAGGCAACCACCGCCGGCTGCTCGCGGTGGCTGGTGAGAATGACAAAGGGCAGGTCGGACCAGGGCGGCTGCCGCTCGATCCAATGTGCCAGCGGCTGGGTATCCTTTCCGAACAAGCCCTCCTCGGCGAGAAGCACCGCGCCCACCCCCGCCGACATCTCGCTGACCAGTTCAGGCAGACCACGACAATTGATTGCCAGGAGATTCGAATTACGGAAAAGCTCGACCGATGCCGGTCCGTCGCGGCCGATCGGAGCAAACACCAGGACGCAATGATCGCGGTCGGCGCTCATTCCGACAGCCCTTCCGGCATCTCCGTGCCCGAGTAACGCGGATTCCCGGAAAAGATGCCGCTGAATCCGGTCAGCGGAGGACCGACCGTGATGCCGGCACTGCCAAGACGAAACTCGCGGATGGAATTTTCATGATTGCCGCTGCGCTTCTTCACGACCGAGAGGGCACGCCGCACCGTTCCGCCGACTTCGAAATAGCGCAGCATCAGCACGGCATCGCTCAAATAGCTGATATCGAGAGCCGTTTCCATCGGACCGACCAGCCCATGCTGAGCGAGGATGAGGACGGTCAGCACGCCTTTCTGTCCGAGATAGCTCAGGAGCTCATGCATCTGGAGGATGAGAAATCGCTCGTCCGGCATTGCGTTGAGGTAGCCGTTCAGACTGTCGATGATAACAATTCGGGCGTTATCCTTTTCGACGCTGTTGCGCACATTGGCGGCGAATTCGCCGGGGGACATCTCGGCGGGATCGATCTGTTTAAATCGGATGAGTCCCGATTGCAGATGGCTTTCAAGGGGGAGGCCCAGCGTTCGAGCCCGGGCCTCCACCGTACCGCGACCTTCATCGAAGGCAAAGAACACCGTATGCTCACCGCGATCTGCCGCCGCGATTGCATAGGTCAGCGCGAGAGAAGACTTGCCGACACCGGCGGCGCCCAAAAGCAGCGCACTGGTGCCGCGCTCGAGCCCTCCTCCCAGGAGCTGGTCGAGTTGCGCATTGCCGCTGGGCGTCAACTCACCGATAAACGAGGTGTGATGTTCCGCCGCCACCAGACGGGGGAATATCCGCACCCCTCCCGCTTCGATCGTGAAATCGTGGAAGCCGCCGCGAAATCGAATGCCGCGCATCTTGATCACGCGAAGCCGCCGGCGCTCCGCTCCATAATCAATGGCGAGCTGTTCGAGCATCACGACGCCATGCGCGATCGAATGGAGTTGCAGATCGTCCTGGGAGGACGAGAGATCGTCGAGGAGGATGACGGTGCAATTGCGGTTGGTGAAAAAGTGCTTCAGGGCCAGAACCTGGCGCCGGTACCGCAGCGGGTTCTGCGCAAGGAGGCGCAGTTCGGACAGGCTGTCCAGCACCACGCGCGCGGGATTGATCCGTTCGACCTCCTTGAATATCAGGCCGGTGGTTTCGCTCAGCTCCATTTCGGCGGGGTGGAAGACCGTGAGCTCGCGCTCCGGATCGAGCGTCGTCTCCGGCGGCACCAGTTCGAAGATGTCGACGCCTTGCAGCGACCAGCCATGCCGCTGTGCAACCAGCGTCAGCTCACGCTTGGTTTCCGACAGGGAGATATAGAGCACGCGTTCACCGCAGCGCGCGCCCTCGAGAAGGAACTGAAGCGCCATCGTGGTCTTGCCCGAGCCGGGCCGACCCTCGTAGAGGTACATGCGATTGGGATCGAGCCCGCCGTACAGGATATCGTCGAGGCCGTCACTCCCGGTCGAAATCCTGGGCAACTCTCCGGGGTCGCTGGTTTGCGCCCGGCTTGATGAATTGGTCATTGAACCCCCGTGAAGCTCCATCGCCGACAGTGCGCTCCGGCCCCGAGAAGGGACGCGCGGTCAGCGGCCCGGTCCCAGCCGTAAGGCGAAAGAACGCCTAAGCCGGGTTCCAAGTTCCGCCCCCGGACGCATGTCCGCCAGACCGCCTGCCGCGGAACCGTTCCGGGCGCCCACTTCACCTTTTGCGGTCTGACTGGCGGTCCTAGACGGTCATCGACAAGGCAGTTCGCCAGCCCAAAAGCCGCACGGGCTCACTGCATCATCGCGGCCGCGATCTTCTCCGCCGACATCAGGACCGGAAAATTGGTGTTGGCGCACGGCACCACCGGGAAGATCGAGGCATCGACGACGCGCAGGCCCTGCACGCCCTTGACGCGCCCCTCCGGATCGACCACCGCCATCGGATCGTCCGCCCGGCCCATGCGGCACGAGCACGAGGCGTGCCACACGCCGATGGTGGCCTTGCGCACGAAGGCTTCCAGGGCCTCGTCATCGTTGATGACGTCGTCGAAGGTGAAGCCCTCGACCACGAAATTGTCGATCATGTAGTGGCGCAGCACTGCCGGTCCGTCCATCAGGGCTGCGGCGATCTTGGTCAGAATCCGATTCCTGGTGTTGACCACGCCGATCTTGCGCACGCGGTCGGTATAGGAGGCCGGGAACGGCTTGTCCGTCACGGCCCTGACGACGTCGCTCATCTGCACGGCCGCCATCTTGCGGAAACCGCTCATCAGGCGATCGAGGTCGCGCCGGTCGGACAACAGGTTGAACTCGACGATCGGCTCGGCTGCCGGATCACGCGAGGCAAGCTTGACCTGTCCGGTCTCGGAATAGGTCTTGTTGACGAACGTCAGCAGCGATCCGATCTGCTCACCGACCGCGTGCCAGGCCGATTTGCTGAGCAGGACGACGAACATGTCGCCTTTCGGTACGCCTTCGAGCCCGGAAGAGTAACGCAGGCCAAGCTGCATGTGGCGCCTGGTGTGCTCGTTCATCCGCGCGCCGCGGCGGACAAAGGACGACAGCGAGATCGAGGGATGATCCATCAGGCGCTGGCCGACGCCCTGCAGTCCCATCAGCACGGGAATGCCCATATCCTTGAGGTGACCGACCGGGCCGATGCCGGCGCGCAACAGATGCGCCGGCGAATGGATGGCGCCGCTGGAGAGAATGATCTCGCGGGCGCGGAATTCCTGCTCGCGCCCGTCGACGACAGCCTTCACGCCGACGCACCGCGTGCCTTCGAACAGCAATTCCCTGACTTGCGTGTTGGTGGAGATCGTCAGGTTGGCGCGCTTGCGCGTGTCGCGATCAAGATAGCCCATGGCAGCCGAGACGCGTTGCTCGGCCTGGTTCGAGTGCGTCACCGGGAAAAACCCGTCGACGAACTCGCCATTCTGGTCGGCCACGAACTGATGTCCTGCCTGCTGGAAGGCTTGCGCGAACGCCTGCGAATGCCGGGTCCAGTGGTCCCTGGGGATTCGGCGGACGGGAATGCGGCCGTCCTTGCCGTGGTAGGGCCCGTCGAAATCGAGGTCGCGCTCGACCTTCTTGAAGAAGGGCAGCACATCGTTCCAGCTCCACCCCGCAGCGCCGCGCGCGTCCCATTCGTCGTAGTCGGTCGGCGCGCCGCGGTTGGCCATCTGGCCATTGATCGAGGAGCCGCCCCCAAGCACGCGTGCCTGCTCGTATTTGCGTAAGGGCGGACGCCCTTCGTTCGGATTGTTGTGGCTGACGATCTGCGTCGTGACCTTGAGCTCGGTCCAGTGGAAGCGCGGATCGAAATAGGCCGTCCCCGGATAGCTGTCCCTGATCTCGGCCGGCTCTTCTCCGGGTGGTGTGTCCTGTCCGGCCTCGCAGAGCAGGACCTTGTTGGCGCTCTTCGCGGAGAGCCGGTGGGCCAGCACGGACCCCGCCGAGCCGCCGCCCACGATAATGAAGTCATACACGATTAGCGCTTCCTCTTGTTCTTGCCCGGGAAGCGTAGCGCGTTATTGTTTTGAGGTCACGTCATCGCAGCCGCGACAAAGCGCGAGCTCAGCCCACGATGGCTTTGCCTATCGCCTGGTCGCGATGCTCGCGGGCTCTACCGCTTGCTCGTTAAACTCGCCCGCAATCGCTCGGCGAACCAAACGGCAAAAATCGCAGCGAACGACAGACCGAAATAGATGGCTGTCCAAAGCAGCGCGTTTCCCGCGTTTGTCATGGCGTTCCTCCCCTTGTTATCGGCGAGAGGCTTGCAGACAATGGGGCGCGAGGCTTTGCGCTAGATCAATTTTGCCCGATTGTATCGGGCTGAGGGCAGGCTGACCCTAGGGCCTGATCGAGAAATTCCCCGGCGGCCCTGGCTTTCGCAGCGGCTCCGCCAGCCGCGCGAACTCGCACAGCAGCGAGCGCGTCTTTCTGGGATCGATGATCTCCTCGACCCAGAATTTTTCGGCGGACCGGAAGGGCGAGCGCAACTTGTTGAGGCGGCCCTCGATCTCTTTCAGTTTCTCCGCCTTGTCCTCGGCCGCGTCGATGTCCGCGCGGTAAGCGGCTTCGATGCCGCCTTCGAGCGGGAGCGAGCCCCAATAGGCCGACGGCCAGGCGTAGCGGATCGAGAAGCGGTCGGCGGGCTGATGCACCACGCCAGCGACGCCGAAGGCGTTGCGCAGGATCACCGTGCACCAGGGCACCGTCGTCTGGTTGACCGCGGCCATGGCGCGAACGCCATGGCGGATGGTGCCCGCCTTCTCCGCATCAAGGCCGATCATGAAGCCGGGGCAGTCCATCAGATAGACGATCGGCAAATGGAAGGTCTCGGCGAAGTCGACCCAGCGGACCACCTTCTGGCAGGCATCCGCGGTCCAGGAGCCGCCATAGTGAAAGCTGTCGCTGGCAAGCACCATCACCGCCCTGCCCTCGAGCCGCGCGAGGCCGACAATGATCGGCTTGCCGAAATTCTTGGCGACCTCGAAGAACGAACCCTTGTCCACGACCTGTTCGACGATCGGCCGTATCTTGTAGACCTGCTTGCGGTTGCGGGGCACCGCGCTCATCAGCGCCTCTTCGGTGCGCTCCGGATTGTCGGTGCAGGGCAAGGTCGGCGGCAGCCCGTCAACGGACGACGGCAGATAGGACAGGAATCGCCGCGCGCAGGCAAAGGCCTCCTCCTCGGTGTCGACGGCATGATCGACCGCGCCGGCGCGGGTCTGGATGTCGGCGCCTCCGAGCTCTTCCTTCGAGAGGTCCTGCCCCAGCGCCTTCACCACCGGCGGGCCTGCGACGAACATCGCGGACTTCCGGGTCATGATGGAATAGTGGCTGGCGGCAAGACGTGCGGCACCGAGCCCTGCGACCGAGCCGAGGCCGAGCGCGACCACGGGCACGCGCGACAAATTCTCCGTGGTGAAGCGATACCAGCGTGTGCCGCCGATGCCGCCCGGAAGGTTCGCCGCGCCCTTGGTCTCGATGGTCTTGACCGAGCCGCCACCGCCCGAGCCTTCGATGATGCGGACGATGGGCAGGCGGAGATCATGCGCCATCTCCTCCGCCATCAGCGGCTTTGCGGAGATGGACGCATCCGCCGAGCCGCCGCGCACGGTGAAATCGTCGCCGACCACGACGACGGTGCGGCCCTCGACGCGCGCGCGGCCGAACACGCAGTTCGCCGGCGTCAATTTCTGCAACTCGCCGATGGAATCGTATTCGCCGACGCCGGAGACGGCGCCGATCTCGTGAAAGCTGCCCTTGTCGGTCAGTCTGTCGATACGTTCCCGAACAGTCAGTCGGCCCTGATCATGCTGACGCTTGACCTTGTCAACGCCGCCCATCTCCCGCGCGAAGGCTTCGCGCCGGGCGAGCTCGTCGAGTTCCGGCTTCCAGTTCATTCACTCCCTCCGAATTGATCGGCTTGTTATTGTTGTGCACGGCCATGGCGACCGGTTTGCGCGGGATGCGGGCGTTGAAGACGTCGCCTTCCGCGCCGTCCATCAGGCTGCCGAGCGAGCGGCCAAGCGCGACCATCAACGGGGCGACTTCGGCATGCAGACGCTGCTCGTCATACATCGACGACAGAAGACCGATCGTGATGACGACGAAGGTCTGGTATTGCGGCGACCAGATCGGCACCGCGAGCCCGTTGATATGCGGGCTCCACAGACCGCAGGCCACGACATAGCCGCGCTCATGCAGCGACTGCCGGTTGGCCTCGATTCGGGGGCGCAGGATTTTCGCGGCCTCGGGAGCTTCCCGCTCCATGTCCGCGATGAAGGCATCGCCGACCTCGGGCGCCAATGCCGCGGTGTAGGCTGCGCCTGCAGCGGTCGAGGCCATCGAGATGCGGCTGCCGGTGCCCTCGTGCAAGCCGAGCGCCGAGGCCGAGCGCGCGAACTGGAGATAGACCAGATGGAAACGATCGGGGACCACGAAGCCGACCGTGCCCGGCAGTTGCTCGGCGACTTCCTGGAGCCGCTGGCGGATCATGCTGCGCAGCTGCGCGCCCTTCATCATCGAGGCGCTCATCGCCACCGCGCTCGGGCCGATGCGATACTTCTGATCGCGCGGCAGATAGACCAGCTGCCCCATCCGCGTCAGCGTGTGCGTGAGCCGCGACACCGTCGAGCGCGGCAGGCCGCAGCGATTTGAAATCTCGAGATTGCCGAGCCTGCTATCGTGGCCCTCGAAGCATCGCAACACGTCGAACGCGCGCGACACCACCTGGATGACATCACCCTCACCGGCTTCGCCAGCGAGCGCACCTTGCCTACTCAACCGCTCCGAACGTCGTCCCATGTTCCCTACCGCTTGTTCCGCTGTGCGGAATTAAATTCCGCTTGCAGAAGAAACTACCTCAGGCATTTTGCGACCACAACAAAAAGGCGATGGCATGCCAGAAATTAAGATCGTCACCGAGATCGCCGGCCGCGTCTGCGCAACTCCCGTGCAAGTTGGAGGAACCGTTGCGGATGGCGATGAGATTGTGGTGGTCGAAGCGATGAAGATGGAGATCCCTGTGCTTTCTCCTGTGAGCGGCGAGATCACATCGCTTCTTGTGAAGCTCGACGACGTCGTTGCCGAAGGACAGGCGATCGCGATCGTCGCGAACTGACTGCATTATCCCGTCGTTTCCGCGACAATCTGTCAGCCTCATTGCTGGGTTCGCGGTACGGCGTTGCCATCGCTTGATGGCGATGACATGATCCGTTTCAAACAAAACCTGTTTCAAACAAAGAAAGAAAATCGTCGCGGCAAACGCGAGGATCATTGGAGGGAAACATGCTTCGTGGGCTGATCATGCTCGCGCCTGCCTTGGTGGCGGGCATTTCTTTTGCGTCTACACGCTATGCGTCCGCCGAAGACGTCAAGCTGCCGGCGACATTGACGTTCACCGCCTATGACACCGGCACCGCCGGCTTCAACATCGCGGTCGGCGTCGGCAAGATGATGAAGGACAAATACTCGAGCGACGTGCGCGTGCTCCCCGCGGGCAACGACGTCGCGCGTCTCGCGCCGTTGCGCGCCAAGCGTGCGGTCTCCGCGGCAATGGGATCGGGCACCTATTTCGCACAGGAAGGCGTGTTCGAATTCGGCTCCAGGGAATGGGGCCCGCAACCGCTTCAGATTATGCTCTCATCCGTCGACTGCAATTGCGGCACGCTCGGTGTGGCCGCGGACACAGGCGTGAAGGAGCTCAAGGACCTCAAGGGAAAGCGTGTCGGATTCGTCGTCGGCTCGCCAGCACTGAACCAGAACTCGCTCGCGGTGCTCGCCTTCGCCGGCCTGACGCAGAAGGACGTCAAGGTCGTCGAGTTCGCAAGCTACGGCGCGATGTGGAAGGGCCTGATCAACAACGACACCGACGCCGCGTTCGGGACCACCATCACCGGCCCCGCCAAGGAAGCCGAGACCTCGCCGCGCGGCCTGATTTGGCCGCCGCTGCCCGCCAAGGACAAGGAAGGCTGGGCGCGGATGCAGAAGGTCGGCTCGTTCTTTTTCCCGCAGACCGCGACCTGCGGCGCCGGCATCTCGCCGGACAAGCCGATCGAGCTCGGCAACTATCCCTATCCGATCTTCGTCGCCTACGCCTCGCAAGCCCTCGACCAGGTCTATGCGATCACCAAGGCGATGATCGTGAACTACGATTCCTACAAGGATTCCGCGCCCGGCGCGGGCGGGCTTGCGGCCGATCGCCAGACCAAAAACTGGGTGGTACCGGTGCACCCCGGCGCGGTGAAGGCGCTGAAGGAAGCCGGGCAATGGAGCGACGCGCAGGAGGCGCACAACAACAAGCTGATCAAGCGGCAAGAGGTGCTTGGCGCCGCGTGGACCGATTACGGAAAATCCAATCCGCCCGCGGATGACAAGGCGTTCCTCGACGGCTGGATGAAGGCGCGTGCCGCGGCGCTTGCGAAGGCCGACATGCCGAACGGGTTCGAGGATTAGTTCTCAGCGTTAATTGCCCACGCGCGGGGTCGATCATGTCGTCTGCTTCAGTCTCCACCGCCCCGCAGGACGAGGCCAAGCGGATCGTGTTCGACGATCCGCATGGCGCGGCCGGCAACATGCAGGAGGCGGAGGTCACGCGCGTGCGAAGCTTGCTTGGGGCCTGGCGCTGGACGCTCGTCGTCGCGACCGCAGCGACCATCCTGCTCTGCATCAACCAGCAATTCTCGCTGCGCTTCTTCGTCGGCTACACCCAGCTCAACACGGAGTACTTTTATCTCCTGATCGCCCTGATGCTGCCGTTCACGTTCCTGATCTTCCCGGGGACCCCGCGCGCGCCGCTTGATCGCATTCCCTGGTATGACCTCCTCTGCTTTGTGGTGACTTTTGCCGCGGCGCTCGTGTTGATGTCGAACGTCCGCAAGGCCGCGGAGGCCGGCTGGGAATTCGGCGGCGCGCCGAACAGCGTGACCGCCGCGGGTCTCGTGATGTGGGTGATGCTGATGGAGGCGCTGCGCCGGACCGGCGGCTGGAGCCTGCTCCTGAGCGTGCTTCCCTTCACCGTCTATCCGCTGTTCGCAGAATCCAGCTGGTTAGGTCCGTTCCGCGGCACGCAGTCGACGCTGGAGCAGGCGACCGCCTATCACGTGCTGTCGGGCGAGAGCCTGCTCGGCATTCCCATCCAGGCGTTTGCAGACACCGTGATCGGCTTCCTGGTATTCGGCACCGCGCTGATGATGACCGGTGCCGGAAAGTTCTTCATCAATCTCGCCTTCGCGCTGTGCGGCACGTTCCGCGGCGGCGCGGCCAAGGTCTGCATCTTCGCCAGCGGCCTGCTCGGCATGATGTCCGGCTCGATCATCTCCAACGTGCTGACCGCCGGCACCATGACCATTCCGGTGATGAAGAAGAGCGGCTTTCGCGCGTCCTATGCCGGCGCGATCGAGGCCTGTGCCTCGACCGGCGCGGTGCTGGCGCCGCCGGTGATGGGCGCGACCGCCTTCGTGATCGCGCAATTCCTCAATGTCAGCTACGCCGATGTCGCGATCGCGGCGATCATTCCGGCGGTGCTCTATTACATCGGCCTGTTCATGCAGGTCGATTCCTACGCCGCGCGACACGGGCTGAAGGGCATTCCGCGCGCGGAGCTGCCGCGGGTCATGGATACAATCAAGGACGGCTGGTACTACGTCTTCGTGATCGCGCTGCTGATCGTGATGCTGCTCTACTTCAAGCGCGAGAGCCATGCGCCATTCTACGCCACCGCCCTGCTTCTGGTCCTCAACCAGCTGTTCTCGAAGGACACGCGCTGGACTGTCGCGACCATCGGCAAATTCCTCGAGGTCAACGGGCGCACCTTCGTCGAGCTCGTCGGCATCCTCGCCGGCTGCGGCCTGCTGATCGGCGCCTTCTCGATGACCGGCGTGGTGTCGAGCCTCGCCAACGACCTGCTGCGCATCGCCGGCGACAATCCGTTCCTGCTGCTCGGCATGTGCGCCCTCACCAGCCTGATCCTTGGGCTCGGGCTGACCACGACGGCCTGCTACATCTTCCTCGCCATCCTGGTCGCGCCGGCGCTGGAGAAGCTCGGGCTGAACAGGATGGCCGTGCACATGTTCATCTTCTACTGGGGCATGCTGTCATCGATCACCCCGCCGGTCGCGATCGCCTCGTTCGCGGCCGCAGGCATTGCCGGCTCGCCGGCGATGAAGACGGGCTGGGAATCGATGTGGGTCGGCAGCATCATCTATTTCATCCCGTTCTTCTTCGTGCTCAATCCGGCGCTGGTGCTGCAGGGGCCGAGCCCCTATCTTGCCGGTCTCGGGCTGATGGCGCTTGCGGCGTTCGGCACGCTCTTCATCTGCGGCGGCATCCAAGGCTACCAGCCCTTCGTCGGCGATCTCCGCGGCGCCGGCGCGCTGGAATGGCCGATCCGCGTGCTGCTGGTGATCGGCGGGTTCGTGGTGGCCACCCCCGGCGGCGGCATCATGCCGCTGTCGCAGATGCAGGTGACGCTGCTCGGCCTCGCCATCCTCGTCCCCACGGTTTTGCTCGCCCTGCTGCTGGTCCGGCGGCAGACCATGGTGCCGGACGGGTTGCGCGTGCCCTGATTGCGTTGCACAAAGAGAGGCGATGAAACCGCTTTCGCCTCTCGCCACCGCCTGGACCCGTTCGAAGCCGCCTTTGCTGCGGTTTCTGGACAATTGCCTCAACCAATTCTCGGCGGAGACCTCGGGCGCGGTCGCCGACTACATTCCCGAGCTCGGCAAGGCCGATCCTGCCTGTTTCGGCATCAGCCTCGCGACCCTGGACGGTCATGTCTACGAGGTCGGCGACTCCAGGGCGCCCTTCACCATCCAGTCGATGTCCAAGCCGTTCGTGTTCGCACTGGCGCTGGACCTGCTCGGCGCAAACAGGGTGGAGAGCGCGATCGGCGTCGAACCTTCAGGCGATCCCTTCAACTCGATCCGGCTCAATTCGGAGAACCATCCATTCAACCCGATGGTCAATGCCGGCGCGATCGCCTGCACCGGGCTGATCCACGACAGCAAGGGTCCGGATGCCTTCGAGCAAATTTGCCTCGCGCTCAGTCGTTTTGCCGGCCGCGATCTCGCCGTCGACGAGGCCGTCTACGCTTCCGAAAGCCAGACCGGCGACCGCAACCGTGCCATCGGCTATCTCCTCAAGACCAATGCGGTGATCTCGGACAATGTCGCTGCCGTGCTCGACGTCTATTTCCGGCAATGCGCGGTGCTGGTCACCGCGCGCGACATCGCGGTGATGGCGGCAACGCTCGCCAACCGCGGTCTCAACCCGGTCACGGGCGAGCAGGTGCTGAGCGCTTACGCGATCTCGCGCACGCTGTCAGTGATGACGTCGTCGGGCATGTACGATTATGCCGGCGAATGGATCTACCGGATCGGCATCCCTGCCAAGAGCGGCGTCGGCGG
Organism: Bradyrhizobium sp. WSM4874; assembly: GCF_055811835.1. NCBI lineage: Bacteria > Pseudomonadati > Pseudomonadota > Alphaproteobacteria > Hyphomicrobiales > Nitrobacteraceae > Bradyrhizobium > Bradyrhizobium sp. WSM4874. The sequence goes on from NZ_JBVVPR010000060.1 coordinate 23,337, forward strand.
CGGAATTCTCGCTGCCCTCCCCGCCCGCCTCGGGCTCGGCAGCTACTCGCCAAGGCTCGACAAGCACGGCAACAGCGTGCGCGGCATCAAGGTGTGCGAGGCTCTGTCCTCGCATTACGATCTGCACATGCTCAACCGCAGCGACGATGCACGCAACGCCGTCATCGCCGATTACGACATCGGCAAGAGCCCGTCGCGGCGCGTGCGCCGCCCACAGGAGCGCGATATTCTCGCAGCCCACGAGCAGGACGTGCGGATCATCGAGCTGGTCGGCACGCTGTCGCTGTCGGCGGTCGACTATGTCTCGCGCCGGCTTGCGGGCCAGCCGCGACCGCAATTCGTGATCTTCGATCTCCACCGCGTCACCTCCACCACGCGCGCCGGGGCGCGGCTGGTGGCCGAAGCATTCGAGGAGCTGGCGGCGCTGAATGTGACCGTCGTCCTGTCAGGCGTCAGGCGCGCCTCCAAGGAATGGGACAGCCTGCGGGAATGGACCGCGGAGCTCAAGAACGTCCGCGATTTCTACCTGCTCGACACCGCAATCGAATGGGCCGAAGACCAGATCGTCTACCGCTACGGCGGCTCGATCGACTTCCATGAGACCACCGAGCTCGCCGAACAGCCGCTGCTGGCCGGTATGAGCGAGGAAGAGCTGACCGACCTCGCCTCGATCTGCACGATCCGGACCTATCAAGCCGGGACAAAGATCCTCACCACCGGCGATCCTGCCGATGCCCTGTTCTTCCTGCGCAGCGGCGCGGTGCATGTCACCCTGCCCGACGGAGTGCGGCTCGCAACACTCACAGCCGGCATGGCCTTCGGCGAAATGGCCCTGATCGAGACCACTCGCTCCGCCGACGTCTTCGCGGATATGGCTGCGACGGCGTTCGAGGCGCCACTGAAAGCGTTCGAGCGCTTCCGCAAGCAGCACCCGCACGCCAGCGAACGCATCATGCGCAATCTTGCGCAGCTTCTCGCCGACCGCTTGATCGTCGCCAACGCCAGGGTGGATATCTTGACCTCGACCTGAGCGGCCTAGCGGCTCGCCGCCTCGCTGATCCGCCGCTTGATCTTGGCGGCGCTGGTCTTGAGCAGCTCGGATGGCTGCTGGCCGGTGGCCACGCACAGGCAGGCCCAGTAGTAGATGACATCGCCCAGTTCATCGACGAGGCCGGCCTGGTCGAGCCAGTCATCGCGGAGCAGCTTCTTGATGTGCTCGGCCACCTCGCCGGATTCCCCGGCGAGTCCGAGGCCCAGATAGGCCAGCCGTTCGTTGGACGGACGCTCATCGACTTTCGCAATCGTTGCAGCCCAGGCGGCATATTCATCGATCGTCATGAGCATCCCTCACAGCAATGCCTCGATCAGCCTACCACTTCGGTGACCGGCTGAAGGTCGATCTCAAAGGTCTCCAGAAATTTCGACGTCATGATGTAGAAGCCGACAGAGAGCTGCAGCTCGACGAGCGCGGCCGGCGTCAGTTTCGATGAGATCGCCTTGAAGGTCGCATCGGTCGGCTTGTTCAGCTTGACGATCTCGTCGGTGAAGGCGAGCGCGGCGCGTTGCGTCTCGTCGAAACAGCTCGCGGCCTGCCAGTTCTCGAGCGCCTCATTCTGCTCGTCGGTGACGCCAACATTCTTGCCGATGCGCTTGTGCGCGACGATCTCATACGGCGCCTCGCACAGGATGCCGGTGCGGGTGATCGCGAGCTCGCGCACGATCGGATCGAGCTCGCCCTTGTGCCGGATGGCGCCGCCGAGCCGGCAGTACTGCTCGAAATAGCTCGGCGAATGCGACATCATCCGGAAGATATTGGCATTACGGTTCTTGTCGAGGATTTCGCGGGTGCGGTCGGATGCCTTGGACGGGTCGCTGTAGTTGATGCGGGCCATGATTTTCCTGAAGTTTTCCCTAAGCCTTTGATGTTTTTTGTCGTTAGCGGCGATAGTTCCACGAAACTGTATTCTTGCGCGTCCGCAGGAGCAACAACATCGAGTCAAAATGCCGCCGCATTGCTGAACGACCTTGGCACAGTCGATATTCGCCGCGTGGGGACTTGATCGCGGCGGATACTCGCAAGGGGTGTTCCGAGTAAAAACAATTGGCCGTCGGGCGCTAACCGCGCATCGATGAGTCACGCCCAAGTCTAGGGAGAAAATGGCATGAAGGAAGCCACCAAGGGGGCGGCCTCGGAAGCGTTCGCGCATATGCTGGCGGTGATGGCGATGCTCGTCATCGCCAGCATCTTGTTCTACGGGCGCTAGTTAAGAGTCGGGTGAGAGCTTTCGTCATTCCGGGGTGGCCCTCGCACAGGTCAGGCCCAGAATTCCCGTTCCAGGCTCGGTCTCTCAGGACCGCCCCCGAATGACGAATCCTACTATGATCTCTTCGTGAAAAACGGCACAATCTTCCCAGCGAACAGTTTGAAGCTCGCACTGACCTCATCGCCGATGGCGAGATTATTCTCACCATGCGCCATCATGCGAAAACCCTCGGCGCAATCGACCAGCAGGATGTTGTAGGGCACGTGGGACCGCGTCTCAGGCGTCGCGGCGCGGCAGACCAGCGAGGCCGCGTAGACCCTGCCTTTGCCGCTGGCGCGTTGCTCGCGCGGATCGGACGCGCCGCAGGCCATGCAGAAGGCGCGTCGAAAATACTGCACATGGCCGCATGCGCCGCAGGTCTGATAGGTGACGGCGTGTTCGCCATTGGTCCAGTCGCCCAGACGCTCGCTCATCGCATCCGCTCCAGGAACATGGTCACGTGAGACGACAGCACGCCGCCGTCGCCGTGCAGCAGCGCGATCGAGGCGTCGCGCACCTGACGATTCGCCGCCCGCCCCGTCATCTGCAGATGCGTTTCGACAAGATGCGCCATGGCGCCACCGACGCCGCAATGACCGTAGCTGAGCAGGCCGCCATGGGTGTTCAGCGGCATCGCGCCGTCACGGCTGAAATGGCCGGCGCGCACGCGCGCGGCTGCCTCGCCCCGGCCAGCAAGGCCGAGGTCTTCCAGCAGCATCGCGAGCGTGATCGTAAAGCTGTCGTAGATCGCGGCGTAGCGCACGTCGGAAATCGCGAGGCCGGTGGCCTCCCTGGCGCGGGCGACGGAGATCTCGGCGCCGAGTTCACTCAGGGCGGGCGCTGCAGTGACGTGCTGATGGGTATGAGCCTGGGCACAGCCGCGAATGCGCACGCCGGCCTCTCCGGTCCGCTCGCGGCTGACGACGAAGGCGGCGCCTCCGTCGGACACCGGACAGCAATCGAGCAGCTTCAGCGGCATCGCCACCGGCTTCGAGGCCATGACGTCGGCGACCTCGATGGGATCTTGGAATTGCGCACCGGGATGATTGCAGGCGTGGGCGCGCATCAGCACCGCGAATTCGGCGAGGTCTTCTTCGGTCACGCCGTATTCGTGCATGTATCTGTTAGCGACCAGGCCGTAATAGGCGGGAATGGTCGGGCCGAGCGGCACCTCGTAGTCGGGATGGCCGACCTGCGCCAACGCCTGGATCGAGGCATCGCGGCTCTGCCCGGTGAGGCGGTTCTCGCCGGCGACGACGAGCACATTGCGGGCGACGCCCGCTTCGACGAGATGATGCGCGAGCATGGTCATCGCGAGCCCGGTCGCGCCGCCGACTTGGACGGCGTGGGCGTAATTGGGGCGGATGCCAAAATGCTCGGCAAAGACGGTCGCCAGCATGATGTGCGGCGACACGGTAGAGTAGCCGCAGAGGATGCCGTCGACGTCGGCGCGGTTGAGCCCGGCATCGTCGAGCGCGGTTTGCGCGGCCCTGCTCATCAGGTCGAGCGAGGACGAACCTTCGTGCTTGCCGAAAGGCGTGAGGCCGACGCCGGTGATGAAGCTCACGGACGCACCTGTGCATCGTCATTCCGGGGCGGCGAACGGGTAACGCCATCGCGGACCATGGCGTCGATCTCGTCGGCGAAATAGCCGATCTCACGCAGGATTTCCGCGCCGTGCTCGTTGAGCTGCGGCGCAAGCCGCACCGGTTCGGCCTCGGTCTCGGACCAGGTCGCCGTCACCCTCATACTCCGGATCGGCCCTTCGGTTGGATGGTTCACCACCGGAAAGAAGTTGGTCGCCTCCAGATGCTCATCGTGCAGCATCGACGCGAGGTCGTGCATCGGCATCACAGGCACGTCCGCCCTGGTGAGCAGGTCGATCCATTCCTCGGTGCTGCGCGTCTCGAAGATGCGCGCGAGTTCGGCATAGACGACGTCGATATTGGCGGCGCGGCCGGCGAATGTCGCGAACATCGCGTCGGCGCGCAGGTCGTCGCGCCCCGTCGCCTTGAAGAAATTCTCCCACTGCTTGTCGTTGTAGACGATGACGCTGAGATAGCCGTCCGAGGTCTTGTAGGGCCTGCGGTCGCGCGAGAGGTGTCGGGCGTAACCGCCCTTGTCGAGCGGGGGCTCGTAGGTGAGACCGCCCATGTGGTCGCCCATGACGAAGCCGGCCATGGTCTCGAACATCGGGATGTCGACGCGCTGGCCTTGCCCGGTCCGGTCGCGGTGGACGAGGCTGGCGCAGATCGCGCCGACAGCGGTCAAGCCAACGATGCGATCGACCAGTGCGTTCGGCACATAGCGCGGCACGCCGTCACCGGTCTGCGCCATCAAGGCCGGCAGCGCGGTGGCGCCCTGGATCAGATCGTCATAGGCGGGCTTTGCGGCATACGGCCCGTCCTGGCCGAAGCCGAACACGCCGGCATAGACCAGCCGCGGATTGATCTTGCAAACAACGTCATAGTCCAGTTGAAGCCGCGCCATCGCCTGCGGGCGAACGTTGTAGACGAGCACGTCGGCGTCCTTCAGCAAGCGCAGCACGGCCTCGCGGCCGGCGGGCTTCTTCAGGTCGAGGCAGATCGAGCGCTTGCTGCGGTTGGTATTGAGGAACACCGGGCCCATGCCGGCGTGCCGCATCGGACCAATCAGGCGGGTGACGTCGCCGTCCAGAGACTCCACCTTGATGACGTCTGCGCCGTAGTCGCCGAGCATCTGGGTCGCATAGGGACCCATCAGCACGGTGGTCATGTCGACGACCTTGATGCCCTTCAGCGGCCCCATCGTTCACTCCCGATTGCGCGGGCTCAGATGAGCCCTGCGATTTCGGTCCAGCTAACGGCAGCGGCGGCGCGCGCGCAAGGGCGGCCGGCGTATGGCCGCATGCGTCGGCGAAGAAAGTCGGCTATTTCTTCTGACGGGATTCGCGCACTTTGAGGAGACGGTCGAGCTCCTCATTCTGCTGGTTGATGCGATCCGCGATCCGCGACTCGTTCTGCTCACCCGAGGCGGCCGCGGCCTGCTCGATGAGCTGGCGGATATTGTCCTCGAGAATCGCGATGCGATCGTTGAGTGCGTCCATCGACAGCGAATCTTCGTAGTCATTGCTCATGATGCATCCCCTGCAAATCGATCATGAGCTTTAAGGGCCCCGGGGGAGCCCACCATGATCTAGCGCAAGATAAGAAGGTGGGCACGGCGCTTGCGCGCCTTTGCCCACCCTACAAGGTCGGAGCTTACTTCAGCGGCTCCAGTACGGAGACGTAGTTGGCGACCGCCGCACCGCCCATGTTGAAGATGCCACCGAGTTTTGCGTTCTTGAGCTGCATGCCCTCGGGCGCTTGGCCGGCGAGCTGCATCGCGGTCATCACGTGCATGGAGACGCCGGTGGCGCCGATCGGATGGCCCTTGGCCTTCAGGCCGCCGGACGGATTGACCGGCAGCTTGCCGTCCTTGAGCGTCCAGCCTTCCTTGATGGCGCGGGCACCCTGCCCCCTCGGCGTCAGGCCCATCGCCTCGTACTCGATCAGCTCGGCGACGGTGAAGCAGTCATGGGTCTCGACGAAAGAGAGATCGGTGAGCGCAACACCCGCCTTCTCCAGCGCGCGCTGCCAGGCGACCGTGCAGCCCTCGAACTGGAGGATGTCGCGCTTGGACATCGGCAGAAAATCCTGGGCGTGCGCGGTGGCGCGGAAGCCGATCGACTTGCTCATGCCCTTGGCGGTTTCCGCGTCGGCCAGCACCAGGGCAGCGGCACCGTCCGAGACCAGCGAGCAGTCGGTGCGCTTCAGGGGGCCGGCAACGTAGGGGTTCTTCTCGCTCTCGGCGCGGCAGAACTCGAAGCCAAAGTCCTTGCGCATCTGGGCGAAGGGATTGGCAACACCGTTCTTGTGGTTCTTGGCCGCGATCAGCGCCAGTGCATCGGACTGATCGCCGTATTTCTGGAAATAGGAGCTGGCGATCTTGCCGAACACGCCGGCGAAGCCGCCGACGGTGTCGCCGTCCTCGGGCAGATAGGACGCCTTGAGCAGGTTCTTGCCGATCTCCGGCCCCGGCGTGCGCGTCATCTGTTCGACGCCGACAACGAGGACAATCCTGGCCGCGCCGGCCGCGATCGCGCGCACGCCCTGATGGACGGCGGCGGAGCCGGTGGCGCAGGCGTTCTCGACCCGGGTCGCCGGCTTGAAGCGCAGCTCCGGGTCGGCCTGAAGCACCAGTGAGGCGGTAAAATCCTGGGGCGAGAAGCCGGCGTTGAAATGGCCGAGCACGATGTCGTCGACATCGCCGGCCGAAATGCCGGCATCCGCCAGCGCCTCATTGGCGACCTTCACCACAAGGCTTTCCACGGTCTCGGTGTCGAACTTGCCGAATGGCGTATGCGCCCATCCGACGATGCTGGCGGTCATGATCTTTCTCCCTGGCGGTCTCTTGCTGACCTAAGTCTTAGCCCAGGGATGGCAAGACTTCACGCGGGTTTAAGGGCCTGGAGGGTGCGCTGGCAGATGGCAGTTATGCCGGCCCAGTTCCCGGCCCTGATCTCCGCCGTCGGGCACAGCCAGGAACCGCCGACCGCGACCACATTGGGCTCCGCGAGCCAGGTCGCCGCATTGGCCTCGCCGACCCCGCCGGTCGGGCAGAACCGCACGTTCGGGAACGGCCCACCCAGCGAACGCAGCCCCTTGATGCCGCCGGCCTGCTCGGCCGGGAAAAATTTTGCTACGTCGAAGCCGTAGGACAGCGCCATCATCAGCTCGGACGCGGTGGCGATGCCCGGCGCAAACGGCAAGGAGCTATGGGTGGCGGCCTTCAAGAGGTCCGGGGTCAAGCCCGGGCTGATGCCGAACGCAACGCCGAGCTTCTCGACACGCGTAAAGTCCGCCGGATTCAGAATCGTGCCGATGCCGACCACCGCCTCGGGCACCTCGGCCATCATCGCCCTCGCCGCCTCGATCGCAACGGGGGTCCGCATGGTCACCTCCAGCGTGCGGACGCCGCCGGCCACCAGCGCACGCGCCAGCGGCACAGCATCCTGAATCCGCTCGATGGTGAGGACGGGAATGACGGTCGCGGCCTTGAACAGCGCGACGAGGTGGTTCTGCTGGGCAGTGGTGGTCATCTTGGCTTTCGTTTCACTTGGTCGCTTGACGCGTCGTCGCCGGCCGGTGCCGTTTCTTCGGCGGCATGGCATAACCCGGAATGATGGCGCCGGAATAGCAGATCACGAGGCTGGCGAGGCGGTGCCCGGCCTGGGCGGCCTCGACCGGGTCGGAACCGGCGAGCCGCGCCGCGATATAGGCCGCGGCAAAACTGTCGCCGGCCGCGGTGGTGTCGACCACGGGTTTAGTCATGGGCTCGGCGCGAACCTCGTAGGGCCCCCCGGGAAAACGCAGCAGGCTGACCGGATCGGCGAGCCGGAACACCAGCTCGGGGCTCGGGATGCGCGCCATCAACTGCTCGTGGCTCTCGCCGGGATAAAGGGCGAGCAGATCCTCGGTCGAGGTCAGCACGATGTCGGCAGCCGCGAAGGCGGCTGAAAACACCTCGCGCGCGACGTCGCGATCCGGCCATCCCCGCGCGCGGAAATTGGTGTCGAACACGAAACGGGTGCCGAGCAGGCGCGCGCGCTTGATCGCCGCGAACAGGCGCTCGCGCCCGGCCGCGTCGTAGATCGAGAGCGTGATCGCAGAGAGATAGACGATGTCGTAGCTCATCAGGGAGTTGAGGAGATCGTCCGTCTCCGGCAGATTCATTAGCTGGCGCGCCGCCGCACTGTCGCGCCAGTGGAAGAACTGGCGCTCGCCCTTCGCATCGAGCTGGATCATGTAGAGGCCCGGCAGCTTGCCCGGCAGCCGCACGACGCGCCTGGTGCCGACGCCCTCCGCAGTCCAGGCCGCGATCATCTCATCGCTCAGGGCATCGTCGCCAAGCGCGGTGAGATAATCGACTTTGACCTCGAGCCGCGCGAGGTACACGGCCGTGTTGAGAGTGTCGCCGCCGAATCCGCGCGAGTAGAGGCCGCCGCCCTGCCCGCTGGAATGTCCGGCGGATTGTCCACCCTGGGCCTGCCGGAGCTCGACCATGCATTCGCCGATGCAAGCAACGCTCGCCATCACTTTACCCGCTCAGTCAGAGATCAGGCGACGAAATCGCCGCCGAGCTCGTCTTCGATGTGAATGCGGATGATGTCGTCGAAAGTCTTCTCGGCGGTGGTGAAGCCGAGCTCGAGCGACCGCTTTGCATTGAAGTTGCGCGGCCAGCCGCCGACGATGCCGACGATGAAGGGATCGGGCTCCCGCTTGATGCGGGCGGCGACCTTGTCGCCGGCGACGCGTTTCAGCGCAGCGATCTGCTCGCCAACCGTCGCCGACAGGCCCGGCATGGTCAAGTTGCGGCGCGGCCCCACCGCTGCGAGGTCCATGGTGGCGGCATGCAGCAGGAAGCCGACGGCGGAGCGCGGCGTGGCATGCCAGTGGCGGACGTCTTCGGATACGGGAAGGACCACTTCCTTGCCGGCCAGCGGCTCGCGCAGGATGTTGGAGAAGAAGCCCGATGCTGCCTTGTTGGGCAGGCCGGGCCGAATGCAGATGGTCGGCAGGCGGATGCCGATGCCGTCGAGAAAGCCGCGGCGGGAATAGTCGGCCAGCAGCAATTCGCCGATCGCCTTCTGCGTACCGTAGCTCAGAAGCGGCGTGTGGAAGAACTCGTCGCCGATCGCATCGGGGAACGGCGCGCCGAACACTGCGATCGAGGACGTGAAGACCACGCGCGGCTTGTAGCCGCCGCCTGCGAGCCTGACGGCATCGAGCAGCATCCGCGTGCCGTCGAGATTGATGCGGTAGCCCTTGTCGAAATCGAGCTCGGCTTCGCCCGAGACGATCGCGGCGAGATGAAAGATCACGTCCGGACGGCCGGCGATCAGCTTTTCGGCCGCACCCGGCACGGCGAAATCGCTCGACACGGTCTCGACGGCAAAGCCGGCTTTTTCCGGCGTCTTCGGCTCGACCACGTCATGCATGGTCAGCTTGGTGATGTCGCTCTTGCCGAGCCGGCCGTCGCGCAACAACCGTTCGCACAATTTGCGGCCGACCATGCCGGCAGCGCCCAGAACCAGAATGTGCAAGAGCCTACTCCTTCTTATTGGCCGGAACGCGCCGGTTTCGGCGATTCGTCCTGGCGCGCGCTCAAGGCAGGCCCCGCGATCATTCCTTCACGGCGCCGGTCATCGCCGACACATAGTACTCCACGAAGAAGGAATAAAGAATAACTACGGGAACCGAGCCGGTCAGAGCCGCCGCCATCAGCGCGCCCCAATGGTAGACGTCGCCATTGACGAGCTCGGTGATCGCACCGACGGGGATCGTCTTGTTCTCGGATGAGGAGATGAAGGTCAGCGCGTAGATGAACTCGTTCCAGGACAACGTGAAAGCGAAGATGCCCGCCGAGATCACTCCGGGCAGCGACAGCGGCAACGTGATCTTCATCAGAATCTGCAGCCGCGTCGCCCCGTCGATCAACGCACACTCCTCCAGCTCATAGGGGATGGTGCGGAAATAGCCCATCAGGAGCCAGGTGCAGAACGGGATCAGGAAGGTCGGATAGGTCAGGATCAGCGCCAGATTGCCGTCGAACAGGCCGAGCTGAAACACGATCGCCGCCAGCGGAATGAACAGGATCGAGGGCGGCACCAGATAGCCGAGGAAGATCGCAAGGCCGACATAGCGCGAGCCCTTGTAGCGCAGGCGCTCGATCGCGTAGGCGGCGCAGACGCTGGCGAACAGGGAGATGAAAGTCGAGGACACCGAGACGATCACGGTGTTCCACATCCAGAGCGGATAGTCGGTGTCGAAGAACAGCTTCTTGATGTGCTCCAGCGTCGGATGCACGATCCAGAACGGATTGTACTTTTCGTAGTCGTACATTTCCGCGTCCGGCTTGAACGTCGCGACCGCCATCCAGTAGAACGGGAACAGCAGGAAGAAGATGATCAGGCCGAGCGGAAGGTAGACCCGAAAAAACTTCCGCGGGAAGCTCTCGAGGTAGTCCATTCCGACGCTTTGGTCGTCTGCCGTGGTCATGGTCAGTCCCTCCCGCCCTGCTGCCAGCGGGAACGCTGAAGCCCAAAGAAGCTGAGCAGGATCGCCGCGACCAGGAACGGAATCATCGCGTTCGAGATCGCCGCGCCCTCGCCCAGATTGCCGCCGGTGATGGCGCGCTGGAACGACAGCGTCGCCATCAGATGGGTGGAGTTGATCGGTCCACCCCGCGTGATGGTGTAGATGAGCTGGAAGTCCGTGAAGGTCATCAGCACCGAGAACGTCATGACGACCGCGATGATCGGCGACAGCATCGGCAGCGTGATGTGGCGGAAGCGCTGCAGATTGGTGGCGCCGTCGAGATTGGCGGCCTCATAGAGCGAGGGCGAGATGGTCTGAAGTCCCGCCAGCAGCGTGATCGCCACGAAAGGCACGCCGCGCCAGATATTGGCGGCGACGACCGACCAGCGCGCATTCCAGGGATCGCCGAGGAAATCGATATAGCGTGTGATCAGGCCAGCCTTGATCAACACCCAGGAGATGATCGAGAACTGACTGTCATAGATCCACCAGAACGCGATCGCAGAGAGCACCGTCGGCACGACGAAGGGCAACAGGACGATGGCGCGGATCATCGACTTCATCGGCAGCCGCTCGTTCAGCAGAAGCGCCAGATAAAGGCCGATGGCGAATTTCACCGCGCTGGCCGCGACCGTGTAGAAGATCGTGTTGAACACCGACAGCCAGAACACCGAGTCCTTCGACAGCGAGACGAAGTTCTGGAAGCCGATGTAGCGCCCGGCTCCGCCGATCTTGGTATCGGTCATGCCGAGCCAGAAGCCCAGCGCCAGCGGGTAAGCCAGAAACAGGATGAGGATGGCGATCGCCGGCACCATGAACATCGCGCCGAGAAAATGCCGGCTCTCGAATGCTCTGGTCCACAGGCTGCTGCGCTTGACCTGCGCGGCTGCGGACTCGGCCATAACTGCCATGTCGGATTCCCCTCGACGAAAAGTCGCGGGGGGGGGGGGGGGGGGGCGCGCCGGCGCGGGGCGGGCGGGGGGGGGGGGGGGGGGGCGGGGGGGGGGGGGGGGGGCGGGGGGGGGGGGGGGGGGGGGGGGG
>NZ_JBVVPR010000061.1:0-34511 GCF_055811835.1 Bradyrhizobium sp. WSM4874
CTCCCTGCCCCTCCCCCACAAGGGGGGAGGGAGCGATACAACGGAATTCGTAATCATCATCACGTCCTCCGCTGCGGGTCGACGATGTCGCGGAGGCCGTCGCCGAGGAGGTTGAAGCAGAACACGGCGATCATCAAAGCGAGGCCGGGGAATAGCGCGATCCACCATTCGCCTGACACCATGAAGCCGGCGCCTTCGGCGACCATGATGCCCCATTCCGCCGTCGGCGGACGGACGCCGAGGCCGATGAAGGAGAGACCGGCGGCATTGAGGATGGCGTAGCCCATGGTCAGCGACATCTGCACGATCATGATCGGCATGATGTTCGGCAGGATATGCACGAGAAGAATGCGGAATTCGCCGTTGCCGGACAGCCGCGCCGCCTGCACGAAGCCGGCGTTGCGGCGAACATTGGCTTCAGCGCGCGCGACGCGGGCATAGAGCGGGAAGTTCACGATGGCGGTGGCCAAGATGATGTTCTGCACGGTGTTGCCGAGGGCTGCGACGATGCCCATCGCCAGCACGAACAGCGGAAACGCCATGATGGTGTCGGCGATGCGGCCGACGATGCGATCGGTCCAGCCGCCGAAATAGCCGGCCGCAATGCCGGCGAGCCCGCCCATCAGGAACACCAGCGCGACGGAGGCGACCGCGATGAACGTATCGAGCCGCGTCGCGACCACGACCCGGCTGAAGATGTCGCGGCCCAACTGGTCGGTGCCGAACCAGTGCGCGGCCGATGGCGGCTTCAGCGACGCCGCGGTGTCGGACGCCAGCGGGTCATACGGCACCACGTAGGGGCCGAAGATCGCGGCTAGAAGGATCACGATCAGCAGCGCGAAGGCAAAGCCGGTGACCTTGTTCTCGCCGAGCACGTAGCGGGTCTGGTCGAGCAACGCGACGAACCCTGACGTCCGCGCGGGACCGACGGGCTCAACAGCAGGTGCAACGGAGCTCATTGTGTCCCCTACCCTTCCAGCCGCACGCGCGGATCGATTACGCCATAGAGAATGTCGATCACGAGATTGAGCAGCACGTACATGACAGCCATGGTCAGCACGAAACCCTGCACCGGCGCGAAGTCCGACGAGATCAGCGCTTCGACCGCATAGGAGCCAATGCCGGGCCAGGCGAACACTTTTTCGACCAGCACGTTGGCGCCGAGCAGGAACGAGAACACCATGCTCAGCGTGGTGATGACCGGGAGCATCGCGTTGCGGAAGGCGTAGGTGACGATGACGGTCGCGGGCGACAGGCCGCTGGCGCGCGCGGTGCGCACGAACTCGGACGACAGCACCGCCAGCATCGAGGCGCGCGTCATGCGCGCGATCGGCGCCAGCGAGAAGATCGCAAGCGTCGTTGCCGGCAGGATGAGCTGGCTGCATGCCGAACGGAACGCCTCGAAGTCGCGCGCGATCAGGGTGTCGATCAGATAGAAGCCCGTGACCGTCGGCGGCGCGCTGTAGAACACATCGAGCCGGCCGAGCGGCGCGGGCGACCAGCCGAGCCGGAAATAGAACACATAGACTAGCACGAGGCCGGTGAAGAACACCGGCAGCGAGACGCCGGCCGTGGTCGTGACGCGACAGAGATGATCGACCCACGATCCCGGCCGCGTCGCCGCCAGCACGCCGAGAGGGATTGCGATGACGACCGAGACGATGAGGCCGAGCAGCGTCAGCTCGGCGGAGGCCGGCAGTCGATTGCGGATCTCGGCCGCAACCGGCTGGCCCGTGGTGAGCGAGTTGCCGAAATCGCCATGGGCGAGATCGTTGGTGTAACGGAAGAACTGCTCGATCAGCGGCTTGTCGAGGCCGAGCTTCTTGCGTATCTGCTCGACGGCTTCCTTCGTCGCGGCAGGGCCGGCGAAGTACGCAGCGGGATCACCCGGCAGCGCGCGCGTGAGCAGGAAGGTGACGATGACGACCCCGATCAGCGAGGGAATTGCGAACATCAGGCGCTTGCCGATCATGGTCAGCATGATGATGTCCTCTCGCACTTCGCTTTGAAATGAGATCGCGCAACGCACGCCGCTGCGTTCCCTCCCCTCTTGTGGGGTCCGAGGCGAGCGAAGCTCGCTCTCGAGGTTAGGGAGGGGGGTGGCTCCGGGAGAGATCGGAGTTCGTGGCTACCCCTCTCCCTGCCCCTCTCCCACAAGGGGAGAGGGAATGAGGGAGGCGTGCTCACCTCACTCTGAAGGGCAGCGCCCGTCATCCCCTCTCACCCCTTCGCCATCGCGCGATAATCCAGGCGGCGGTGGAACCAGTATTGGTAGCCGCTGATGTTCTTCTGCATCGCGACATTGACGAAGGGCTGGTAGAGCGGGATGCGTGGGATGTCGCTGTAGGCGAGATCGACGAAGCCCTTCACATCGGTGTCGTAGGTCGCAGTGTCGCCGGTCGCGGCGGCTGCGCGTGCGCCGTCGATCAGCTTGTCCATCTCCGCCGACTTGTAGCTCATGGTGTTGAAGACGGAATTATTGCCATGATAGCACCAGTAGAAGAAGTATTCGGGGTAATCGAGCCAGCCCGAAAATACGTTGGTGAAGAGCGGCATCTCCTTCTTGTTCAACTCGGTGCGCCAGTTGGCGCCGGGCACCTTGTTGATGGTGGTCTTGATGCCGATCTGGGCCAGGCTCTCCTGCACCAGCACGCAAAGCGGCTCGTTGACGCCGGCGAAATTCAGGTCGAACGAGATCGTGGTCTCGAAGCCGTTGGGATAACCGGCTTCAGCGAGCAGCGCCTTCGCCTTGTCCATGTCGGTGTTGTATTTGTGCGGCTGGGGCCATGCGACTTCGGTCGGCTTGTCCTTCGGCGCGCCGAACATCGGGTTCGCGAGCCCGAACATCACCGCGTCCATGATCTTCTGGTAGGGAATCGCGTAGGCGACCGCCTGACGTACCTTGGGATTGTCGAACGGCGGCTTGGTCACGTTCATGCCGATGTACTGGATACCGTTGGAGAACGGCAGCGACACCACGTTGAGCTTGCCGCTCGCCTTCATCTCCTGGAAATCCTTGAACGGCAGCTCGTAGGAGATGTCGGCGTCGCCGCGCTCCAGCAGCGCGCGGCGATTGCCGGCCTGCGGCACCATGCGCCAGATCACGCGCTTGATCTTCGGCAGAGGACCTCCGACCCAATCGTCGTTGCGCTCCATCACGACTTCAGTGCCGGCGGTCCACTTCGTCACCTTGTAGGCGCCGGAGCCCGCGGTCTGCTGCTTGGTGTACTCAAGACCCCACGGATCTTTTTCGCTGGCATTTTTCTTCACCAGCTCGGAGTTGACGATGCAGGGCACGATCACCGCGAGATCGGGGATCGTCAGCTTGTCCTTCTTCAGGAAGTCGATACGCACCGTGTAGTCGTCGATCACGACGAACTGCTCGGGTTTCGTGAGCGAGCCCGCGCTCATCTGGAAGGTGGGGAAGCCGCCGACGCTGACGGCGCGGTCGAGCGACCACTTCACGTCCTTGGCGGTCACAGGCGCGCCGTCGTGGAATTTGGCATTCTTCTTCAGCTTGAAGGTGACCGACATGTCGTCGATCTTGAAGTCCTCGGCGAGTTCGCCCTTGAACTTGTCGCGGTCGTAATAGGGCACGCCGCCGGGGCCGGTCTTCATCTCGTGGCTGATCAGGCGGTCGTAGCAATTCCAGGACACCTCATAGCCGGGCACATTGGTGCCGACGCCGTGAATGTCGAGATTGTTGGGGCCGCCCTCCGAGACGATCAGCAGCGTCTCCGACCGCGCATCGGCATAGGCCGAAGAGATTACCGACGGCATCGCCGGAAGCGCCGCGCCTGCGGCCAATCCGGAAACGGACTTGAGAAAATCGCGGCGCTTCATGAAATCGCTCCAACACAAAGTTTTCTGGTTGGAACTGGATTCGCAAGGTTCGTGCCAAGGCTTAATGAGAGTTTACCTCTCGGCATAACGTGCTGAAGTTACAAGTAAATTTCCATATGCACGCGACGTGATCATGGCGCAAGGCGCTTGGTATTGCATACAAAGAGACGTATTTGCCTATAAAATGAGCTGTATGGAGCAGCGGCTTACTTGGTGGGCGGTGAGTTCCACTGCCGTCATCCTGGCGCAAGCCAGGACCATTACCCCAGGGCGAACTGCGGCGCGAAGCTGGCAACCACGAGTCTTCGCAAAACCCTCCTTGGGGTAATGGGTCCTGGATCAGCGCTGCGCTTGTCCGGGACGACAGCGTTGATGAGGTCGGCAGCGGTGAATTACTCCGCCCAGATCAGGTCCTGGAGCTCGACGAGATCGTCCGCCTGCTCCTGCCAGCCCTCGATGCAGATGTGGCTGTTGAGGTCGCTGGCGCGATGCAGCAGCATCAGCGCCATCAGGCGGCGCTTGAGCGCGAAGTCGGGCTTGGCGTAGCCAAAGCCTTCGAGCAGGCTGCGCACGCGACCCGGCCGGCCCGCTGCCATGAAGGCGCTGGGGCCGAGCAGATCATAGTCGCGGCATCCCGCCAGCACGTCGCCGAAGTCGAACAGGCCGGCGAGCGACCATTGATCGTCGTGGCAGGTGAGCAGGAAGTTCTCCGGAATGTATTCGCCGATCAGGATCACCGGCGGCGCATCCATCGGAATGAGCGCGGCCGCATCACGCAGGAGGTCGTCGAGGCCGGCGAGAAATTTTGGCGCAAGGCCAAGACGCGTGTGCCGCGCCTTGCAGCCCTGCATCTGGGCTCGCATGAAGTCGTCCCAGCGCGGCTGGATCTGCGCGAGCGGGCCGAGCGGGGCCCGCTGCACGGCGGCGATGGTCTCGCCGACCTGGCGCAGCACGTGCTCCTTCTGCGCCTCCGGCAATTGCCGCCAGACCTCCGAACCGAGCGTGCCGGCAAGGCGCGTGATGATCAGATAAGGCCAGCCGTCGCGCGTCCCTTCCGCGACGATTTCGGGGATCGGCAGATGAAGGCGGCCGGCAAGCTGCGTCAGCGAGCCGCGCTCGGAGACGAACTGCGCACGGAGCAGCGGCGGGAACATTTTCAGGATCAGCTTGTCGCCGAGCCCGACGACGAGATTGGTGCCGGTCGAAAACACGTGCGGGGAGCTGACATCGAGATCGTGGCTGCGGGCGATGTCGATGGCGATCGGCAGCCATCGCGGAGGGTCGGCGCGAAAGGCGCGAAAGGCGTCGGCGTCGGCGAAAGTTGGCAAGATTTGCGATGGAACGCCGGTCATGCGCGCCCGATCAGGCAAGCGGGTTTTGGTTGATTTGATGCGCGCCAAGCAGACGGTGCACCTCTCCCGCTTGCGGGGGAGGTCGGCGCGAAGCGCCGGGTGGGGGTTCTCTCCTCTAGGGGATTGTCCCTTTGCGGAGAGACCCTCGCCCCAACCCTCTCCCGCAAGCGGGAGAGGGAGCGCACTTCCTTCGCGGTTAAAGAGAGGTCCAATCTGAGAACTCTACCGATCCGGGCTGGCGCGCTCGAACTGGCGCAGGATCTTGTTGCCGCGCTCGACCGCGGCATCGAGCGCTGCTTGCGCGCTCTTGCGGCCGGCAAAGGCCTGCTCCAGCTCGTCCTCGATCGCGCCGCGGATCAGTACGAAGGAGCCGAGCCGGATCCCCTTGGAATTCTCCGTCGGCGGATGCAGCGTGATCTCCTCGAACGAGATCGCCGAGCCCGGATTGCGCTCGTAAAAACCCTGCGCGCGCGTCAGCTCGAAGGCAGCGCGGGTAACAGGCAGATAGCCGGTGTTCTGGTGCCAGGCGGCTTGCACGCCGGGCTGGGACAGATAGGCGAAGAATCGCGCCACGCCCTTGTATTCCTCGCGCGGCCGGTCGCGCAGCACCCACAGCGTGGCGCCGCCGATGATCGAGTTCTGCGGCGCGCCCTTCACGTCGGGCCAATACGGCATCATGCCGTACCCGATCTCGAATTTTGAATTCGCCTTGATGTCGGCGCGCGTCGCCGAAGAACCGATGAAGATGCCGCATTCGCCGTTCTGAAAGCGCGGCTCGGCCGACTGGCCGCGGCCGCTATAGTCGAACACCTTCGTCTTCTGCCACTCGCTGAGCTCGGCGACATGACGCACCAGAGACGGATTGTTGATGGTCAGCTCGGCATCAAGCGCGGCGAAGCCGTTGGTCCGCGTCGCCAGCGGCAGGTTGTGGAAGGCTGAGAAATTCTCGACATGGATCCAGGACGGCCAGGAGGTGGTGAAGCCGCACACCGCGCCACGATCGCGCAGGCGCTTTGCAGCGGCACCGAGCTCCGGCCAGGTCCTCGGCGGCGTCTCCGGGTCGAGCCCTGCGTCGCGGAACATGGTCTTGTTGTAATAGAGGATCGGCGTCGACGAATTGAACGGGAAGGACAAGAGATTGCCGGCCGCATCGGTGTAGTAGCCGGAAACCGCGGGAAGGTAGTCATTGAGCGAGAACGGCTCGTTCATGTCCCGCATCAGGCTGAAGACGGGATAGATCGCGCCTTTGGCCGCGGTCATGGTGGCGGTGGCGACCTCGTTGACCTGGACGATCGCGGGCTGGCTGCGCGAGCGAAAGGCGAAGATCGCGGCCGTCACGGTCTCGGTGTAATTGCCCTTGTAGGTCGGCACGACGCGATAGTCCGGCTGCGAGGCGTTGAAGTCGGAGGCGAGCTTCTCGAGCTGGCGGCCGAGCTCGCCGGACATGGCGTGCCACCACGCGATGTCGGTCGCGGCACGCACCGGCGCGGCCAGTGAGAGGGCCGCAACGGCGGCGGCGACCTGCAACAAGCGCAATGCTGAAATCACGATGGCTCTTTCCATGCCGCACGACGAAAGCGGCTGTCCCTGCTTAAGGCGCGGCATTTGCGGTTTCAACCGGGAATGAGCCCCGGCCGCGACGCACAATCACGCAGCAGTGCCGGGCGGGATGGCCTTCCCACGACCATCTGCTAGATTGCATTGAACCTTTTCCTCCCGCCATAGACTCCACCACTGAGGGGTTGAGTGTGCCAGTGTTGAACCGTGCCGAACGCTCGCGGACCGGGGTGGTTTTCGTCGCGCTTCTGATCGCCATCTGCGCGACGGGAGCCGCTGCGCGCGAGTTCCGCGCCGCCGACACCCAGACCGAGGATTATCCGACCGTGCAGGCGCTGCGCTACATGGGCGCCCTGATCGCCGAGCGCAGCGGCGGCCGGCACGAGGTCAAGGTGTTCCACTCCCGCCAGCTCGGCGAGGAGAAGGAGACCATCGAGCAGACCCGGGTCGGCGCGATCGATCTCAACCGGACCAATGTGGCGCTGATCGGCAATTTCGTCCCGGCGATGAACGTGCTGGCGATGCCGTTCCTGTTCCGGTCCATCGAGCACATGCAGAAGGTGCTGGACGGGCCGGTCGGCGGCGAGATTCTCGGCAGCTTCGAGCCCTATGGCTTCGTCGGCCTCGCCTTCTACGATTCCGGCGCGCGGTCGATCTACAACGGCGCCCGGCCCGTGCGGAGTGTCGCGGACCTCAAGGGATTGCGGATTCGGGTGCAGCAATCGGAGTTGATGAGCCAAATGATCCGCTCGCTCGGCGCGGAGCCGGTCGAGATGCCCTATGGGCAGGTGCTTGCCGGGCTTGCCAACCATCTGATCGACGGCGCCGAGAACAACTGGCCATCCTACGTGACGACGGACCATTACAAACATGCCGGCTACCTCGCCCTCACCGAGCACACGATGAGCCCCGAAGTGCTGGTGATCTCGCTGAAGGCCTGGAAAAGCCTGTCGGCCGACGACCAGACCATCTTCCGGGAAGCCGCGCAGCGCTCCAGCCGGTTCATGCGCGAGAAATGGCGCGACCTCGAGGAGCAGTCGCAGCGCAAGGCGGAAGCAGCGGGCGTCACCATCGTCAGGGATATCGACCGCAAGCCGTTCGAGGACGCGATGGTCGCGATCTACGCCAAGGCCGGGCAAGATCCGGCCGCGGCCGCGCTGATCGAACGCATCCGCAAGGTGGAGTGAGGCCACTTGCCCGGGCTTGGACACAGCGAGCATGCAGACAGGTCGCCCGGCCCGATGGGGCGGCTGCGCGCTCGGCTGGTCGGCGTGCTCCGGGCGGTGCCGATCCGCTGGCGCATCCTGTCGATCGCGGCGCTGAACTCCGCCGTGGTCATCGTCCTGGTCGGGCTGATCTGGAACGGGTCGCAGGTGCTCAGCTCGGCCTGGGACGACGTGCGCCAGGTGCGCGAATCCGACCGGATCCTGGCGCTGCTCGAAAGCGAGACCGGGCGCCTGCACAATCTGATCCACCGCTACATCAACCAGCCGAGCCCCGACCTGTTCGCCGAGATCCTGCTGTTGCGCGAGGCGGTGCTGGGGACGCTGACCAACCGCGCGGCCAAGGACCCGATGCTGTCGGGCTCGGTCGAGGAGCTGGAGCGCACCACTGACCGCTTCCTCAACGGCTTCGGCGAGCTGCGTGGCGTGCAGGCCACCATCGCCAGGACCTATGAGGATCAGGTGCAGGGACCGGCCAGGGACATGGCCGGCCTTTACTCCATCATCGAAGGCGCCACCGGCCATCGCGACGCGCTGATCTGGCCTTCGCTGGGCAAGTCGCGCGAGGCCTTCACCGCGATGCTGGTCGCGGCCAATTCCTACTATCTGTCGCTGTCACCGGGTGCGGCCGACGACGCCCGCCGCAACACCGAGACGATCGAGAAGACCATCCCCGTGATGATCGATCTCGCCGACAACGACCTCCAGCGCATGGCGCTGCGACGGCTGGCGGCCCGGACCGCCGCGCTCCGCGAGGGATTTGCGAAGCTCTCCGAGCAGCTCACGAACCGGACCGAGCTGCTGCGCAACACCATCGACGCCAACCAGGCCGAGGCGATCGGCGCCATCGACGACCTCTCCACCAAGATGCGCCAGCGCGAGCAGAAGGCGCAGGAGACGTTCGACCGTACGCTGGCGGACATTTCCCGTCGCGTTCTTTCCATCGCCGTGATCTTCCTCGGCATCATCCTCACCGCCGGCGTGCTGATCGCGCTATCGATCCGGCTGCCGCTGCAGCAGATCATGGCGGCGATGCGCGCGATCACGCTCGGCGACCTCGGCCGCGAAGTACAGGGCACGCGTGCGCGCGACGAAGTCGGCGCCATGGCCCGCGCGGTGGAAGTGTTCCGCGAAAACGCGATTGCGAAGCGTGAGACCGAGGACGAGCTGCGCGCGTCCAAGGAGAAAGCCGAAAGCGCGCTGCTCGAGCTCAACGCTGCGCAGCAGAATCTGATCGATGCCGAGAGGCTCGCCGCCCTCGGCGGCCTCGTCGCCGGCGTTGCGCACGAGGTCAACAATCCGATCGGCATCAGCCTCACCGTTGCGTCGAGTTTTGCCCGGCGCACCGAGATCTTCGAGGCCCAGCTCAAGGGCGACGGCGGCCTGCGCCGCTCGCAGCTGGAGGAATTCGTGCAGTCCTCGCGCGACGCCTCGCAGCAGCTGGTCGCCAATTTGCAGCGCGCCGGCGAGCTGATCCAGTCGTTCAAGCAGGTCGCGGTCGACCGCTCCCATGCCGAACGGCGGCAGTTCTCACTGAGCGAAGCCACCGACCAGATCATCGCAAGCCTGCGCCCGGTGCTGAAGCGCTCGCCGATCACGCTAAATGTCGACATGCCCGAGGGACTGCTGCTCGACGGCTATCCCGGCTCCTATGGCCAGATCCTGACCAATTTGTTCCTCAACGCCGCCAACCACGCCTTTGCCGACGGCCGCGCCGGCACGATCACGATCTCGGCGCGGCCCCGCGGGGCCGACGACGTCGAGATCATCTTCACCGATGACGGGGCCGGCATGACCTCCGACGTGCAGCGCCAGGCCTTTGACCCATTCTTTACCACCAGGCGCAATGAAGGTGGCACGGGACTCGGCCTCCATATCGTCTATAACCTCGTCACCCAGCAGCTCGGCGGTCGCATGATGCTGGAATCCAAGCTGGGACAAGGCACTACATTTCGCATTATCATGCCCCGGGTCGCCAGGGGCGGCGGGCAAAGCACAGAGACTGACGGGACTTCTCAATGGCCGAACAGGACGATGTCCTCCACCTGATCGACGATACCGGTACCGCATCGGAGGATGTTGACGCCCGGAAATGGAAGATCGCCGTCATCGACGACGATCCGGCCGTGCATGACGGCACGCGCTTCGCGCTGTCCGACTACAGCTTGAACGGCCAGGGCCTGGAGATCCTCTCCGCCCACTCCGCGGCCGAAGGTCGCAAGCTGATGGCCGCGCACAACGACATCGCCGCCGTGCTGCTCGACGTCATCATGGAGACTGATGTCGCCGGCCTCGAGCTGGTCGAGTACATCCGCAACGAGCTCAAGAACGAGACCGTGCGCATCATCCTGCGCACCGGACAGCCCGGCCAGGCGCCCGAGCGGCGCGTGATCGTGCAGTACGACATCAACGACTACAAGGCCAAGACCGAGCTCACCGCCGACAAGCTGTTCACCTCGCTGACCGCGGCGCTGCGCTCCTACCAGCAGCTCGAGCGCATGCTGCAGACAAGGCGCGGGCTCGAGATCATCATCGACGCGGCCTCGACGCTGTACGACTTCAAGTCGATGCAGCGGCTGGCCGAGGGCGTGCTGACCCAGCTCGCCTCGCTGCTCAACGTCGATTGCGCCGGCATCCTGGTCTTGCGCGACAATGGCGGCATCGACCCCGAGCTCTCGGTGCTCGCCGGCAGCGGCTGCTACAGCCGCTTCATCGGCACGACCTCGTCGAAGGCGCTCGACCCCGATCTGCGCGCGATGGTGGAAGCCGCTTTCCAGGGCCGCAAGAACGAATTCGCCGACCACCGCAGCGTGATCTATTTGCGCACCGGAAGCGGCCGCGAGGTCGTGGTGCTGCTCCAGGCCGAGCGCGAGCTGTCCGAGACCGACCGCTCGCTGGTCGAGATCTTCTCCAGCCGGCTCTCGATCGCCTTCGACAACGTCATCCTCTACCAGCAGCTGCAGGCCGCCAACACCCAGCTGGAAGACCGCGTCGCCCAGCGCACCCGCGCGCTGATGCAGGCCAACCGCCGGCTCTCGGCGCAATGGCTGCGGCTGCAGCGCGCCAACGGCTTCAAGAACGAGATCCTCGGCACCGTCGCCCACGATCTGAAGAATCCGCTCGGCGTCATCCTCGGCCGCACCGAGATGCTGAAGGAGCTGATCTCGACCGGCGCGTCGTCAAGCGGCGTGGTCGCCCAGGTCGATCACATCCGCGATGCGACCAAGCGCCTGACCACGATGGTCGATCATCTGATCTCGGACGCGATGGCCGATGCCTTCGACATCACCATCCGCCGCGAGCCGGTCGACGTCGCGGCCCTGGTCAAGGAGGTCGCGGAAGCCAACCAGCCGCTCGCCGTCAACAAGCAGCAGGCAATCAGCGTCACCGCGCCCGTCAACATCGTCACCATGTGCGACACCGACCGCATCCGCGAGGCGATCGACAATCTGATCAGCAACGCCATCAAATACTCACCGATCGGCGGCAAGATCGGCGTCATCGTGAACCATGAGGGCGGCGACACCATCGTCCGCGTCAGCGACGAGGGCGCCGGCCTGTCGCCGGAGGATCTCGGCCGCCTGTTCGGCCGGTTCCAGCGGCTGTCGGCAAAACCGACCGCCGGCGAGAGCTCGACCGGCCTTGGGTTGTCCATCGTCAAGCGTATTATCGACATGCACGGCGGCGAGGTGACCGCCGAGAGCGAGGGCCCCGGCAAGGGCTCGACCTTCACCATCACCCTCCCCGCGACCGAAATTCCGTGATCTCAGGACCATGACCCAAAGCCAGCACATCATGATCGTCGACGACGAGGCCCCCGCCCGGGAGATGGTCGGCGATTACCTCAAGATGCACGGCTTCACCGTGACGCTGTGCGACGGCGGCAAGTCGTTGCGCACGGCGATCGACGGCAGCATGCCCGACCTTGTCGTGCTCGACCTCAACATGCCGGAGGAGGACGGGCTCTCGATCATCCGCGACCTCAAGAGCCGCATCAACGTGCCGGTCATCATGCTGACGGCGACCGCGAGCCCGATCGACCG
The DNA here is from genome assembly GCF_055811835.1 of Bradyrhizobium sp. WSM4874. Classification (NCBI taxonomy): domain Bacteria; kingdom Pseudomonadati; phylum Pseudomonadota; class Alphaproteobacteria; order Hyphomicrobiales; family Nitrobacteraceae; genus Bradyrhizobium; species Bradyrhizobium sp. WSM4874. The sequence continues at coordinate 12,019 of NZ_JBVVPR010000061.1, forward strand.
CGTCGTCGGCCTCGAGCTCGGCGCTGACGATTACGTGGCAAAGCCGTGCGAGCTGCGTGAGCTGATGGCGCGCATCCGCTCGGTGCTGCGCCGGAGCGTGCCGGCGAAAGCCGTGGCGACGGAAACGGCGGCTGCGAAATCGGACAAGGAGCAACTGGTACGGTTCGGGACGAAGTGGCTCGATCTCGAAGCGCAGGCCTTGCGCGACGATGAGGGCAACGAGCACCCGCTGACCGCATCCGAGTTCGGGCTCTTGAAGGTGTTCGCGGCCAATCCGAAGCGCGTGCTCTCGCGCGAGCGCCTGCTGGAATTGGCCAACGCGCGCGACGCCGAAGCCTTCGACCGCGCGGTTGATCTGCGCATCATGCGCATCCGCCGCAAGATCGAGCCCGATCCCACAAAACCCGCCGTGATCCGCACCATCCGCGGCGGCGGCTATTTGTTCTCGCCAGCGGGCGAGAAGGCGTAGGGGCCCCATCGTCGTCCTGGCGAAAGCCAGGACCCATTACCCCAGGGAGAAGTTGTGGCGCGAGGCTGGTCCCTCGTGTCTTCGCCTCCGTGGCTATGGGTCCTGGCCTTCGCCAGGACGACAGCTGGGACTGAGGCGACATCGAACGCAAAAGCCCGGAATACGTTCCCGACACCTCAGTCCGCCTCCAATTCCCCAGCCCCGTATTTTCCGTACATTGAAATTCCACGCTTTTTTGCCCCGAATGTTTCGTCGCGGCTAATCCGACGAAACAATTTGATGGCGCACGAAACCATTTTCCCCTTTTCGTGCAGACGTCCCGAAACGTTGGCTCATTAACACTTTGGTCCAAGGAAACGCCGCTCGGTTGCGGCGCTACGGGGAGCCAAGTCAATGCCGAACGTCATCGCCATCAACGCCCAAGCCAGCCAGAGCATCATTGCCGCTCAGGCGACCTCGGACGACATGCTTCTCGAAAGCATTGCAGACGGCAACCGGACGTCCATGCACATCCTTTATTGCCGGCACAATGTGCGCGTCTACCGCTTCATCCTGCGGATCGTGCGCGACGCCACCACCGCGGAAGACCTCGTCAGCCAGGTGTTCCTGGACGTGTGGCGGACCGCCGGCCAGTTCCAGGGCCGCTCGCAGGTTTCGACCTGGCTGCTCTCGATCGCCCGCTTCAAGGCGCTGACCGCGATGCGCCAGCGCCGCTTCGAGGACATCGACCAGGAAGACGTGCGCCAGATCGCCGACGGCTGCGACACGCCGGAGACCTCGCTCGACCGCAGCGACACCAGCGCCATCCTGCGCGCCTGCGTTCAGAAGCTGTCACCCGCGCATCGCGAAATCATCAACCTGGTCTACTACCATGAGAAGTCGGTGGAGGAGGTCGGACAGATCATCGGCATCCCGCAGAGCACGGTGAAGACCCGGATGTTCTACGCCCGCAAGCAACTGGCCGAATTGCTTAAGGGCTGTGGCGTCGAGCGCTTCGCTGCCTGAAGCTCAGCTATTTCAACGGGATAGGACCTTGGTTTTGGCCCTATCCCGGACACGGAAGTGTTACCGCCGACGAAACAATTGAAACAAAGCACAACATCAGGCGGAAAAACTTCCCTCCTATAAAGCTCACATACGGTTTCGTTAAACCTCCCAAGACCTCCAGCGACCCGGACGGGATGCCCCCCTCCGGGTCGTTTTGTGTCTGGGGTAACGCACGCGGCGCCAGCGGTGCTGGGCACGGCGCTTCCTTGTCGTCATGGCCGGGCTTGTGCCGGCCATCCACGACTTCCCCGCGGTACAAAGACGAGGATGCCCGGGACAAGCCCGGGCACGACGCCCCCTGCGAATTCGTGTCCCCGTCACGAACGTGTGACGGCGCGTAACGTCCGACACATCCATCCCGAACAGCCCTCGTGACCCCCTTCACGAGTGCCCCATGCTCGAACTTCTCTTCGCTGTCCTCGCCGGAATCCTCACCATCGCCGCGCCCTGCACGCTGCCGATGCTGCCGATCCTGCTCGGCGCCTCGATCGGCCGCAGCTCGCATCTGCGCCCCGCGATGATCGCGCTCGGCTTCGTCATCTCGTTCTCCGCGACCGCGCTGTTGCTCGGCGCCATCACGCGGCTGTTTGATTTCGATCCGAACGTGCTGCGCGAAGCGGCATCGATCCTGCTGCTCGGCTTCGGCCTGTTGATGCTGTGGCCGGCGCCGTTCGAATGGCTGTCGATCCGGCTCAACGGCTGGCTCGATCTCGGCAACTGCGGCGCCACGCAGCGCGAGGGCGCGCTCGGCGGGCTCGTGCTCGGCACCACGCTTGGCCTGGTCTGGACGCCCTGCGCCGGCCCGGTGCTCGGCTCGATTCTGACGCTGGTCGCGACCACTGAAAACGCGACCTGGGCCGGCACGCTGCTGATCGCCTACGCCATCGGCGCGGCCATTCCCATGCTGGCGATCGCCTATGGCGGGCAGGCCGCCACCACCCGGGTGCGCAGTCTCGCGCGCATCTCGCCGCGCCTTCAGCAAGGCTTTGGCGTCGTCGTGATCGGCTTCGCCGTCGCCGCCTATTTCCAATACGACACGCTGATCGTGGCGTGGCTCACCGGCTTCTATCCCACCGGCCAGATCGGCCTGTGATCATCGCGCATCTCAACCGGAGGACTCGTCCATGACTTTCAAGCTGCTCGCCGTCTCCGCCGCACTGATCGGCATCGCCGTAACAGGCGCCGTCATCCCCGGCATCTGCGACGAAGCCGCGCGCGCCGTTCCTGTCGTTACCGCCGCCGCCAGCCGGGACAGCGCGCCCGACTTCGCCGGCATCAACAACTGGTTCAACTCGAAGCCGCTCAATATCGCCGATCTCCGCGGCAAGGTCGTGCTGGTGGACTTCTGGACCTATGGCTGCGTCAACTGCGTCAACACGCTGCCGCACGTCACCGAGCTCTATGCCAAGTACAAGGACAAGGGGCTCGTCGTGGTCGGCGTGCACACGCCGGAATTCCCGTTCGAGCGCTCGGCGTCCAATGTGCAGGCGGCGCTGAAGCGCCACGGCATCACCTATCCGGTGGCACAGGACAATGATTCCAGGACCTGGAACGCCTACCGCAACCGATATTGGCCGGCGCAATACATCATCGACCAGAACGGCAAGATCGTGTTCCAGCACGAGGGCGAAGGCCGCTATGACGAGATCGACCGCACCGTTGGCCGGCTGCTGAACGCCAACAGCTAACACGCGGCGCTGGTCTCGCCGTTGTTGCTTGACTCCACGGACCCGTCCGTGGAGTTTCGCGGGCCACGCAATCAGCCGCCCGCGATGGACGACGCCACCAGCAGCACTGACATTCGCCTTCGTGAAGGCGCCTCGATCGCGCAGCGGCTGGTCATGTCCGGCTTTGCGGCCGCCGTTGCGCTGTGCTTCACGCCAGGCCTGTTCACGCACGACCCCCTGGAGGTGATCATCTCCGTGGTCGCGCTGCTGGTGGGAGCGGCGTTCGTCGGCGTCATCATGATGGCGCCGGCGGTGGTGTGGATCATCACGCCGGACGAGATCCTGATCGGGGAGCAGCGCCCGTTCGGAAAACTCCGGACGCGGATCGTTGCCAAGGACGACATCAGGGGAATGCAGGTTCCCGGCAGCAAGAGGGCGAAAGCCCGCTTTCAGCTGGCCTTCACGCTGGCCTCTGGAGAACGCCTGACGTCGCCGCCGATCACCGACGTCACGCATGTGCACGACACGGTGGCGCGGATCGCCGCGCAATTCGACGTTCCCGACGTCGAGTCTCCGGTCAATCCGCTCGATGCCAGCAATCCCGAGATGCGTCTCGGCGACCCTCTCGAGCCGTTTTCCACGAGGGACATCAGGATCGTCGCACTGATCGTCGTCGCATTGTGCGCCGTTCCCTACGCCTACAGGCTCTGGCGCGGCCTGTCGCCCGGGCCGGTCGACATCATGCTGCTGCCGGTCGGCGGGATCGCCGCTTTCGGCGTTTACCGGTATGCCAACCTTGTGACCGGCGCTTTCTGGATCATCCGCCAAGGCGATATCCGGGTCGAACGCCTGTGGGGCGACGGCACGCTGCGTGCCGACCACATCGAAGGGCGCGACGTGAAGACAATCACGGTCGAGCGCCGCGGCCGGTCCGAGGAGGAGCACTGCATCGTCGTGATCCGATTGCTCTCAGGACGACGGTTTCGCAGCCCTCGGATCGGGTCGAGGCCTGAGGCCCGGGCCGTGGGGACGGAGATCGTCCGGCGGCTCGGGATCACGCCGGAGAATAACAAGATCTAGCTGGCATCCCGTGCGAATTGGCGAAGTTGATCTCGCCGCTAGTTCGGTCTGAGCCTCTCCCCGCTTGCGGGAGAGGTCGGCGCGCCCCGGGCAATGCGAAGCATCGTCCCGCGCGCCGGGTGAGGGTTCTCTCCACATCGGGAGTGCCCAATTGCGGAGACACCCTCTCCCCGACCCTCCCCCGCGGGCGGGGGAGGGAGCACATCGCGCCCAGCTCACTGCTTTTCGCGCCATCCCCTGTTTGTGGCATTGCCGGAGGTCCGTCAAAAAACCAAAGCATTCTCGTGACATACCAGCCGGGCGCGCCATCAACTTGCCATGAAGCTGCCGCTGGGTTCAGATGGTTCCGAACGATATTCGCTGTGGCAGCGGGGGAGAGCTTGAAATGACGGATTTTCGTCGCCTGACCGGGATGTTTGTGGCCGTGATCGGCCTGATCCTGTCCGCGCCCCATGCCTACGCCCAGCAGCCCGACCGCGGCGATGAGCCGGGTCTGGTCGCTGACGACGCCTTCGAGCTCGATCCGGAATGGCAGAAGCAGGTCGTCTACTTCCGCACCACCGAAGCGCCCGGCACCCTCATCATCTCGACCGCCGAACGGCATCTCTATCTGGTGCAGCCCGGTGGTCGCGCGATCCGCTACGGCATCGGCGTCGGCCGCGATGGTTTTCAGTGGCAGGGGCTGGTGAACATCACCAACAAGAAGGAGTGGCCGGATTGGACGCCGCCGCCGGAGATGATCCAGCGCCAGCCCTATCTGCCGCGCTTCATGGCCGGCGGCCCCGGAAATCCGCTCGGCGCGCGCGCCATGTATCTGGGCACCACGGTCTACCGCATTCACGGCACCAATCGGCCCGACACGATCGGCACCAAGGTCTCCTCGGGCTGCTTCCGGCTCGTCAATCGCGACGTCGCCGATCTCTACGATCGCGTCCCTGTGGGCACCAAGGTTGTCATCCGGCAGAAGCCTGAACTCTGATCTTCTCGCCCTGGCGAATATTCCTTTTCCCGATTATTTCGAGAGAGCAACATGATGCGCACTTTTCGTGGCGGCCTGCTGATCGGGCTCGCAGTCGCCGTGCTGGTCGCCGTCCTGGCCATCATCTATGAATTCTACGACACCCGCACGCTGAAGCGCACTGTCCGCCGCGGCGAAGTGCTGTGCGGCGTCAACAAGGGCCTGCCGGGCTTCTCGATCCCCGACGACAAGGGCAACTGGACCGGCTTCGACGTCGATTTCTGCCGCGCGGTGGCCTCCGCGATCTTCAACGACCCGAGCAAGGCGAAATTCGTCGCGCTCGATGCCAACGAGCGCTTCAAGGAATTGCAGAGCCGGAAAGTGGACATCCTCTCGCGCAACTCGACCTGGAGCATGGCGCGCGAACTCGACTACGATCTCTATTTCCCCGCGGTCGCCTATTACGACGGCGCAGGCTTCATGCTGCCGCGCGCGCGCAACAAGGAAACCGCGCTGGATCTGACCGGCAGCAAGGTCTGCGTCCAAACCGGGACCACCACGGCGCTCAACGTCGCGGATTACTTCCGTGCCAACAACATGAAGTATGAAGAGGTGAAGTTCGACAAGCTGGACGATGTCGTGAAAGCCTACGATACCGGCAAATGCGACACGCTCTCCGCCGACATCTCCCAGCTCTACGCGCTGCGGATCAACCTGTCGAAGCCCGGCGACCACATGATCCTCCCCGACATGATCTCCAAGGAGCCGCTCGCGCCCGTCGTGCGCCAGCGCGACGACGACTGGATGATGATCGTGAAGTGGACGCTGTACGCGATGATCAACGCCGAGGAGCTCGGCGTCTCCTCGGAGAACATCGACGAAGCCCTGAAGTCGAAGAAGCCGGAAGTGATGCGGCTGGTTGGCACCGAGGGCAATTACGGCGAGCAGCTCGGCCTCACCAAGGATTGGGTGGTCCGCATCATCCGTCACGTCGGCAATTACGGCGAGATGTACGAGCGCAACATCGGCGAGAAGTCGAAGCTGAAGATCCCGCGCGGGATGAACCAGCTGTGGAATGCGGGCGGCGTGCAGTATGCGCCGCCGGTGCGGTAACTCCTGCGTCGTCCCGGCCTAGTGCGCAATTGCGCACGGGGGCCGGGACCCATACCGCGTGATCGATCGATAAGCGCAGGTGACAATACCGCGGGAGGACTCTTCAACTACGAGCCTCCGCCAAACTGCTTCCTGTGGTTATGGGTCCCGGCCCCCCGTGCGCAATCGCGCACTAGGCCGGGACGACACCTGCTAGCGGGGCACCACTGTGCCTCGCCTCAATACCCCCGCGCCCTCGCCAGCTGCTCGGTGTGGTAATTGGCGTCACCGAACAATTCCTCGCACACACGCGCGCGCTTCATGAAGAAGCCGATGTCGAACTGGTCGGTCATGCCCATGCCGCCATGCATCTGCACGCCTTCCTGCACCGCGCGCGTGGAGGTCGTGCCGGCGCGGGCCTTTGCCACTGCGACGCTTGAGGCGGCATTGGCGACGTCCGTATCGAGCGCTTGCAGCGCCTTCATCACCGCGGCGCGGGTGATCTCGATGTCGACATAGAGTTCGGCGGCGCGGTGCTGCAGCGCCTGGAATTCGCCGATCAGCTTGCCGAACTGCTTGCGGCTCTTCAGGTACTCGACGGTGCGGTTGAACACTCCTTCGCTCAGGCCCACCATTTCGGAGGCCACCGCGCCGCGTCCGATATCGAGCACGCCGTCGAGCAAGCCGGCCCCCTGGTCAACTTCGCCGAGCACGCTGTCGGCATCGACCTCGACATTGGCAAGCTCGAGCCGCGCCGCATTGTGCGCGTCGACCATGATGGTGCGCTCGATCGCGACGCCCTTGGCCTTGGGATTGACCAGGAACAGCGTTAGCCCCTCGCGCTCGCCGGCCGAACCCGCGGTGCGCGCAGCGACAATGAGGAGATCGGCGACGTGACCGTCGACCACCAGCGCCTTGGCGCCGGACAGCCTGAAACCGTTGCCGGCGCGCACGGCCTGGAGGCTGGTCTGAAGCGGGCGGTGTTTTGCGCCCTCGTCGATCGCGAGCGTCGCGAGCAGGGAGCCGTTGGAGATCTTCGGCAGATACTCCGACTTCTGCGCGGCATTGCCGCCACGGTGCAGCGCCGAGGCCGCGACCACGCTGGTGGCGAGGAAGGGCGACGGCATCAGCGTGCGGCCGATCTCCTCCATCACCACACCGGCCTCGACATAGCCGAGACCGCTGCCGCCGAACTCTTCCGGCACCAGCAAGCCGGCAAAGCCCATCTCGGCGAAGGAATGCCAAAACTCCTTGGAGAAGCCGATGGGGTCTTTGCTATCGCGCAGATGTCGCAAATGCGACACCGGCGCCTTGTCGCTGATCAGCCCGCGCGCGCTGTCGCGGAGCATCGATTGTTCTTCGGTGAGGACGAGGGCCATGGGTGTGTTTCCGATTCGAAATTTATTCTGGTTCATCATTCCGGGATGCGCCGAAGGCGCAGGCCCGGAATCCATTCCACCGCAGAGAATGCCGCCTGATGGATTCCGGGTTCGCGCTTTGCGCGTCCCGGAACGACGGTGGAGTTAGGCCCCCGGCAGATCGAGGATGCGCTTGGCGACAATGCCGAGCATGACCTCGGTGGTGCCGCCCTCGATCGAGTTGGCCTTGGTTCGCAGCCAAGCACGCGGCCGAGCGCCTTGCTTCGAGCGATCGCTCTCCCATTCCAGCGCATCAACGCCGCCGGCCGACATCAGGATCTCGTAACGGCGCTTGTTGAGCTCTGTCCCGTAATACTTCATCGCCGACGAGAACGCCGGATGCGCCTGCCCCGCCTTGGCGAGATCGACCGCGCGCTCGGCGCAGGCTGCAAGCGCAGCTTCGTCGACATCGAAGCTGGCGATCCGGCCGCGCAGCATCGCATCGTCGAGCCGTCCCAGCGCATCTGTGCCGACGGAATCGGCCGCGATCTGGCCGAGCGGACGGCCGACGCCGCGCTCGCCCATGCCGGATATCATCGCGCGCTCATGCTGGAGCAGATATTTTGCGACGTCCCAGCCGCGATTGACGGTGCCGACCACATGGGATTTCGGCACGCGGACATTGTCGAAGAAGGTCTCGCAGAACGGCGAGTAGCCGGAGATCAGGAGGATCGGCTTGGTCGTCACGCCCTTTGAGGTCATGTCGAACAGGATGAAGCTGATGCCGTCGTGCTTCTTCGCGGCGGGATCGGTGCGGACGAGGCAGAAGATCCAGTCGGCATAGTTGGCGTAGGACGTCCAGATCTTCGAGCCGGTGATGACGTAGTCGTCGCCGTCGCTCTCGGCGCGGGTCTGGAGCGAGGCGAGATCGGAGCCGGCATTCGGCTCGGAATAGCCCTGGCACCAGCGGATCAGGCCCGCGGCGATCTTCGGCAGATGCTCTTTCTTCTGGGCATCGTTGCCGTATTTCAAAAGCGCCGGCCCGAGCATCCAGATGCCAAAACTCGACAACGGTGGCCGCGCGCCGATTCGTCCCATCTCAGCGCGCAGCACCTTGTGCTCGGCGGCGCTCAGGCCACCGCCGCCATACTCCTTCGGCCAATCGGGTACGGTCCAGCCCTTGTCGCGCATGCGCTCGAACCAGATGCGCTGCGGCTCGGACGAGAACTTTGCATTGCGTCCGCCCCAGAACACGTCGGCATCTGATGTTGCGGGCTTCCGCATTTCCGGCGGGCAGTTGGCTTCCAACCAGGCGCGGGTTTCACTGCGGAATGTTTCGAGATCGGCGGTCTCAGTCTCGCTGGTCCTGGAGTCAGTCATTGGTCGTTTCCATCATTCAAACTCGGCTTGTTGGGCGCGACTCTGGGCCAAGCTCCCGCGGAATTCAACCACTTCCGTGTCACGCATCCGCTATAGTCGCGGCTGCGGCGAGCTTGAAAACAAAGAGGAAACAACGATGCGCCTGAAGCTTCTTTCGCCTGGCGAAATGAACGAGAGCCAGCGGCAGACCTATGACGAGTCGATTGCCGGCAAGCGCGGCAAGCCGCCGGCGCCGATGATGGCCTGGCTCAACAGCCCCGACATGGCGCGACATGCCACGCGGCTCGGCGAGGTCCTGCGCTACGATACGATCTTCCCCGCGAAACTTTCGGAGATCGCGATCCTGGTGACGGCGCGGCACTGGACCGCGCATTACGAATGGTACGCGCACAAGCGCCTGGCGCTTGCCGGCGGCATGGATCCTGACATCATCGACGCGATCCGCGATCGGCGCACGCCTGTCTTCGACGATCCCAAGGGCAAGATGATCTACGACGTCGCGAAGTCGCTGCATGAGGGCCATGGCGTCGAGAAGGGCCTCTATGACGCGGCGGTGAAGCTGCTCGGCGAGCGCGGCGTGGTCGAGGTGATTGGTCTCTGCGGCTATTACACGCTGGTGTCGATGACGCTGAACACGTTTGAGTTCGAGCTGCCGGAGGGCGAGGTGCGGGAGCTGTCATAGTTTCGCATATGGAAACGCTGGGTTTCGGGATAGGTCAGTAGCACTGCTCCGAGGCTCGCCTTATGTGGGGATGATCAACGGAGCAGCCACATGTCGCAGAACCAAGCCGTCGCCGCCGGCACCAGGATCGGCCACGTTCACCTCAAGGTCGCTGATCTCGATCGCGCGCTCGGCTTCTATTGCGGCGTGCTCGGTTTCGAGCTGATGCAGCGCATGGGCTCCGGCGCGGCCTTCATCTCGGCCGGCGGCTATCATCACCACATCGGGCTCAACACCTGGGAGAGCAAGGGCGGCTCGCCGCCACCGCCCGGAACGACCGGGCTCTATCACACCGCGATCCTCTATCCGACGCGGCCCGCGCTGGCTGATGCGCTGCACCGCGTGCTCTCGGCCGGCATCGCGCTCGACGGGGCCAGCGACCATGGCGTGTCCGAAGCGCTCTATTTGCGCGATCCGGACCAGAATGGCGTGGAGCTGTATTGGGACAAGCCGCGGGAGCAATGGCCGTTCGGGCCGGATGGCAAGCTGTCGATGTTTACGAAGCGGCTGGATGTGGAAGGGCTGCTGAAACAGCGGGAGGCTTAAACTCCACTCTCTCTTCGTCATTGCGAGGAGCGAAGCGACGAAGCAATCCAGAATCTTTCCGCAGTGGCAGCCTGGATTGCTTCGCTGCGCTCGCAATGACGGAGGATGTCGAAGCGACGTCGCGCCTCTACGCAGTCTTCACATGCGGCTTCCCCCGCACCATGATCAACGCCGCCGCTGCTACCTCCAGGGCAATACACAGATAGAACGGCAGCTCATATCCACCGGAGAGGTCGCGCAGAAAGCCGACCACGCCGGGGCCGAACGCATAGGTCACCTGGTTGATCGCGGTGTTGAGGCTGATCAGCACGCCGAACGAGGCGGAATCGAATTCCTGCTGTACGATCAGCGACGGCAGCGTGATGAGATTGCCGACCGAGAAGCCGAACAATGCGCAGGCGGCGATCAGCACGTAGTCATTGTGCAAATTGATGACGACGAGAAGCGCCGCGGCCTGGCTCAGGAACGACAGCGCCGAGGCGAGCCGCTGATTGAGGCGGTCGATCACCAGCGAGAACAGCACCCGGCCGATCACCGCCATCGCGGTCAGCACCGCAACCGCGACGGCCGCGCGCTCGCGCCCGATCACGGGATCGAGGAACGAGATCAGGTGCACGATGAAACCAACCTGCGCGAACAGCACCAAGGCAAAGGCAATGGTCACGGTGAGGAAGTCGACGTCGCGCAAGGCCTGGCTACGAATCTGCGCCGACGATTGCGGCTTCGTTCTCGTCGCGGCGCGCCGGCCATGGAGATCGGGCGGGCGGCCGACGACAAGCAGGATCACCGGCAGAAGCAGCGCCAGCATGGCGCCGGCGACGATAAACATCGCGCTGGCGAAGCCGACATGGCCGATCAAGGTCACCAGCAGCGGCACGCCGACGATGCCGCCGAAGCTTGCGCCGTTCAGCGCGAGACTGATGGCCATGCCGCGCTTGTGGTCGAACCACAGGCTGATCGTGTTGGTGATCATGGCGAGGCTAGTGCCGGCCCAGCCGAAGGCGAGCACGGCATTCGCGAGATAAAGCTGCCACGGCTCGCGCACCGCGCCGATCGCGACCGCCGCAGCCGACATCGCCAGCGTCCCCGCGATCAGGCCGAGACGCGGGCCGTATTTGTTGACGGCCTCGCCGACGAAGACGACGAGCAGCGCGCCGAACAGATAGAAGAACGTCGTGGCGGATGAGATCAGCGAGGCCGACCAGCCGTGCGCGCGCTGGAGCTCGGCGACATAAACGCTCTGGCCGTAGAAGCCGAGCCCCCAGCCGAAGGTCGCGAGCAGGAAGCAGACCGCAACGATGCGCCAGCCTTCGTAGCGGAGCGAGGATTCGTCGACGGATGCGTCGTATCGGGGGTTGTCGAGCATTTGCGCTTGTCCTTCGTTTCCCCCGCGAGCGCCGTGCTTCACGCTCGCCTGTTCATGACGAGCATCATGTAACAACCCAAGCCCCGGAAATCACTTCGACCTGGATCGAACTATCAACGCTGCTGACAGCCTCCCGCCACCTCAGATCGCATCCGGGAACTCGCCCATGGCCGCGTCCAGCCGCGCCTTGCGGCGGCGGGCAAAGGACGCCAGCGAGAGCACGGCGAGACCGAGTGCTACCGGTGGGAACACCACCATGTTCACTGCGGACCAGCCGTAACTGGCGAGCAATTGGCCGGACGAGAACGAGCCGATCGCCATCATGCCGAACACCAGGAAATCGTTGAAGGCCTGCACCTTGTTGCGCTCCTGCGGCCGGTGCGTCTCCAAGACCAGCGCGGAGGCGCCGATGAAGGAGAAATTCCAGCCGATACCGAGCACGATCAGCGTGGCCCAGAAATGCATCGCGGTGATGCCGGACAGGCCGATGCCGGCCGCGCCGGCCTCCAGCAGCAGGCCGGCGGCAACGACCTTGCGCGCGCCGAAGCGGGCGATCAGCGCGCCCGTGAAGAAGCTCGGCCCGTACATGGCGACGATGTGCCATTGAATGCCGAAATTGGAATCGGAAACGCTCAAGCCGCACAGCTTCATGGCGAGCGGCGCCGAGGTCATTACCAGATTCATCATGGGGTAGGAAATGACGCCGCACAGCGCCGCCGCGATGAAGCGCGGCTGGGTCACGATGTCGAGCAGCGGCCGCCCGCCGTGAAGATCGGCCGGCGCCGGCTTCGGCATGTCGACGCCGGCGACGATGCCCATGGCGATGAGCGCGACAGCCGCCTGGACCAGGAAGCTGAAGGCGAACAGATAAGGCTGCCAGACATCCATGGTCCATTGCACGAGCTGCGGACCGAGCACGCCGGCGAACACGCCGCCCGCCATCACCCAGGACACCGCCTTGGGCCGGTACGCAGCGCTGGCGCCGTCGGCGGCAGCGAAGCGATAGGACTGCGCCACCGCGCCGTAGAGGCCGCCGAGAAAAGTCGCCAGACAGAACAACGGAAACGAAGCGTGCAGGATCGCGAAACAGCCGAGCAAACCGGTCAGCGCGCCCAGACCGGTGCCGACGATGAAAGCGACGCGGCGGCCGAAGCGGCGCGAGATCGCGCCGGTCGGCAGCGTGCCGGCGGCGAGGCCGAGCACATACATCGAGATCGGCACGGTCGCGAACGAGACGTCGGGCGCGAGCGTCGCGCCGACGATCGCGCCGGTGGCGAAGATCACCGCCGAGTTGGCGCCGGTCAGCGCCTGCGCGGCGGCAAGGCGCACCACATTGCCGCGCACGCGAGCGTCGGCGGCGATCTCATTGGCTGCAGTCACATCCAGCATCGGCATTTCCGCCCCAACGGGCATTCGAGGGGCTTCAAAGGCTTTCAAGGGCTCGTTTGATTCTCGGCACTATGGCGGGGCGCGGGAGGGCGGGCAACCGGCGCAAACGGGCGCAGGCCATGTCTCTGACGCAATCGGGCCGATGATAATGGGCCGCGCACTTGACGGCTTGCGCTCGATCAAATCCTATCCGCCGCGACCTTCCGGAGTTTCGTTCATGTCCGTCGACGACAGGCCTACGCTCAGCGCTCCCGATGACGATCCCTGGCTCTGGCTGGAGGAGATCGAAGGCAAGCAGGCGCTCGATTTCGTCACGCGACAGAACAGCTTGACGCTCGACGCGTTCGGCGGAGCGGCCTTCGCGCGTGACCGCGATATCCTCGCGGCGATCTACGATCGTCCGGACAACATTCCCTATGTCAGCCGCCGCGGCGACGAACTGCACAATCTCTGGAAGGACGCCACCAACCCGCGCGGCCTGTGGCGGAAGACTTCGCTTGCGGAGTTTCGCAAACCGCATCCCACGTGGGAGATCATGCTGGATGTCGACCAGCTCGCGGTGCGCGAAGGCGAGGACTGGCTGCTGAGCGGCATCACCACCCAGAAGGGAAGCGCGCGCGCCATTTTGAGCCTGTCGCGCGGCGGCAGCGACGCCGTCACCTTGCGGGAATTCGACCTCGACACCAAGAGTTTCGTTGCGGACGGATTTGCGCTGTCGGAAGCCAAGGGCGGCGCCGATTGGCTCGATGCCGACACGCTGCTGCTGTCGAGCGCCCATGGCGAAGGCATGGCGACGAGTTCGGGATATTCGCGGACGGTTCGCCTGTGGCGGCGCGGCGAGCCTGTCGATCAGGCGCAAACGATCATCGAGACCACGGCCGATCATATGGCGATCTCGGGACTGGTCGACGACACCGCTGCGGCCCCACGCAGCTGGATCGTGGACCAAATCGATTTCTTCAATCATGCGCTCTGGCTGCGCGATGCAGACGGCACGACGACGAAGCTCGATCTGCCGACCGGCATCTGGTTGCAGGCGCATGGCGACTGGTTCGCGATGAAGCTGCGCGAAGCCTGGTCGATCGAGGGCAGAACCTATGCCGCCGACACCGTGCTCGCCATGTCGCTCTCGGCGTTCTTGGCCGGCAGCCGCGATTTCGCGGTGCTGTTCGAGCCGGAACCTCGCCGCGCTTTGCAAGGTCTGTTCTGGACGGGAGGAAAGCTGGTGCTGTCGATCCTCGACGAGCTCCAGCCGCAATTCGAGATCTGCACGCCGTCCGCCACAAGCTGGAGCCGCGCGTCACTCGGCGGCCTGCCGCAGATCGGCGTCGTCGACATCTGGCCGCTGGATCGCCATCCCTCCGAGAGCAATGGCGACTTGCTTGCCAACGTGCAGGATCCGCTGACGCCGCCGTCGCTGCTGCTGATGGAGCGCGGCGTCGCGAGCCCGACCGTGTTGAAGCAGGCGCCGAAAACATTCACCTCCGACGATCTCGTGGTGACCCAGCACGAGGCGATCTCGATCGACGGCGAGCGCATTCCCTATGTGCAGACCGGCCCCAGCGGCGAGACCGGCGATGCACCGGTCTATATGAGCGCCTATGGCGGCTTCGCCCATTCGGTGAAGCCGTATTACAACGCATCGCTGGGCAAGCTGTGGCTGGAGCGCGGAGGCACGACGGTGCAGGCGAATTTGCGCGGCGGCGGCGAATTCGGCACACGCTGGCACGATGCCGGCCGGCTCGCCGGCAAGAAATTGTCGCACGACGATTTCGCCGCCGTTGCCGCCGATCTCGTCCGCCGCGGCGTGACGACAGCAAAGCGCATCGCCGCGCAGGGTGGATCGAACGGCGGCATCCTCATCACCAACATGCTGGTGCGATACCCCGATCGTTTCGGCGCGCTGTTCTGCACCATCCCGCTGATCGACATGCGCCGCTACACGAAGCTGCTCGCCGGCGCGAGCTGGATCGCGGAATATGGCGATCCCGACAAGCCTGAGGAGTGGGACTGGCTGAAGACCTACTCCGCCTATCACAACGTCAAGGCCGGCCAGCCCTATCCGCCGATCCTGATCGCCACCACGCGGCGCGACGACCGTGTCCATCCCGGGCATGCGCGCAAGATGGCGGCAAAGCTCCAGGCCATGGGCTACGAGGCCTGGTTTTACGAGCCTGAAGCGGGCGGCCACGGCTACGGCAAGGACAACAAGGAGCGCGCGGGGTTCGAGGTGATTGGTTTTCGGTTTTTGAAAGACAAGATCGGGTGGAAGGACGAGGGCTAGCGTTTGCGGGGCTGACGTTTCCGCATCGTCATGGCCGGGCTTGACCCGGCCATCCACGCCTTGGCTGGTGCACGAAGAACGTGGATGCCCGGGACAAGCCCGGGCATGACGACGTCCTATCGCGCGAATACCAAGGTCAGATTATTCGCCGGCATGTCGATCGTATCGACGAGGCGAAGTCCTGCGCCGCGGGCGAGCGCCTCGACATCGCTGATGTCACGCACGCCCCAGTCGGGATTGCCTTCACGCAAGGAGGTGTCGAACACAGCATTGCTGAGCGCGATGTGCTTGCCGCCGCGCTTGAACGGGCCGTAGAGGAACAGCTTGCCGTCGGCCCGCAAATAGCGGCCGGCGCCGGCGAACAGGCCCTCGGCGACGCTCCATGGCGCGATGTGGATGACATTGGCGCAGAACACGGCGGCAAGACTTGACGGCGCCTGCCCGCCTTTCATCTCCGGGCACCAGTCGGGGTCGGTGAGATCGATCCGCAGCGGCGAGCGGATGTTTTTCAGGCCTGAATGAACGCGCCAGGCCTCGATGCTCTTGAGGTGGCGCTGGTTGAGATCGCTGGGCCACCAGATCAGGCCGGGCGTATGACGCGCGAAGTAGACCACGTGCTGGCCGGTTCCGCTGCCGAGCTCGACCACATTGCCGGTGCAGCCGGCGAGATGCTGTTCCAGTGCCGCCCAGAGCGGCTCGTGATTGCGATGAAATGCCGGTGCGTCGAGCCGCCCATCGGACTCGACCCGACCGCCATCCCTGCCGAATTCGACGACATATTCAGCCAAGTGAGGTCCCCTTGAAAAAACGAGAACGCGTTGAAAACAGGTTGAGCGGCAAAACGCTCAGGAAACAGCCGGCCCGCGCCACGGCCCTAAACTCTCGGGCCAAATCGGCTGAACAAATAATCTCATTAGTTGCAATGGGGAAGATATTAACTCCATTTTGTCGCGTGCATAGTCTTGATTGTCAGACGGTGCCCTTTGTGCTTTGGAACGCTTCTATTTCGCGATCGAGACCAACGCTATAACGCCTCGGAAGGACGCCTTGACCGCCTTTTCCCGGACGCCCGTTCTGTTCATCTTGCTGGCCATTGCCGCCGGCCTCGCCAGCCCGGCGTGGGCGCAGTCCGCTGTGGCCGACGGCCGGAAACTCGCTTTCGACCGCGGCAAGGGCAATTGCCTGACCTGCCATGTCATCAGGGGTGGCGACCTGCCGGGAACGATCGGGCCGGAGCTGAAGGACCTCAAGGCCAAGTACCCCGATCGCAACGAGCTGGCCGCGATCATCTTCGACGAGACCAAGCGCAATCCGCAGACCATGATGCCGCCGTTCGGCCGGAACCGGATTTTGACCGACCAGGAGATCAGCGCGATCGTTGATTTCCTGCAGACCCTGTGACTTCAGGCACGAGATTGCCCAGGAGACCCGAGATGACCACACTCACCGGCCCTACCGCGACGCGGCGCCTGATCCTTCAGGGCGCAGCCTCGGTCGCGCTGCTCGGCCTCGGCAATCTGCCGTTCGGCGCTGCTCCCGCGCGGGCCGCGGCCAACGACAAATATCCGGAAGAGGCCTTCAAGCAGAAGAGCGAGGCTGACGCCATCAAGGCGCTCTACGGCAAAACCGCCGAGCCGTCCGACAAGATCAAGCTGGACGCCCCCGAAATCGCCGAGAACGGCGGCGTGGTGCCGATCTCAGTGACGACGACGCTCGACAAGGTCACCTCGATCTCGTTCTTCGTGGCCGAGAACCCGAGCGCGCTGGCCGCATCCTACAGGATTCCCGAAGGCACGATCCCTGCTGTCGCCAACCGGCTGAAGATGGCCAAGACCACCAACGTGGTCGCGATCGTGGAGGCCGACGGCAAGCTCTACAGCGCGACCAAGGAAGTCAAAGTCACCGTCGGCGGCTGCGGCGGTTAAGCGAGGAAGATCGAGATGGCATCCAGCATTCGCGTCCGCGCCACCGCCAACGGCGACATCACCGAGGTGCAGGCGCTGGTCCAGCACCCCATGGATACCGGCTTCGTCAAGGACGCCAAAGGCGAGCTGATCCCGGCGCATTACATCCAGCAGCTGAAATTCGAATGTAACGGCAAGGACGTCTTCGTTGCCGATTGGGGCACCGCGGTCTCGAAGGACCCCTATGTCAAGTTCAGCTTCAAGGGGGCCAAGAAGGGCGACGATCTGAAGGTCTCCTGGACGGATAACAAGGGTGCGTCGGATACGATCACCGCGAAGATCTCGTGATGAAGGCGGCCCGCACCTCCATCCTGCTTGGTTCGTTGAGCGCCGCGCTCGTCGCGTTGGCCCTCACCTCTCCGCGCGTGGTGGCGGCCGACAAGGTCGATCCCGTTGCAGATGCCAAGGCATTCCAGAACTTCTTCTTCCAGAAATTCCCGACCGTGAAGCACGAGGATTTCGTCAACGGTCCTTATTCCATGAACGAGGACATGAAGCGGCAGTGGCAGGAGAAGGAGGAATTCCCGCCCTACGAGTTCGCGCTCGACGCCGGCAAGGAGATGTTCGTCACCCCGTTCAAGAACGGCAAGACCTATGCCGACTGTTTCCCGAACGGCGGCATCGGCATCCGCCAGAACTATCCTTATTTCGACGAGAAGGAAGGCAAGGTCGTCACGTTGGAACTGGCGCTCAACCGCTGCCGCGAGGCCAATGGCGAGGCGCCCTATTCCTACGTCAAGGACGAGATGGCCTCGCTCACCGCCTACATGGCCTTCACCTCGCGCGGCAAGCCGATGGACATCAAGATCCCCGACGATCCTCGCGCGCTCGCGGCATTCGAGAACGGCAAGCGCTATTTCTACACGCGCCGCGGCCAGATGAATTTCTCCTGCGCGAGCTGCCATGTGCAGAGCCCGGGCGAGCGCATCCGCGCCGAGATCCTGGCGCCGGCGCTCGGCATTCTGAACGCCATGCCGATCTACCGCTCCGAATGGAGCGGCATGGGCACGACCAGCCGCCGCTTCGTCACCTGCAACAGCCAGACCCGCGCGGTTCCGCTGGAGCCGCAGGCGGATGAATACCGCGACGTCGAATATTTCCTGTCCTACGTCGCCAACGGCCTGCCGATATCGGGACCGGGAGCGCGGCCATGAACCGGTCACTTGCCGTCGCCATGTTCCTCGCCTTGCTGCTTGCCCTGAGCCTCGCGCCAGCGGCGCGCGCGGCAAATGAGGCAGACTACAAGACGGCCTATTCCGCAGCCGAAGCTGCCGCGAAGGAGGCTGCCAGCTTGCGCCACCTATGGACCGTGACCGTCTCGACGCTGGCCGCCGCAAAGAAGGCAGCCGATGGCGGCGATTTCGACCGCGCCATGGCCGCAGCCAAGGAGGCCGAGGCGTTGGCGAAGGCGTCGATCTTCCAGGCGATTTCCGAAAAAGAAGCCTGGAAGGCGATGGAAATCCGCTAGACTGTTCGCTTGTGCAACAGCCTTGCGACCATGAGAGGGCGCGGAGAATTTCTGGATGGCGATCCGCCGCCGCGATTTTCTGAAGAATGCAGGCCTTGCTGCCGCATCGCTCAGCCTGCCGCGGCTTGCGCGCGGTGCTGAGGCCGCGAGCATTTACGACCTCGAACGGTTCGGCAATGCGCGCATCCTTCACCTCACCGACACCCATGCGCAACTCAATCCGGTCTATTTTCGCGAGCCCAGCGTCAATATTGGGATCGCCGAGATGGCGGGACGGCCGCCACATCTGGTCGGCCGCGCCTTCCTCGACCGTTTCGGCATCAGGCCCGACAGCGCGGACGCCTATGCCTTCAGCTGCTTCGAGTTCGAGAAGTCGGCAGGCCGCTTCGGCAAGCTTGGCGGCTTCGCCCATCTGAAGACGCTGATCGACCGCTTGCGCGGCGATGTCGGCGAAAAACGCTCCGTGCTCGTCGACGGCGGCGATCTCTGGCAAGGCACGGGACTCGCCAACATCATGCAGGGCCGCGACATGGTCGAGGCCGCAAACCTGCTCGGTATCGAAGCGATGACCGGGCATTGGGAATTCACCTACGGCGAGCAGGCGCTGCGCGACAATCTCGCGCGCTTCAAGGGCGAGTTCCTGGCGCAGAACGTTTTCCTGACCGAGGAAGCCGCATTCAACGACGCCCCCGCCTTCGACAAGGCGACGGGGCGCGTGTTCAAGCCCTCCTTGATCAAGGAGCTCGGCGGCCATCGCGTCGCCATCGTCGGCCAGGCCTTCCCTTACGTACCGATCGCGCATCCCAAACGGTTCACGCCGGACTGGACCTTCGGCATCCGCGAGGAAGAACTCCAGAAGCATGTCGATGGCTTGCGCGGCACCGACAAGGTCGATGCGGTCGTCCTGCTGTCGCACAACGGCATGGACGTCGATCTCAAGCTCGCAAGCCGCGTCACCGGCATCGACGTCATCCTCGGCGGCCATACCCATGACGCGGTCCCGCAGCCGATCGCGGTGAAGAATGCGAGCGGCACGACGCTCGTCACAAATGCCGGATCCAACGGCAAATTCCTTGCCGTGCTCGATCTCACGCTCGACAAAGGCAAGGTCGGCGACGTCAGATATCATCTGCTGCCGGTCTATTCCGAGCTGTTGAAGCCCGATCCTGGGATGGCAGAACTGATCGGCCGGCTGCGGGCGCCCTTCGTTACCGATTGGTCGGACAAGATCGCGACGCCCGATCGTCTGCTGTATCGCCGCGATAATTTCGCCGGCCCGGTCGACGAGCTGATCTGCAGTGCGCTGCGCACCGAGCTCGAGGCCGAGATCGCGCTGTCGCCGGGCTTCCGCTGGGGCGTCACCGGGCTGTCCGGCCAGGCGCTGACAATGGAGGATTTGCTGGCGGAAACCGCGATCAGTTATCCCGAGACCTATGTGCAGGAGATGACGGGAGCCCAGATCAAGGACGTGCTGGAAGACGTCTGCGACAATCTCTTCAATGCCGATCCCTATTACCAGCAGGGCGGCGACATGGTGCGCGCCGGTGGGCTCAGCTACACCTGCATGCCGACGGCGGCGATCGGCAGCCGCATCTCGGAGCTGAAGCTCAATGGCGGCAAGGCGCTCAGTGCCAGCCACCGCTACAAGGTCGCGGGCTGGGCCTCGGTCAACGGCCAGCAGGGCGCGCCGGTGTGGGATGTGGTGGCAAAATATCTGCGCTCGGGCCGGATGTTTCAGGAGCGGCTCGGCTCCGGCGTCACGCTGAAAGGCGTCGAGGGCAATCCGGGCATCGCAGGACAGGGATGATGCGGTCGCAAACCTTATCCGCGATGCTGCTGACACTGCTCGCCTGGACGGCGATGCCGCCGGCTTTTGCGCAACAGGTGCCGCTCCAGGACAAGCCGTTCGCCGAGCACAAGATCGTGCTGCAGCTCTCCGATGGCGATGCGAAGAAGCAAGCTCTGGTGCTCAGCGTCGCCAACAATTTGCTGAAGGCCTACGACCCGGACAAGGTCGCGATCGAGGTGGTGGCCTTCGGTCCCGGCATCGATCTCCTGTTCACCGGCAGCGAGCGCCGCAAGCAGGTCGAGAGCCTGATCGCGCAAGGCGTACGCTTCGACATCTGCCTCAACACCGTCGACACGATCGAGCGGGAGACGGGCAAGCGGCCGGATTTCATCCCCGCGGCGACACCGGTGCAGGTCGGGGTGGGGCAGATCCTGTTTCTCAGCGAGAACGGGTACACATTGGTGCGGCCCTGAGCCTTTTGTCGGGGCAAAGCGTCGCGGCACAGTCGCTGTCATCGCCAGCGAAGGCGGGCGATCCAGTACTCCGAGACCGCAAGGGGTACGGAAAGGGCGCGGCGTACTGGATTCCCCGCCTTCGCGGGGAATGACAGCGGCGGCTAGGTGACGCCCACCCGCGCAGCACAGGAACAAGAATCTTCTAAATTTTCTTGCTTACACAGTGAATTGCTTCTCTTATGAGCCCTAAATGTAGTAGAATCTCGGGGTAATTCACGCCGGGTCTCGCCATGATTTTCCGTCAGCTCTTCGACAGTGTTTCGGGTACCTACAGCTATCTCCTGGCCAGCCGCCCCGGCGGCGAGGCGCTGATCCTCGATCCCGTGCTGGAGAAGGTCGACCGCTACTGCCAGCTGCTGCGCGAGCTTGATCTCAAGCTGGTCAAGGCCGTGGATACCCATCTGCATGCCGACCACGTCACTGGCCTTGGCGAGCTGCGCGATCGCACCCATTGCATGACGGTGATGGGCGACCAGACCAAGGCCGACGTGGTGGCGATGCGGGTTGCCGACGGCGACAAGGTGACGATCGAGGGCTTGGCGCTCGACGTGATGTACACGCCCGGCCACACCGACGATTCCTATTCCTATTTGATGGGCGACCGCGTCTTCACCGGCGACACGCTGCTGATCCGCGGCACCGGCCGCACCGATTTCCAGAACGGTTCTTCGCGCGCGCAGTACGATTCGATCTTCAACCGCCTGCTCAAGCTGCCGGACGAGACCATGGTGTTTCCGGCGCATGACTACAAGGGCGACACCGTCTCCACCATCGGCGAGGAGAAACGCTACAATCCGCGGCTCCAGGTGCGCTCGGTCGACGACTATATCGAGCTGATGGCCAATCTGAAGCTGCCCAATCCGAAGATGATGGACGTCGCGGTGCCCGCCAACATGCATGTCGGCCTGCACCAGGAGGATCTGGAGAAAGAGGGCCGTGCGCTTCGCGCTGTCGAGGCGATCCGCAGCCTCGGCCGTCCCGATATCCTGCTGGTCGATTTGCGCGAGACCAATGAGCGCATGAAGCACGGCATGCTCGAAGGCGCACTGCATACGCCCTATCCGTCCGTTGAAGACAGCCTCAAGCCGGGCGGCATGCTGCGCGAGGTCGCGGCCGCCACCGGCCGCCGCGTCGTGTTCTTCTGCGCCTTCGGCGAACGCTCTGCCATGGCGGTTGCGGCGGCGAAGGAGGCCGGGCTCACCAACACGGCGCACATCGTCGGCGGCATCGATGCCTGGAAGAAGGCCGGCGGGCCGGTGGTGCACTGACCGCCTTGCCGCCGTTCTTGAGATAAATCAGCAGCTGCCCATATATTCAGGCTAGCATTACAGTTGCTTTTTTGATTTGAAGTGGGCGCGTTGAGCGGCAGCCTGGTGAGCTCTGCGCCAGAAGGACCATGC
>NZ_JBVVPR010000062.1:0-33892 GCF_055811835.1 Bradyrhizobium sp. WSM4874
GCTCTACGCAGCCCGTCTCGTGAGTGACGGTTAACCGGTGCAACACCCTCGGTGTCGTCCCGGCGAAGGCCGGGACCCATACCCCAAGGGAGATGTTGTGACGCCAAGGCGGCAACTCCGAGTCTTCGCCAAACTACGTCCTGTGGTTATCGGTCCCGGCCTTCGCCGGGACGACACTGAGTATGAGCACGACGCTTCGCCTCACCGCAGCAGACACGCCCCTCACTTCTCCGCCAGATAGACCTCGCCCAGCAGCGACGAGTTCGACCACGGCACCTGCTTGTTCTTCGTGGTCGACACCACCTCGGCCCGCACCCGCGTCAGCATCTGCTGCACTTCCAGGCCCGGCGTGCCGAGATGGCGGGAGAGCGCGGCGGAGAACGGCGAGTTGGCACCCTCGCCGTCGAGCGCGACCTGGCCCGGTGCAGTGGCGAAGGCGATCAGCGTGCCGGCGCCGAGCGTCGCACCGGCTCCGAGACTCGTTGGCGCCGCGAGGCCTGAGGCAGCTTCGATGGTGCGGCTGGTGCCGGCCGATGCGACCTGCTGTGCCATCGGATTGTTGCGGCAGGCATCGAAGATCAAAATATTGGTGCGGACCTGGTCGTCGAGGCCGGCCATGATCGTGTCCATGTCGATCATCGCCTCCGTCATCCTCGCGCCCGGCTTGAGTTCGACGTCGACGGGAATGAGATAGTTGCGGCCGTCGACCTGCACACCGTGGCCGGCATAGTAGACCACCACGACCTGTGCTCGCGCCGCCTCCCGCAAGAAGTCACGCGTCATCTTCTGCATCGCCGCGCGGTCGAGGTCGACGCCTTCTGACACGGTGAAGCCGATGTTGCGCAGGCTCTTCGCAACGGCGCGAGCGTCATTGGGGGGATTCGGCAGGGCCTTTACATGCGCATAGGCGCCATTGCCGATGATCAGCGCCATGCGCGTGCCGCGCGCAGCTGGAGCAGGCGAGGGGGGCGACGCGGCACCCGTCTGCTGGGGAGCCGGTGCCTGCGCGGGCTCCGTCGTCGGTGACGGCGCATCGCGCGGGATCGGCACGCTAGCGTCGGTGACCAGCGACAGCCGCACCTTTGCAGTGGCCTGATTGGCCTTGCTGCCGGCATCGGAAGCCACGATCGCCAGCGTCGCCTTGTAGTCGTCCCTCGCGTGCGCGTAGTCGCCTTTCGCCTCATAGGCCAGCGCGCGATGGGCGTAGCCCGAGACCAGAACGCTGTTCGGCGGCGTCATGATATTGACTGGCGGCTTCTCTTTCGCGAGCCGGATCGCTTCGCTGCCGTCGGCAATCGCGCGATCGTAATCGCCTCTGACACGCCAGATCGCGGTCCGGTTGATCAGCGGCTGCGGCAGCGTCGGGTCGAGCCGGATCGCCTGGTTGATGTCGGCCAGCGCGCCGTCGAGATCGCCAAGTGCCTCCTTCGCGATGCCGCGGTTCTGGAACGAGAACGCCGATCTGGGATCAGCTTTGATCGACATATCGTAATCGGCAATGGCCTTGGCGAAGTCGCCCTTGCCGCGCCAGGCATTGCCGCGATTGTGGAAGATGGTAGCGCTCGGCGGGCCTAGCTTCAGCGCGTTGTCGAAATCGGCGATCGCAATCTCGTACTCGCCTCTGTCGTAGTAGGCCGATCCCCTGAGATTATAGGCCGCCTGGCTCGGCTGGAGCCGGATCGCTTCCGTGGCGTCGGTGATGACCTTCGGGTAATCGCCCTTCTTGTTCCAGCCTACCGCGCGCCAGAAGTAGACCGTCGCGAGCTGCTCGCCTTTGAACACCTTCAGCGCAATGATCTTGGTGCAGGCGTCGATCATCTGGTCGGCCGGCGTGGTGTCGGTGGTGCAGAGCGGCCCGAGCTGGTTGCGCGCCTGCGCAAAAGCGGATGCCGACCACAGGGTTGCGGCGAGCACGAAGAGCGCGACGAGCAGGCGACGCATTGGCGGTGGTCCCGTTGAGGAGAGGCGTCTGTTTGTTGCCCGGCAGCGCGTGGGGGTTCACGGCCTCGCTATTGTCCACACGGCAAACCAGGTGGATGTATCCCTATTCCCTCAGTGGGCAGATTTTGCTAGGAGGCATTACCCAACCCTTCTGCCCACTGCGTCCCACTTCATGAAGAATGACGAAATCCTGAGCCAAATCACCGAGTTCTGCCGTAAGGCGGACATGGCGGAGTCGACGTTCGGCCGGCGCGCGGTGAACGATGGGAAGCTCGTGCACCGCCTGCGCGAGGGCAAGCGCATCACGATCGATACTCTGGACCGGATCCAGGCCTACATGGCCGCATCGATGGCCGGCGGCGTGCCGCCCCCGCGCGGACTTCAGGTGCCGCCCGAAAAGCGCGATCCGCGCGGCAATTTCCGCTTTTTCGAGAATCGCCAGAAATACCTGCTGTTCGTCCACACTTGCAGCGAGAAGCGGGTGGTCGCCGAGCGCGTGGCGCTGGAGCTTGCCAGCATTCATCCCCGGCCACCGGCGCTGCGCGTGTTCGATGCCGGCGTTGGCGACGGCACGGTGCTGGCGCGCGTGCTCCGCTCGATGCATCAGCGCTTTCCGCACATGCCGTTTTATGTCGCCGGCAAGGAGCTCAGTCTCGAGGACCTCCGCCTGACCCTGGACAAGGTGCCGGATCGCATTTTCGAGCATCCGGCCTCGGTGTTCGTTTTTACCAACATGCTCTACGCGGAGGCGCCCTGGCTCACGCCGGCATCGCCCGCGGCAGCCGCCGCGACCGTCTGGCACGAGGTTCCCTTGCGGGGTGCTTCCTCGGGCGAGTTCGAGACGCAAATTACGGAATTGAAGCCGTTTTTGGAGCAAAACTGGCGCGCGGCGGTCAGCCCCCGCACCGGGATGCCGCTCTATGAGCGTCCCGTCGTGCTGGTGCTTTACCGTGAAGACCAGCGGTTTCTGCTCGATTCGACCATTCCACGGCCGGGCCAGGCCGAAGCAAATTTCGACCTCGTTATTGCATCCCAGCCATACCGCGCGCTGTCTTCGGTTAATTTCAGGGCGAAACGGATCATTGCGCCCCTGGCGAGGGCCTTGCGGGCAGGCGGCCGCCTGATCGGAATTCACTCCCACGGCCAGGATCCGGGCATGGAGATGATCCAGGCGATCTGGCCTGGAGAAAATCCTTTCTCGGTGAGCCGTCATGAGCTATTGCGCGCGGTGAAGTACGAGCTCGGCTCGGTGGGCCGCGACTTAAATTTTAATGCTTATGCAGATAACCGCTCGATCTTCAGGTATGATATGGAAGCGCTGCCCAACGAGGTGACAGGCACTATCGGAACCTCGACGGCCTTTGCAGCCTGGAATGCGGCGGTGTATGTCGCTCAGATTGAGGACGACCGGTTGACGGAAATGACTCAAAACGGCCGCACTCTGGATGCCGCCAGGGACGTGCTGCGAAAGTACAATGGGCTCTGGTTTCTCGACGAATCCTACGTCATCTCGCGCCGGCGTGATTGACATCATTCAAAGCTAAATATCGCAACGCCCGCCAGCTAGCGGCGGAACAAGGGGTTACTGATGCGCGCGTCCTATCTCTTCACCAGCGAGTCCGTGTCCGAAGGCCATCCGGACAAGGTGTGCGACCGGATCTCCGACGAGATCGTCGATCTGTTCTACCGCGAAGGACCGAAAGCCGGCATCGATCCCTGGCAAATTCGCGCCGCCTGCGAAACCCTCGCGACCACCAACAAAGTCGTAATCGCCGGTGAGACCCGCGGTCCCGCATCCGTCACCAACGAGCAGATCGAAGGCGTCGTCCGCGACGCGATCAAGGACATCGGCTACGAGCAGGAAGGTTTCCACTGGCAAAAGGCCGATATCGAGATCCTGCTGCATCCGCAGTCCGCCGACATCGCGCAGGGCGTCGATGCGCTGCAGCCGGGCGAAGTCAAGGAAGAGGGCGCTGGCGACCAGGGCATCATGTTCGGCTACGCCACCAACGAGACGCCCGATCTGATGCCGGCGCCGATCTTCTACGCCCACAAGATCCTCCGCCTCATCTCCGAAGCGCGCCACTCGGGCCGCGAGAAGGTGCTGGGCCCGGACTCCAAGAGCCAGGTCACCGTGCAGTACGAGAACGGCAAGCCCGTTGGCGTGCGCGAGATCGTGGTGTCGCATCAGCATCTGGTCGAGGACATCTCGTCCAAGCAGATTCGCGACATCGTCGAGCCCTATGTGCGCGAGGCGCTGCCGAAGGACTGGATCACGGCGAAGACGATCTGGCACATCAACCCGACCGGCAAGTTCTACATCGGCGGTCCCGACGGCGATTCCGGCCTGACCGGCCGCAAGATCATCGTCGACACCTACGGTGGTGCGGCCCCGCACGGCGGCGGCGCGTTCTCCGGCAAGGATCCGACCAAGGTCGACCGCTCCGCGGCTTACGCTGCCCGCTACGTCGCCAAGAACATCGTCGCGGCCGGTCTTGCGGATCGCTGCACGCTGCAGCTCGCCTACGCCATCGGTGTGGCGCGTCCGCTGTCGATCTACATCGACACCCACGGCACCGGTAAGGTGTCGGAGGATCAGCTCGAGAAGGCCGCCGCCAAGGCGATGGATCTCACCCCGCGTGGCATCCGCAGCCATCTCGATCTCAACCGCCCGATCTACGCGCGCACCTCCGCCTACGGCCATTTCGGCCGCACGCCCGACAACGAGGGCGGTTTCTCCTGGGAGAAGACCGATCTCGTCGAAGCGCTCAAGCGCGCGGTCTGATCGCCGACGTCATTCCCGGGACGCCGCGACAGCGGCGAACCCGGAATTCTACCATCGTATCGAGATTCCGGGCTCGCCTCTCCAGGGCGACCCGGAATGACCAATTCAACAACAGGACGCCCGCAATGAACGCGAAGCCCGGCTTCACCGATTACATCGTCAAGGACATTTCGCTCGCCGATTTCGGCCGCAAGGAGCTCTCGCTCGCCGAGACCGAGATGCCCGGCCTGATGGCCACCCGCGAGGAGTACGGCCCGAAGCAGCCGCTGAAGGGCGCGCGTATCGCCGGCTCGCTGCACATGACGATCCAGACCGGCGTGCTGATCGAGACGCTGGCAGCGCTCGGCGCCGACATCCGCTGGGTCTCCTGCAACATCTATTCGACGCAGGACCACGCCGCGGCGGCAATCGCAGCCGCCGGCATTCCGGTGTTCGCCGTCAAGGGTGAGAGCCTTACCGAGTATTGGGACTACACCGCCAAGCTGTTCGACTGGCACGGCGGCGGTCACCCGAACATGATCCTCGACGACGGCGGCGACGCCACCATGTACGTCCATCTCGGTCTGCGCGCCGAGAACGGCGACACCAAGTTTCTGGACAATCCGGGTTCAGAAGAAGAGGAAGTATTCTTCGCGCTTCTGAAGAAGCAGCTCAAGGAGAAGCCGAAGGGCTACTTCGCCGAGATCGCCAAGAGCATCAAGGGCGTTTCCGAAGAGACCACCACGGGCGTGCATCGTCTCTATGACATGCAGAAGGCCGGCACGCTGCTATGGCCGGCCATCAACGTCAACGACAGCGTCACCAAGTCGAAGTTCGACAACCTCTATGGCTGCCGTGAATCGCTGGTTGACGGCATCCGCCGTGGCACCGACGTGATGATGTCCGGCAAGATTGCGATGGTTGCGGGCTTCGGCGACGTCGGCAAGGGTTCGGCCGCCTCGCTGCGCCAGGCCGGCTGCCGCGTCATGGTCTCCGAAGTCGATCCGATCTGCGCGCTGCAGGCGGCGATGGAAGGCTATGAAGTCGTGACCATGGAAGACGCCGCGCCCCGCGCCGACATCTTCGTCACCGCGACGGGCAACAAGGACATCATCACGATCGAGCACATGCGCGCGATGAAGGATCGCGCCATCGTCTGTAACATCGGTCACTTCGACAACGAGATCCAGATCGCGGGTCTGCGTAACCTGAAGTGGACCAACATCAAGCCGCAGGTCGACGAGATCGAATTCCCCGACAAGCATCGCATCATCATGCTGTCGGAAGGCCGCCTCGTGAACCTCGGTAACGCGATGGGCCATCCGTCCTTCGTGATGTCGGCCTCCTTCACCAACCAGACGCTGGCGCAGATCGAGCTTTTCGCCAACAACAAGGACGGCAAGTACAAGAAGGAAGTCTACGTGCTGCCGAAGTCGCTCGACGAAAAGGTCGCGCGCCTGCACCTCGCCAAGATCGGCGTCAAGCTCACCGAGCTGCGCAAGGACCAGGCCGACTACATCGGCGTCAAGCAGGAAGGTCCTTACAAGTCGGACCATTACCGGTACTGATCCGCTGATCGTATCCATTATCGACGCAAAGCCCCGGAGCGATCCGGGGCTTTGTTGTTTTGAGCGCGACGCACCTGTTTCCTCCCGGTTGTGTCAGGCCGATTGCCAGTTGACGAGCGACGATCCCGGTCAGACAATCCTCGGCTGCGGAGGAAACAATGGCTCAAGACCATTTCGACGTGCTGATCGTCGGTGCCGGCCTGTCCGGCATCGGCGCGGGCTTCCACCTGCAGACGAAATGTCCAGGCAAGAGCTATGTCATCCTCGAGGGCCGCGCCTGCATCGGCGGGACCTGGGACCTGTTTCGCTATCCCGGCGTCCGCTCCGACAGCGACATGTTCACGCTGGGCTATTCCTTCAAGCCCTGGACCGATCCGAAGGCGATCGCCGACGGCGCGCAAATTCTCAACTACGTTCGCGAAACCGCGGCCGAGAACGGCATCGAGAAGCACATCCGCTTCCACCATCGCGTCAAGCGTGCGGCGTGGTCGACGAGTGAGGCGAGCTGGACCGTCGAGGCCGAGCGCATCACCGGCCAGGGCGCGGCAGAAGCCGTGCGCTTCACCTGCAATTTCCTGTTCATGTGCTCGGGCTATTACAAATACGAGGCGGGCTACACGCCGGAGTTCAAGGGTGCGGCGGATTTCGCCGGCCGCATCGTGCATCCGCAGAAATGGACCGACGACATTGACTGCGCCGGCAAGCGCGTCGTCGTGATCGGCTCGGGCGCGACCGCGGTGACTCTGGTGCCGGAGCTCGCCAAGACGGCCGCGCAGGTCACCATGCTCCAACGCTCGCCGACCTATGTGGTGTCGCGCCCGGCGCAGGATCCCGTCGCCAACAAATTGCGGCGCAATCTGCCGACGCGGCTTGCCTATCACCTGATCCGCTGGCGCAACGTGATGTGGGGGATGTTCTTCTTCCAGCTCAGTCGGCGCCGTCCTGCGAAGGTGAAGGAGCTGGTTCTCAAGGGCGTGCAGATGGCGCTCGGGCCCGACTACGACGTCGCGACCCATTTTACGCCGCGCTACAATCCCTGGGACCAGCGACTCTGCCTCGTGCCGGATGGCGATCTGTTCAAGGCGATCCGCGAGCAGCGCGCGTCCGTGGTCACAAAAGAGATCGACACGTTCACGCGCGACGGCATCCGGCTGAAGGACGGCAGCGAGCTTGCGGCGGACATCATCGTGACCGCGACGGGACTGGTGCTCCAGGTCGTCGGCGGTCTCGAAATCAGTGTCGACGGCCGTATCGTCGATTTCGCCAACACGCTGACCTACAAGGGCATGATGTATGCGGACGTACCTAACATGGCCTCTGCCTTCGGCTACACTAACGCATCATGGACGCTGAAATGCGACCTGACCTGCGAGTATGTCTGTCGGCTCATCAACTACATGGACCGGCACAATTTCCGGCAGTGCATGCCGCATAATGACGATTCCACGATTACCGTGCAGCCGTCGCTCGATTTCACCTCGGGTTATGTGCAGCGCTCGGTCGCAAAGATGCCGAAGCAAGGCTCGAAGCAGCCGTGGCGGCTCTACCAGAACTACGCGCTCGACATCGTCTCATTGCGGTTCGGCCGGATCGACGACGGCGTGATGCAATATTCCTGATCGCGACGACCTCCGCGTTCTATGCCTTGCGCGTGGTAAGCGGCAGCGCAAGATCAATCGCGAGTGCGAGCACCACGGCGCCGCCGCCCAGCGCAAACAGGCCGAGATAATCGCCGCCGGTCTGCGCATAGATCCAGGAGAAGCCGTAGGCCGCGGCCGCCTGGAACAGCGCAAAGCTGGTCGTGGCATGGCTCCATGTCGTGCGCTGCTGCTCGGCGGAGTGTGGGACCAGCTCATGGATGCGTCCGAGCACGAGCGGTACGATGCCGGGTGTGAAGCCGCCGACCACCACGCTCGACACGATCAGCGAGAAAGGCGCGGTACTGACCGTCGGGAGCAGCACGGCGGCCGCTTCGATCAGGAAGGCGGCGCGCAGCGCGGGTCCAAACCCGGCGCGGTCGCCGAGATGACCGGTGATCAGCGGGCCGACGATTGCGCCAAGGCCATAGAGCACCCAATAGTGCGATCCCGCGGCGATACCCTGGCCGAGGCCGCGCGCGACAAAGTCGACGATGAAGACCATGTGCGGCACCAGCGCCACCGCGTTGAGGCCGTATTGGACGAGCAAGCCGCGACCAACGGGCGAAGCGTGGTCGTGCTTCGCGCGATACGATGGCACGGTATCGGCTTTGACTTCAGCAGGCCAGTTCCACCAGCTCACCAGCGTGAGCGTGCCCGAGAGCACGCCAAGGCCATACCAACTCTGTTGCAAGCCTTGCTGTAGCAGCAGTGGCACCAGCGTGCCCGATGCGGCGACACCGAGCCCGACGCCCGCAAAGATCACCCCGCCGACGATGCCGCGCCTCGCGGCCGAGATATGCGGCAGAATGACGGAGGCCGCCAGCACCATGATGATTCCACCGGTGAGCCCCGACAGGAAGCGCCAGGCGAAGAACCAGGTGAACGACACCGGGGTTGAACTGCCAAAAAAAGATAGAGTGGCGAGCAACATCATCGCCCGCACGGCACGGACGGCGCCGATGCGCGCGGCCACGGCCCGCGCCGCGAGCGCGCCGGCGAGATAGCCGGCCAGGTTCGAAGCACCGAGATAGACGCTCTCTGACGCAGCGAACCATTTCGCGGCGATCAGGGCCGGGATCAGCGGCGTGTACGAAAAGCGCGCGAGGCCAAGTCCGACCAGCGATGCGGATAATCCTGCCACCGCATATCGCCAGGTTTGCCGGGAAGCTGCTTGTGATGCCGCTCCCGGCCGCCGTTGCGGCCGGGTATCGTGCTTGGGATTTGCATTGAATTCGGCCATCTCATTCTCCTGCGCGCGCGATGGCGCGCGGATCAACCTGTCCGGGCGGCGCGGCGCCGCCGGAATTCCGGCACAGGCAGGCCGCCCCAGCCCCAGTTCTCGAGGTCGACTTCCTCGATCACGACAAAGGTGGAATCGAGCGGCTTGCCGAGCACGTCGAGCAGGAGCTCGCTCGATCCCTTGATCAACGCCGCCTTCTCCTCCGCCGTGAGCGAGGCCGTTCCCGGCGTCGTTCCTTCGCGAGTCACTTGAATGGTGACAATGGGCATGTCGTCTCTCCTCTTGGCTAATGGCCGGCGCTCTGGCCGCCGTCGACATGCAGGATCTCGCCGGTGACGAAGGCGGCACCCTCGAGATAGAGCACGGCGTCGACGATGTCGGACATCTCGCCCATATGGCCGACGGGATGCAGCGCATCGAGCTGGGCGTGTGTCGCGACGGGATGCATCGGCGACTTGATGATGCCGGGCGACACCGCGTTCACGCGGATACCGCGCTTGGCATATTCGATCGCGAGCGACCTGGTCGCGGCGCTCAACCCACCCTTGCTCAGCGAGGCCAGCACCGAGGGCACATTCGAATTGGCCTGGTCAACCAGCGTGGTTGTGATCTGGACAACGTGGCCGGACCCCTGCTTCTCCATCTCGCCGATGGCAAGCTGCGTGACGTGGAAGAAGCCCGCGACGTTGGTGCCCATCACCGCCGCATAGTCCTCCGCCGTGTACTGCGTGAACGGCTTTGCGACGAAAATGCCGGCGTTGTTGACCAGCGTGTCGACACGGCCAAAGCGGGAGATGGCTTGCGAGACCACGCGCTCGGCGGTGGCCCGCTCGGAAATGTCGCCGGGAACGGCGAGGACATCATCGTCGGCCGACGGCTTGATCGAGCGTGCCGTTGCGACGACACGATAGTTGCGATCGCGAAAACCCTGGACCAGGGCGGCACCGATGCCCTGCGAAGCACCGGTGATGATGGCAACCTTCTGTTCGACACCCATGATGGGCTCCTGTTGTTGGCTTTCAGAACCTGCGCCAGCAGTGGCTGGCTTGGCGGATGAAATACGCCGCAGCGGGCCGGCTGCGAATATGCGCTGTCCGGCAGACACTCTTTCGCGGTGCGAACGAATGCCGGGCCGGCGCCAGCGGTGGTTGCTGCAGCGTGAGCGAACGCCTAGCTTGCAATCGGAGTTCGATGGGCTGGTGGGAGACGTATGGATCGTCTGGATGCGATGAAGGTGTTTGTCCTTGCGGTGGACGAGGGCAGCCTCGCGGCTGCGGGCCGCAAGCTCGGCCGTTCGCCGGCGGCGGTGAGCCGCGCCATTGCGTTCCTGGAGCAGCGGGTCGGTGCCGAGCTGCTGCACCGGACCACACGTTCGATCAAGCTGAGCGAGGAGGGCGAGCGCTATGTCGCGGTCTGTCGCCGCGTGCTCACCGAACTGGAGGAGGCCGACGATATCACGGCCGGGCCGCGCACGGCACCCCGCGGCCTGCTCACGATCACTGCCCCTGTGGTGTCGGGCGAGATGGTGCTGCGGCCGATCCTCGATGCGTTTCTCGACGCCTATCCGACCGTGTCGGCAAAACTCCTGTTGTTCGATCGCGCCGTCAATCTGATCGAGGAGGGGGTCGACGTCGCGCTCCGCATCGGCCATCTCGCGGATTCGGCGATGGTCGCGATGCGGGTCGGCGAGATCAGCCGCGTCGTGGTGGCATCACCACGCTATCTGAAGCAGCACCCGCGGATCACCGAGCCCGGCGATCTCGCCAAGCACCAGATCGTTGCGATGGCCCACCTTCCCAATTCCTGGACCTTTGCGCCGCAAGCCGGCTCGTCGGCTGCCCGCACGGTGCAATTCAGCCCGCGCCTCGTCGTCAACAGCACTTATGCGGCGGTGGCCTCGGCCGTCGCCGGCCGCGGCGTGGCGCGGATGTATTCGTATCAGGTGGGTGAGCAGGTCGCGCGCGGCGAGCTCGAGATCGTGCTTGCCGGCGACGAGGATCCCGAGATGCCCGCGCATTTGATCTGTCCGCAGGGCCGGCTCTCGGTGCCGAAGGTGCGGACCTTCACGGACTTTGCGGTGCCGCGGCTGAAGAAACAGTTCGCTCAGCTCAAGAACAGCATCACTGCGCGGTGAGCCGCTGCACCCCGGGCAATGCGTTGTTTTGCGTATACGGCCGCTCAGGTGAATCGGCCATGCTGCGCGAACGGTTAACGCCGGATTAACCGCGGAGTCCTAGCCTGTCTCGGCCGGGGTTACTTGCAAGGCCGAGGTGAGCCCAATGGAAGCCCAGAGAATCGCGGTCGACGCCGTCGTCGCGTTGACCGATTGCGACCGCGACGCCGTCATCGCATTCATCCGCCGCCTGTATCTCGCCGGCGTCACAGACCCCAAGCGCCTGACCTTCAAGGGTCTCCAGGCCCTGTCACGGGCGTGACCAGGGCCCCGTACAATCTATTTACTGGAGGGTCGGATCGCTGATCCGGATTGACGTGACGCGGTCCGCCTGCACTTCGAATGAGAAGGGCCATGGGTGATAGGTCCAGAACTCGGTCTTCTCTAGCCCGCTCGGCCCGACATGGAAGGGGTCGCCGAACTGCACCATCAGTTTCTCGGTGCTGCCGCCGAGATTGATGTAGTTGAAGCTGTAGCCGGGGGCCGGTGCCGGCCCGCTGACCTGAAGCGCGATCACGCGGTTCGCTTTCGCGGTTGCGGCGAGATAGGGAAACTGATCGGCCTTGCCGAGGAAGTACATATTATTCGTGGCGTTGTTCGCCGGCGGTAGCTTGCGGTGCGGTTCGCCGAGCGCCACGCTCAAATATTCGCTGACGGCGCTGATCCTCGGCCTCATCGTGCTGTCGGCTTTGCGCTGATCGCGTTTGCATTGGGTGGCGAAGCAGACCGCCAGCATTTTTCTAATGACGGTGCTTGTGTCCTTCGGAGCTATCGGGCCGTTGGTAACCTCGCAGCTCCGCGTATCGCTGCATTTGCCTCTGATCGAGCAGGGCGGTTGTCGACAGATGATATTTGAGATGGCTTTCGCGGAGCAGTGCCTGGGTTTCCGAAATGGCAAGGAGGGCCGCCTTGAGTGACTCCGATGTCACGACGCGGGTGAAGAAGAGCCGGTCCAATTCCGTTTCCTGCTCGAGCAGCTTGTTACCCAGCGGGACCGCCTCCTGCTTCATGGCATCGAAGAGGCGCTGAACCTGGATGCGCTGGTCCGCGGTCAAATCAAGCCAATCACCTAGCTCAAGAACATGACTCGGACCGGGATATCCATTGAGCTCGGCAGCAAGCGCTAGGCCCATGCCACGTCCGGCTCGAAGATCGTCGATCTGCTGGTGCGACAGCGCCTTGATAGGGCGATGCTCAAGGCCAGCATAAGGCTGACTGGACTGCGCGCTGGCAACGTCGCACGAGACGATAAGCGTGGCTGCAAGCAGGAGAAGGCGTCTCATGAGTCTGGCTCCATGAAATCGGCCCGGTTCGTCGATCGATCTCCACCGGTGCTCTCCGCGTATCTTGCTGGACGGTTCGCCCCATGGCAACAAAGAGTGCCGCGATTGAGTTGCCGAACATGGAGCAGGCGATGGCGTCCTTGCCGACCGCGAATACCGAGATCACGCTGTACTTTCGCCACTGGTTGGAAACCTTCGCGGGTTATGTCCGCGAGGTCGACTATGCTTCGGCGCGGCCGCTCTTCCATCCGGATGTGCTGGCCTTCGGCACCCACAACGACGTTATCCCCGGCCTCGACCAATGGGTCACGACGCAATGGGACAACGTCTGGCCGAAGACGTCCGACTTCCGTTTCGTCGTCGACCAGGCCTCGATGCTGGCATCGTCCGATGGCACGATGGCGACCGTGATCGTGCCGTGGACGAGCACAGGCTATCATCCCGACGGCAGCGCGTTTCCGCGCCCGGGCCGGGCCACGATGGTGTTTTCAAGGCATCGTGATGATTGGCTGTGCGTGCATTCCCACATGTCGCTCAATCGCGGTGTGCCGCAGGCAAGCCACGCCGATCGGCCGGTGAAGGCCCGGTAGATCGGCATCCGCCGTCGAAATACAAAAGGCCCCGGACTTGCCCGGGGCCTTTTTATTTAGAGCCGCCGTGAGCCTTACTCTGGCTGGCCGATCGAGACCTTCAGCGTACCGACGCCGTCGACGCCGCATTCGAGCTTGTCGCCGGGCTGGAGCTGCGACACGCCGGCCGGCGTGCCCGTCATGATGATGTCGCCGGCGGCGAGCTTCACCTGCTGCGAGAGCTGCCAGATAATCTCAGGCACGTTCCAGATCAGCTCGGTGAGGTCGCCTTTCTGCGCTTCGTTACCGTTGACCGTGAGCCAGATCTTGCCCTTGGCGGGATGACCGATCTTCGATGCCGGCTGCACCGCGGAGCAGGGCGCCGAATAGTCGAACGACTTACCGATCTCCCAGGGACGCTCCTTCTTGCGGGAGGCGATCTGGAGGTCGCGGCGGGTCAAGTCGATGCCGACGGCATAGCCGTAGACATGGTCGAGCGCCTTGTCGGCGGGGATGTTCAGCCCGCCGCTCTTCATCGCGACGATCAGCTCGACCTCGTGATGCAAATCCTTGGTCAGCGGCGGATAGGGAATGGTGGCGCCGTCGGGCACCAGCATGTCGGCGTGCTTGGCGAAGAAGAACGGCGGGGCGCGCTCGTCATTGCCCATCTCGCGGATGTGCTCGAGATAGTTGCGGCCGACGCACCAGATGCGGCGCACGGGAAAACGGCCGCTTTCCCCGACGACGGGAAGCGAAGCCTGGGTCGGAAGCGGGATGACGTAGGAGGCGGCGTTCATGGTGCGATCTCGCTGCTCTTGAGGTGAAGGGAACTCTATGCGGTTGCGCTGATCGGCGCCAGAGCGCCGGCGTCGTGATGTTGCAGGCGGAAGAACGACGCATAGCGTCCGCCGCGGCGGAGCAGCTCGTCGTGCCGGCCCTGCTCGACGATCTCGCCGCCCTCGACCACCAGGATCGCATCGGCGTGCATGATGGTGTGCAGGCGATGCGCGATCACGATGGTCGTGCGGTTCTGGCAGAGATGCTCGATCGCCTCCTGCACCTGCCGCTCGGACTCCGAATCGAGCGCGGCGGTGGCTTCGTCGAGCAGGATGATCGGCGCGTTCTTGATCAGCGCGCGCGCCACCGCGATACGCTGGCGCTGGCCGCCGGACAGCTGCGTGCCGTGCTCGCCGACGGGCGTGTCGTAGCCGAGCGGGAAGCCCATGATGAAGTCATGCGCGCAGGCTGCTTTCGCAGCGTCGATGATCTGGTCTTCGGTTGCGCCCGGCTTGCCGAAGGCGATGTTGCTGCGGATGGTGTCGCGGAACAGATAGACGTCCTGGCCGACATAGGCGGTCTGAGCCCGCAGCGATCTTCGCGAGACCGCGCCGATCGACTGGCCGTCGATCACGATGTCGCCTTGCGTCACCTCGTAGAAGCGCAGCAGCAACGCCAGCACCGTCGATTTGCCGCCGCCGGAGGGGCCGACCAATGCGGTGACCTTGCCGGGCTCGGCAACAAAACTCATGCGGTTGAGGACGGTCTCACCGTTGCGATAGGAGAAGCTGACGTCGCGCAGCTCGATACGGGCAGTCGACAGTTTCAGCGCCGGCTTGTCGTCGTCGGAATGCTCGCTCGCGGGGCTGTCGACGACTTCGAGCAGCATGCGTGCGCCGACGAGCTGGCTGTTGAGGTCGATGTTGAGCCGCGCCAGCCGCTTGGCCGGCTCGGTCGCCATCAGGAAGGCGGTCATGAAGGAAAAGAACGCGCCGGGCGTGGCGTTGAGGGCGACCACGCTGTAGCCGCCATAGAGCAGGCAGCCGGCGACCGCGAAGCCGCCGAGCATCTCCATCAGCGGGTTGGAGCGGTTGGCGACGCGGGCCATCTTGTTGGCGTTGCGCTCGACAATCGCGATGTTCTCGTCGATGCGGTTCTGCATGGTGTCTTCGAGCGTGAACGCTTTCACCGTGCGGATGCCCTGCAGCGATTCCTGCATCGTCTCGAGAATGTCGGCGGTGCCGGTGAACTGGTTGTAGGCGAGGCCCTTGATGCGCTTGACCAGCTTGCGCAGCACCAGCATCGCCGGCGGCACGGCGACGAGGCCGATGAACGACATCACCGGATCCTGCCACACCATCACGCCGATCATGGCGAGCAGCATCATGAGGTCGCGCCCGACCGCATTGACCAGCATGTTGAGGACATCGGTGATGGACTTTGCGCCGGCCGTCAGCCGCGCCAGAAATTCCGACGAATGCCGCTCGGAGAAGAAGCCGACGCTCTCGCGCATCAGCTTGGCGAACAGCTGGCGCTGGTTGGTGGCGAGGATGGCATTGGAGATCTTGGTCAGGATCACCATGTGGCCGTAAGTCGCCACGCCCTTGATGAAGAGCAGGATCACCGTGATGCCCGAGAACATCGCGATACCCGGGATGTTCTTGTCGACATAGGCCTGGTTGATGACCTGGCCGAGCACGTAGGTCGCGCCCGCGGTCGATCCGGCGGCAAGCGCCATCAGCGCGAAGGCGACGAGATAGCGCCGCCAGTAGATGATCCCCTGTTCCGTGACCAGGCGGCGAATCAGCACCGCTGCCGCATAGGGATCGTCGGTGATTTTCTTTGGAAACTGAGCCATCCGCAGTCCATTGACGGCACAGGAATAAGCCTGCCCGCGCGTCAGGGATCGAACGGCCTCTGTGCCCGCTAAGCCAGCGCTTTTCAAGCCCAATTAAGGGCTTGCGCCCGGATGGAATCTAGGCCGAGGCGGCGTGGCGGAGCTCGCCGTGACGCTCGCGGAACAGCTTGTCCTCCCAGGCCAGCGCATGGGCTGCAATGGTCTCGAGGTCGTCGTATTGCGGCTTCCAGTCGAGCAGGCCGCGGATGCGGCTGGTGTCGGCGACCATGGTCATGATGTCGCCGGGCCGGCGCGGGGCGTATTGCACGGCGAAGCTGCGGCCCGAAACACGGCGTACCGCGTCGATGGTCTCCAGCACGGAGTAGCCGCGGCCATAGCCGCAATTGAGCGTCGTCGAGGCGCCGCCGTTGCGCAAATAGGCGAGCGCCGAGCGATGCGCCTGCGACAGGTCCGTGACATGGATGAAGTCGCGGATGCAGCTGCCGTCCGGGGTCGGATAGTCGGTGCCGAACACGTCGATCTTGGCGCGCTGGCCGGTCGCGGCTTCCACCGCGATCTTGAGCAAATGCGTGGCGCCGGCGGTGGCAAGGCCGATGCGGGCCTGCGGATCGGCACCCGCAACGTTGAAATAGCGCAGGGTCACGTATTGCATGCCGTAGGCGGCAGCGACGTCGTGCAGCATGATCTCGGTCATCAGCTTCGACGAACCGTAGGGCGACAATGGCCGTGTCGGCGCATGCTCGGGCACCGGCACCTGGTCCGGATCGCCGTAGACCGCAGCGGTCGAGGAGAAAATGAAGCGGTCGATGCCGCGCTTGACCGCGACATTGAGCAGGTTGCGCGCGGTCGTGAAGTTGTTGCGGTAATAGCCGAGCGGATCGCGCATCGAATCCGGCACGACCACCGAGCCAGCGAAATGGATGATGCTCTCGATGTTGTGCTGGGCGATCACGCCTTCGAGGAGGTTCTCGTCGCCGGCATCGCCAATGAACAGCGGCACGCCTTCGGGCAGATAGACCGAGAAGCCGGTGGAGAGATCGTCGATCACGACGACGTCCTCGCCGGCTTCCGCCAGCGCCAGAACCGTGTGGCTTCCGATATAGCCGGCACCGCCGGTGACAAGCACAGTCATGATCTCACCCGTCTTCGATCAACGCTCCAAGCTAACGTTTACGTGGTGAAGAGTGGGTATCGGCGCGGCTGAACTGGTCACTATGCTTAATGTTGCGTATAGGGACTTTCGAAACGGAGCGTGGCGTGGCGAATTCCCCAAGCGATCTCGAAGTGATCGTGCCAAATCTGCACAGGCGCTATTCCGGGGTCACCGCGACCAACCGGATGGTGGCGCCGCGGCTGGCAAAGCTGTTTCGCGCCGCGTGGTTCGGCTCCGACGCGCCGGAGGGGATCGCGCGCCTGAACGGTGCCGATCTCTTGAGATTGTGGCGCCGCAAGGCGCCGGTGATCTGGCACGCGCGCCGCAACAACGAGATGATCGCGGGCGTGCTGTTGCGCGCGCTCGGCTGGCCGCTCAAGCTCGTCTTCACCTCGGCGGCACAGCGCCATCATAGCTGGATCACGCTCTGGCTGATCCGGCGCATGGACGCGATCATCGCGACATCAGATCTTTCGGCCTCGTTCCTGAAGGTGAAGGCGACCGTGATCCCACACGGCGTCGACACCGCCGTCTATGCGCCGCCGGTAGATCGCCCTGCTGCCTTCGCGGAAACCGCGCTGCCGGGCCGCTACGCGATCGGCTGCTTCGGCCGGGTGCGCGCGCAGAAGGGCACCGATGTGTTCGTCGATGCGATGTGCCGCTTGCTGCCGCGCTATCCGGATTTCACCGCAATCATCGTCGGCCAGGTCACACCCGAGCAAACTGTTTTCGCAAACGACCTGAAGAAGCGGATCGAGGTCGCCGGCTTGCAATTGCGCATCGTCATCACTGGCGAACTGCCGATCGAAGACGTGCAGCGCTGGTATCAGCGGCTGACGATCTACGCCTTCACCTCACGCAACGAAGGTTTTGGCCTGACGCTGATCGAGGCGATGGCGGCCGGCAGCGCGCTGGTCGCCGCACGCGCCGGCGCGGCCGAACTCGTGGTCGAGGATGGCGTGACCGGCGTGCTGATCCCGACCGGTGATGCGGATGCACTGGCTGCAGCGATCGAACCGCTGATGCGCGATGTGGCCACTGCGATCGCTATGGGCGAGCGCGGGCGGGCACGGGTGCTCGAACGATTCAGCCTTGATGCCGAGGCGGCGCGGATCGGCGAAGTGTATCGGCCGCTGCTTTGAGTCACTGCTGTCGCATCCCCAAAACAAAAACCGCGAAAACAACCCCATGCACAGTAGCCGCGGCCAACGAAATCAATGGCTTGGCGGCCGGTGTAAATGGGCTGCTGATTTTACGAAATCGATTTGACTCGTCGGGCAAAACACCGGTATGCTGTCATTATCGGCGTAGCCTCGACGGCCTTCAGGTCATGGCCCGCAAGCCGGCCTCACCCAGCACCCGCTGCGCAATCTCCACCACCTCGCTCGCCGCGATATCTCGCATGCAGCGATGATCGTTCATCTTGCAGATCGTGCTCTGGCAGGGCTGGCAGGAGAGCACGCTCTTGTCCTGGACCACGGTCGCGGCGAGGCCGTTGAGGGGGGCCCAGAGGTAAGGGCTGGTCGGCCCGAAGATGCCCATGGTCGGCGTGGCCAGGGCGGCTGCGATGTGCATCAGGCCGGAATCGTTGGAGATCGCGACGCCGGCCGCGGCCATGGCCAGCACGCCATTGCGCAGATCATTGCCGGTGAGGTCCCGGACCCCCGGGCCGCCGGCCGCGACGATCTCCTGGGCCAGGCCCTTTTCCCCGGGGCCGCCCACCACCCAGACCTCGAGGCCGCGCTCGGCGAGCAAGCGGGCGGCCTCGGGATAGTAGCTCCAGCGTTTTGACACCCCGACCGAGCCGGGAGCCAGCGCCACGGCGGCGCCTGTGCTCAGGCCATTGGCCTGCCGCCAGCGGAGGATGTCCTCGGCCGGGACCCGCAATTGCGGCACCGGCCATTCCGGTGGCAGCGGGGCGCCATCGGGCTGGGCGAGGGCGGCGTTCTTGTCGATGAAGCGGGGCAGCTTCTTTTCGCCCCAGCGCCAACGATTGAGCAGGCCGAACCGGAATTCGCCGACGAAGCCGACCCTTTCCGGAATCCCGGCCAAAGCGGGCGCGATGGCGGCCTTCCAGGTCCGGGGCAGCACCAGGGCGGTGCCGTAGTTCCGCTCACGCAGGAGCTTCGCCAGGCCGAGCTGGCGGCCTACGGCGAGCTGCCCGCGCGGCAGATCCCAGACGATCGCATCGCGCACGCCCGGCATGTAATCGACCAGGGGCGCGCACAGGGACGTCGTGAGCAGATCGAC
Organism: Bradyrhizobium sp. WSM4874; assembly: GCF_055811835.1. Classification (NCBI taxonomy): domain Bacteria; kingdom Pseudomonadati; phylum Pseudomonadota; class Alphaproteobacteria; order Hyphomicrobiales; family Nitrobacteraceae; genus Bradyrhizobium; species Bradyrhizobium sp. WSM4874. The sequence continues at coordinate 19,217 of NZ_JBVVPR010000062.1, forward strand.
CGGCCGGTTCGGCCAGCGCTCGTTCAGGACCCGCACGACGGTGTGATTCCGGACGAAATCGCCGATCCACATGTAAGGGACGATCAGGATCGGGCGCGTGTCGCCCCGATCTGCCTCGCCACTAAGTTGCGAATCTTGGTTCATTCGTTAATAAGGTCGAGGTGCGCTGATGTGACGGTTCGGTTAGCCGCTCCGGGCCGGCAGGTAAAGCCGGCTGAGCGGCAATCCTAAAACCGCTTACACTTTGGCGGATCATGCGCTAGGGCAGAACCGGACCGCAAAACTTCGGGCAGGCGGAATCTGGCAGGGAAGTTGGAATGTTGCTGGTGACCGGCGGGGCCGGTTTTATCGGATCGAATGTCGTCGCCGCGCTGAACGAGGCCGGCCGCAGCGACATCGGCGTCTGCGATTTCCTTGGCAACGAGGGCAAATGGCGCAACCTCGCCAAGCGGCAGCTTGTGGATATCGTCCCACCGGCTGAGCTGTTGGACTGGCTGAAGGGCCGCAAGCTCGACTCCGTGATCCATCTCGGGGCGATTTCCGCGACCACCGCGACCGACGGCGACCTGGTGTTCGAGACCAACTTCCGCCTGTCGATGCGTCTCCTGGACTGGTGCACGGCAAATGCCGTGCCGCTGATCTACGCCTCCTCGGCGGCGACCTACGGCGACGGTGAGGCAGGTTTTGATGACGACAGCTCTGTCCCTGCGCTGAAAAAATTGCGGCCGATGAATCTCTACGGCTGGAGCAAGCATCTGTTCGATCTCGCCGTCGCCGAGCGCGCAGCGAACGGCGAGAAACTGCCGCCGCAATGGGCCGGGCTGAAATTCTTCAACGTGTTCGGCCCCAACGAATACCACAAGGGCTCGATGATGAGCGTGCTGGCGCGCCGTTTCGACGACGTCAAAGCGGGCCGTGTCGTGCAATTGTTCAAGTCGCATCGCGAGGGCATCGCCGACGGCGACCAGCGCCGCGATTTCATCTATGTCGACGACGTCGTGCGCGTGATCATGTGGCTGCTGGCGACGCGCTCGGTGTCCGGCATCTTCAATGTCGGCACCGGCAAGGCACGCAGCTTCAAGGATCTGATGCTGGCGGCTTATGCCGCGCTCGGCGCCAGCCCCAACATCGAATACATCGACATGCCCGAGCAGATCCGCGGCAGCTACCAGTACTTCACCCAGAGCGAGTTCGATCGCCTCCACCGCGCCGGGTATAATGGCGGTTTCACGACGCTCGAGGACGCGGTGAAGACCTATGTCGGGAATTATCTCGACCGGCCCGACCGCTTCCGCTGAGGCCCATCACCATGCCGACGCCCATTCTCGATTTCGATACCCTCGCGCAAGCCATCTCGGGCCGCACGGTGCTGTGCATCGGCGACATCATGCTGGACGAGTTCGTCTATGGCGAGGTGTCGCGGATCTCGCCGGAAGCGCCGGCGCCGGTCATCGCGGTACAGCGCAGCGAGATCCATATCGGCGGCGCCGGCAATGTCGCGCGCAACGTCGCCGCGCTCGGCGCGCGCTGCATCTTCGTCGGCCTCGTCGGCGATGACGAGGCGGGCAGGCAGCTCGCCTCGACGCTTGCGGAGCAGGGCGCAATCGAAAGTGTGCTGGTGTGCGATCCCTCGCGTCCGACCACGCGAAAGGTCCGTTTCGTCTCCGAGCATTTTTCCACGCACATGCTGCGTGCGGATTGGGAGCAGGCACAGCCTGCTTCCGATACGATCGAGACCAAGCTGATCGAAGCGATCCTGCCGCAGATCGCGCGCACCGACATCGTGCTGCTGTCCGATTACGCCAAGGGCGTGCTCACCGCCCGCGTCATCCGCCACACCATCGACGCCGCGCGAAAACTCGGCAAGCCCGTGATCGTCGATCCCAAGAGCCTGAACTGGGCGATCTATCGGGGCGCCACGCTGCTCACGCCCAATCGCAAGGAATTTTCGGAAGCGACCCGAAGCCGCGCCGACACGCCGCAGAGCATCGTCGATGCCAGCGAGGACGTGATGCGGCTCGCCGATTGCGAAGCGATCCTGGTCACCCAAGGCGAGCACGGCATGACGCTGGTGCCGCGCAACGGCGAGGCCGTTCACGTTCCGGCGTTTCCGGTCAAGGTGCGCGACGTCTCCGGCGCCGGCGACACCGTCGCCGCGGCGCTCGCGGTGTCGCTTGCCACCGGCGCGGACTGGGACACGGCGCTGCGCATGGCCAGTGCCGCAGCCGCCGTCGCCGTCGGCAAGCAGGGCACCGCCAGCGTGAGTGTGGCCGAGTTGAAGCGAAAGATATTGCCGCATGCCTATCTCGCGGCCGAAGAGAAGATCGTGCTCGAGCCCGGTGCGCTCGACACGCAGCTCGCGGAATGGAAGAAGCAAGGCCAGCGCGTCGGCTTCACCAATGGCTGCTTCGACATCCTGCATCCCGGCCACGTCAAGGTGCTGACAGCGGCGCGCTCCGCCTGCGACCGCCTGATCGTAGGGCTGAACAGCGACGCCTCGGTGCGGCGGCTGAAGGGCGCCGACCGCCCCGTTCAGGATGAGCGAGCACGTGCAGAAGTGCTGGCGGCGCTCGAAGCCGTCGATCTCGTCGTTATTTTCGATGAGGATACGCCGATCGACCTGATTACCCGCATCAAGCCGAGCGCGCTGATCAAAGGGGGCGATTACACCCGCGAGCAGGTGGTCGGCCATGAGGTCGTCGAGGCCGCGGGCGGCACGGTCGTGCTGGTCGACATTCTCAAGGGCTTCAGCACGACGGCGCTGGTTCATCGCGCGCGGGGAGAGAGCAAGTGACGACGCTCGCCGGGGAGACCACCGGCCAGGTTCTGTGGCGGCGTCTGCGCAGTCCGGCGGCCTGGTCCGAGACGGTCGATCTGTTTGCGATCCTGACCGCGGCCTCGCTGCCGTGGTCGACGTCGCTTGCGGCGATCTTCAATGTCCTGATGCTGCTCTCCATGGTGCCGTTCCTCGATGTCCGAGAGTTCCTGCAATCGCTCAAGCGTCCGATCTGTGCGGCGCCGATTGCGCTGGTCCTGCTCGCGCTGGTGGGGACGCTGTGGTCGGACGCGGCCTGGGGCGCGCGCTTCTACGCGGTCAACCCGACCGTCAAGCTGCTGGTGCTGCCGGTCCTGCTCTATCATTTTGCGCGCTCGCCGCGCGGACATTGGGTGCTCGTCGCCTTCCTGGTGTCCTGCGCGCTGTTGTCGGTGATGTCCTGGGTCGTCGCCTTCTACCCTGATCTTGCGCTCAAATCCGATCGCGTCGAGCGCGGCATCTTCGTCAAGAACTACATCGACCAGAGCCAGGAGTTCACGCTCTGCGCGGTCGCGCTCGCCTATCCGATCGTGCAGTTGCTGCGCCAGAAGCGCTACTGGATCGCCGGGCTGCTCACGGCGCTTGCGCTCGCCTTCTTCGCCAACATGGTGTTCGTGGTGGTATCGCGCACCGCGCTCCTCACGATTCCGATCCTGTTCGGTGTGTTTGCGTTGCTTCATCTGAGATGGCGCAACATCGCGATCATCTCCGCGGCCCTGCTCGTGGGCGCGGTTCTCGCCTGGCAGGCCTCGCCGCAATTGCGCAAGACCGCTGACAGCTTTGCCAGCGACTACACACGCTATGTGGAAAAAGGCGAGTCGACCTCGGCAGGCTTGCGGCTCGAATTCTGGCGGAAATCCCTCGGTTTCTTCGCGGAGGCGCCGATCAAAGGGCACGGTACGGGTTCGACGCGCGGGCTATTCGAGCGTGCCGCGACGCCGGGCAGTGGTCTGTACCAGGCGTCCGCCGAGGTGATCGGCAACCCGCATAACCAGACGCTGAACGTGGCCGTGCAATGGGGCGTCATCGGGGTCGCCGCTCTTTACGCCATCTGGATCCTGCATCTGCGTTTGTTTCGCGGCGACGGGCTCGCAAACTGGGTCGGCCTCCTGGTCGTGGTCCAGAACGTCTTCACCTCGCAGTTCAACTCCCATCTGTTCGACTTCCACGAGGGCTGGATGTACGTCATCGGTGTGGGCGTTGCCGGCGGCATGGTGATCCGGGCCCAGCAGGCCGAGGCGAAGGCGGCAGTAGCCGGTTCCTGAACGGCCGCCCGGATGGCAAACCTTGACGGGCAAATCTTGAGGGGCAAGCCTTGACTGGCATGTCCGGCCGAGATGGGATATCAGCGCGATCAGGTTGCATCTAACTGGATTTTCGGTCAGCGGATGACGCGTCTTTCGCATCTCACCTTGCGCAATGCCATGATCGCGCTCCACGACCTGCTGGCGACCACGGCGGCGCTGTTCGCCGCCTTCTATCTGCGTTTCGAGGGCGGCGACGGCTTCTTCGACCGCCTGCCGCTGCTCATCCAGATCCTGCCCTATTTTCTGGCCTTCAGCTTGGTCGTGTGCTTCGTCTTCAACCTGACCACGACGAAATGGCGCTTCATCTCGCTGCCCGACGCGCTGAACATCATCCGCGTCGCGACCGTGCTCACGGTTGCACTCCTGGTGCTCGACTACATCTTCGTCGCCCCCAACGTCCGCGGCGCCTTCTTCCTCGGCAAGGTGACCATCGTCCTCTACTGGTTCCTCGAGATCTCCTTCCTCAGCGCGTTGCGCATGACCTACCGCTATTTCCGCTACACGCGGGTGCGGCGTCACGCCCGCACCGGAGATGCCGCGCCGACGCTGCTGATCGGTCGCGCCGCGGATGCCGAGGTGCTGTTGCGCGGAATCGAGAGCGGGGCGATCAAGCACATCTGGCCGGTCGGCGTGCTCTCGCCATCGAGTTCCGATCGCGGCCAGTCCATCCGCAACGTCCCGGTTCTGGGCGGCGTCGACGACATCGAGGATGTCGTCGCCGACTTCACCAAGCGCGGCAAGGGGATCGCTCGCGTCGTGATGACGCCGACGGCATTCGAGCCGGAGGCCCATCCCGAATCGATCCTGATGCGGGCGCGCAAGCTCGGCGTGATCGTGAGCCGCATGCCCTCGCTCGAGAGTGGCGACACGCCACGGCTCACGGCCGTCGCCGTCGAGGACCTGCTGTTGCGGCCGAGCGAAAAGATCGACTATGCGCGGCTCGAGGCCCTGATCGAGGGCAAGGCGGTAATCGTCACCGGCGGGGGCGGCTCGATCGGTTCCGAGATCTGCGAGCGCGTCGTCGCGTTCGGGGCGGCGCGCCTTCTGATCGTGGAGAATTCCGAGCCGGCACTCTACGCGATCACGGAAACGCTCGCGGCGCTCGGCACCGCTGCTTCGATCGAAGGGCGGATCGCCGACATCCGCGACCGTGAGCGCATCATGCGCCTGATGGCCGAGTTCAAGCCGGACATCGTGTTCCATGCCGCCGCGCTCAAGCACGTGCCGATCCTCGAGCGCGACTGGAGCGAGGGCGTCAAGACCAACATCTTCGGCTCGATCAACGTTGCCGATGCCGCGCACAGCGCCGGCGCCGAAGCCATGGTGATGATCTCGACCGACAAGGCGATCGAGCCGGTGTCGATGCTCGGCCTGACCAAGCGCTTCGCCGAGATGTATTGCCAGGCGCTCGACCATGATCTTGCGGCGGGTCTCGGTGGCGCCAGGCGGTCGATGCGGCTGATCTCGGTCCGGTTCGGCAACGTGCTGGCGTCGAACGGCTCGGTGGTGCCGAAGTTCAAGGCCCAGATCGATGCTGGCGGCCCTGTGACGGTCACGCATCCGGACATGGTCCGCTACTTCATGACCATCCGCGAGGCCTGCGATCTCGTGATCACGGCGGCAACACATGCGCTGGGAACGCAGCGTTCGGACGTGTCGGTCTACGTGCTCAACATGGGCCAGCCGGTGAAGATCGTCGATCTCGCCGAGCGCATGATCCGCCTGTCGGGCTTGCAACCCGGCTACGACATCGAAATCGTGTTCACTGGCATGCGGCCCGGCGAACGCCTGCACGAAATCCTGTTCGCCTCCGAGGAGCCGACCCGCGAGATCGGCGTCGCCGGCATCATGGCCGCACAGCCGAACGAGCCGCCGATGCAGACGCTGCGCAAATGGATTGCGGCGCTGGAGCAGGCGATCGCGCGCGACGATCGGGCCACCATCAGGACCATCCTGAAGGACGCGGTTCCGGAATTCGGGTCGACCGCGGCCTGATCATGCAGCCTCGAGGCAAGATCGTCGTGGCGAGCCAGCATTACCCGCCTGATCCGAGCACGACGGCGGCGATCATGGCCGAGATCGCCTGCCGCATCGCCGGGGATCACGAGGTCGTGGTGCTGTCGGGCTCATCAGGCGCGTTGCCGGCCTCGCAGACCGGCCCGGGCAAGCCGCGGGTCGTCGCCGTCAAGAACCGGATGGCGGGCAAGGCGGCGCTGGTGCGGCGCGGCGCCTCCGAGCTGCTGTTCGCAGCGCGCACGTTCCTGGCGCTGACACGGGAGCTGAGGCGAGGTGACGTCGTGCTCACCGTCACCGCACCGTTCATGCTGCCTTACGCGGTTGCGGCGGCGGCGAGGCTGAAGGGCGCGCGCTCGGCGCTGATCATGCACGACCTCTTCCCCGACGTGCTGGTGATGGCGGGCCTGCTGAAGCCCGGTTCGATCGTGACCATGACGATGCGCGCTGCCAACAGCCTGATGTTCCGCGCGCTCAATGCCGTCATCACCATCGGCCGCGATGCGGAACGGCCGCTGCTGAGCTATTCCGGCATGACGCGGAACAAGATCCGCTTCATCCCGAACTGGGCGACGCTGGTGGCCGCACCCCGGCCGGTGACGGCGGATAATCCGTTCCGCAAAGCGCTCTCGGCGGGTTTCGTTGTCGGCCTGTCGGGCAATCTCGGCTTCACCCATGATCCGGAGATCGTGTTCGAGGCGGCGCGTCATTTGAGGGCCGAGCCTGACATCCACTTCCTGCTCTCCGGCTGGGGCATCGGCTTCGAGCGATTGAAGCAGTTGCAGGCCGATGCGAACTTGCCCAATGTCTCCTTCGTGGGGCGGGTTGAGGATGCCGAGCTCGAGGCATTCCTGGCGGCAGCCAATCTCTGGATCATTCCGTACCGGAAGGACGTTGCGGGGGTATCGGTGCCGAGCCGGTTCTACAATCTGCTGGCGGTCGGCCGTCCCGTGGTGCTGGTCTCCGAACCGGAGGCCGAGGCCGCGTTGACGGTGGTGGAGAACGGGCTGGGCTGGGTGGTGACGCCGGGCCGTGCCGATCAACTGGCCGAGGTCATCCGCGCTGCGTCTCACTCCGACGGTGTCGCCATTGCGGAGCGCGCGGTAAAGGCGGCAGCGAAATTCGATCGCGTCACCGCGATGAACGCCTATGCTGCCCTGGTCGACGAATTGTTGCGCAACCCCGAACTGGCGGAGCAACGATGAACGAGCGCAAGCCAGTCGTGCTGGTGACGGGTGCGAGCGGTTTCGTCGGCCGTCATGTCGTACCCGCGCTGGCGCGCGAGGGGTGGTCGGTCCGCCGCGCGGTGCGCAGACCGGAAGGCATGGACGACGAGGTCGTGATCGAAACGATCGGGCCCGACACCGACTGGCAGGCGGCACTTGAAGGCGTCGATGCCGTCGTTCATCTCGCCGCGCGGGTGCATCACAAGCACGAAGAGCATGCGGTCCAGCTCTATCGCAACGTCAACATTGCCGGCACGCTGCACCTGGCGCGCAGCGCGGCGACGGCCGGCGTGCGCCAGTTCATCTTCATCAGCACCGTTCTCGTGCACGGTCGCAGCAACGAGGGCCGCGCGCCGTTCAGCGAGGACGATATCCTGACGCCGCGCGGTCTCTACGGCATGTCCAAGGCCGCGGCCGAAGCGGGCTTGAAGACGCTGGCGCGCGACAGCGCCATGACGATCTCGGTGATCAGGCCGCCGCTGGTCTATGGTGCGGGCGCCAAGGGCAATTTCGCGCTGTTGACGCGTGCCGTGAACCTCGGTCTGCCGCTGCCCTTTGCCGCGATCCGCAATCACCGCGCCTTCCTTGCCGTGCAGAACCTGTCGTCGTTCATCCTGCGACGGCTCTCTCATTCAGATCCCGCGAGCAATTTCGAGATCTTCCTGGTGGCGGACAGGGAGCAGGTCTCGACGCCCGAGTTCATCGCGCGGCTGGCCAAGGCTGCCGGCAAGAACTCGCGGCTGTTCGGCATGCCGCAGGACCTGCTCAGCACGCTGCTGCGCGTGATGGGCCGGCAAGATACGCAGGACAGCCTGATCGGCTCGCTCGAGCTCAACCTCTCCAAGGTGACCGCGACCGGGTGGCAGCCGCAGGTGTCTCTGGACGAGGGGCTGCGGCTGGCGCTGGTGGCTCAGGACGCCTGAGGGCGGGAGAACCGCCACAGCACGATGCCGATCGCGATTGCGCCCGCCAGCAGCGCGATCAGCGTGATCGTCACCGAGCTGGCGCGCGCGGTGACGATGGCAAGCCCCGCGAGCACGAGATTGAGGGCGAACACCTCTCCGATCACGCGAGAGACCGTGAAGCCGTGGTCGGTGGCGCGCTGGTAGAAATGCGAGCGATGCGCCGACCAGAATTGCTCGCCCCTTGCGATGCGCCGAAACAGCGTGATGGTGGAATCCACGAGGTAATAGGCCGGCAGCAACAGCGCCGCGGCGGGCTGCCCGCGCCAGGCGAGATCGAGCAGGCACCAGCCGAGCAAAAGGCCGATCGGCAGGCTGCCGACATCGCCCAGGAAGACTTTTGCGACCGGCTTGTTGAACGGCGCAAAGCCGAGCATGGCGCCGCACAGCGTCGCCGCGATCAGCGCGGCCGGCCACGACAAATCGCCGAGCAGTGCCAGCAGCAGCAGCGTCGCGGTGACGGGCACGACTTCCGCCACCGTCATCAGATCGAGCCCGTCCATGAAGTTGACGAGGTTCAAGAACCACACGCCCGCCAGCAGGATGAGTCCGCGCTCCAGCGCGAGCGGCAGCGCCGGCACGATGCGCGCGGTCTCGGGCGTGGTGAACACGACGGCGCCGACCGCTGCGGCCTGCAGCACGAGACGCACGAGCACCGGCAGCGACTTGATGTCGTCGGCAAATCCGACCAGGGCGATCAAGACCGTCGCAGCGATCAACGCCGGCGGAATCGCGACGTCCGCCCAGGCTGCCCAGGCTGATGCGACCAGCAGCGTCGCTGATATCACCGCGATGCCCGCACCCTGCGGAGTCGGGATACGATGAGAGGACCGCGCGTTGGGCCGCGCCAATGCGTAACGCTGGAGCAGGGGGCGGCTGGTCCAGGTGATGACGCCCGACACCAGCGCGGCAATCACAACGGCAAGCAGCGATGGTATCGCGCCGAGCGCGTCGACGGCCGCGTTCACTCCGGCACCCCGAGCGGCGCCGATCCCTGCGCCGCTTTCTCCGCGCTGAGGATCCAGACCAGGCCGCCGATCGCGCCGACGATGAAGTACACGGCGCCGAACAGCAGCGAGACGTTGACGCCCTCGTTTGTGGCCAACCCCGCGAAGCCGAAGGCGAGGCTCATGGTGGCTTCACGCACGCCCCAGCCGGCGATCGAGATCGGCATCATCGTGATCAGCATCACCGGCGGCACCAGCACAAAGACGTCGCTGAAGCCGACCGGCGCCGCGATCGACTGCACGACGCACCAGGCGACCACGACGGCCAGCACATGCACGGCGAGCGACAGGATCACGACGGCCGGTCCGCGCGAGCGGCTGAAGATCACGCGGTTGGCGATCACGGCACAGGCGTGAATGTGATGCGTGGCCCACCAGGTCTTCAGCCAGCGCCATTGCAGCGCGCCGAAGACCAGGAAGCCGAGACCGCCCGCAAGCGCCGCGAAGTCGACGAGCAGCAGCGCGGAGCGCCCGTGCGGATCGGCGATGAGGGCGTAGCTCCAGGGCAGGCTTGCCACGATCATGATCGCGAGCGCGATCAAACCGATCGCACGGTCGACGAAGATCGAGTAGGTCGCCGCGCGCCAGCCGGCGCCGGCGCGCGCGACGAGCCACAGCCGGACCGCATCGCCGCCGATCGCCGAGGGCAGGGTCTGGTTGAAGAACGATCCGATCACGTTGTAGCGCATGGCCCGGCTGAGCTCGAGCGGGGCGCCGCATTCGGCGCTGATCTCGCGCCAGCGCAACACGCCGACGAAGATTTGCAGGAACGCGATCGCGATCGCCAAGCCGATCCAGAACAGGCTGGTCACGTTGAAACGCGAAAACAGTTCGGACAGATCGACCTTGCGCAGCGCCAGGTAGAGCAGCGCTCCGGAAATCAGGATCTTGGCCGTCGACAGCAGGATTCGGCGCATTTCGCCCGCATGAACAAGGGTTTTGAAGCAACCCGACGCAAGGCGCCGAATTCGGCCGCTTTGGTATGGTTTTGGCGCCGATCTTGCAATAGCGGTGATCGGGAGCCCGCATGCAGGGCGGCGGGCTATTGCGACCCCGTCGACGTCGAGGCTAAAGAGGCGCCGCGGGCGAAAGATCGAGCGACGGATCGGGCGAAGCAGTCCTTGGGAACAGGATGAGGGATCAGGCGATTTTGGTCACGGGTGGCGCCGATTTCACCGGCTTGGTGCCCGCGGATGACCCGGCTGCCGCAAATGCGCCGTCTAAGGTCTACAATGTCGAGAAGCACCACCCGGAAGAGCTGACGCACGTCGTCGGAGTTCTGGAGCAGGAGCTGGGTCGGACGGCGATCAAAGAATTGCTGCCGAGAAACCTTTGGAAACGTTCGCGGATGTCGAGGATCTGATGCGCGACGCCGGCTTTGCACCGTCAAGGCCGATCGCGCACAGAGTTCGTAATTGTGTCACCTGGTATCGGGACGACTTCAAGGTTTGAGATGACGATGGACAAACGCATTATCCCCCTGATCATGTGCGGCGGTGCCGGAACGCGGCTGTGGCCGGCTTCGCGCGAGGTGCGCCCCAAGCAGTTCCTGCCGCTGTTCGGCACGCGCTCGACCTTCCAGGATACGCTCTCGCGCGTTTCGGAGGCCTCGCTGTTCGATCGCCCGATCGTCATCACCAATGCCTCCTACCGCTTCATGGTGCTGGAGCAGCTCGCCGAAATCGGCATCGAGGCCGACGTGATCCTCGAGCCGATGCGGCGCGATTCCGGCCCCGCGATCGCAGCCGGCGCGGTGTTCGCGCAGAACCGCGCGAGTGAGGCGATCGTGCTCGCGCTCGCCGCCGACCACGTGGTGCAGGACAATGCCGCGTTCGTCGCGGCGTGCCGCCAAGGCCTCACCGCCGCAAGCGCCGGGCGCATCGTCACGTTCGGCGTCAAGCCGGAGCGGCCGGCGACCGAATACGGCTATATCAGCCCGGGCGAGGTCATCTCCGGCGAGGTGCATGCGGTCGCGCGCTTCGTCGAGAAGCCGGATGCGGTGAAGGCGGCCGACTACGTCAATTCCGGCTATCTCTGGAACAGCGGCAACTTCATGTTCCCGGCCAGCGTCCTGCTCGACGAATACCGCAGGGTCGATGCGGCGAGCGTGGAGGCGATTTCCACTGCTGTTAGTAACGCCGGACGCGATCTCGGCTTCGTGACGCTGGAGCCTGAGGCGTTCGGTGCGGCCAAGGCGATCTCGATCGACTATGCGGTGATGGAGAAGACCGCGCGCGCCGCGGTCGTGCCGGTGTCGTGCGGCTGGTCCGACGTCGGCTCCTGGCACGCGGTGTGGGAATTGTCAGACAAGGACGGGCAAGGTAATGCTTCGCATGGCGCCGCCGTGTTCGAAGATTCCCGCAACTGCAACGTCACCACCGATGCCGCGCTGGTCGCGCTCGAAGGCGTTGATGATCTTATCGTGGTTGCGACGGCCGATGCAGTGCTGGTCTCGCGCCAAAAAGACGCCAACGGGCTCAAGCGGCTGGTCACAAAACTCAAGGCAGTCGCGCCGAAAGTCACCGAAGAGCATCTCAAAGTGCATCGGCCCTGGGGCAGCTACCAGTCGGTCGACAATGGCGAGCGCCACCAGGTCAAGCGCATCGTGGTGAAGCCGGGCGGACGTCTGTCGCTGCAGAAGCACCATCATCGCGCCGAGCACTGGATCGTCGTCCGCGGCACAGCCCGCGTCACCGTCAACGAGACCGTCAAAAGCGTGCACGAGAACGAGTCCATCTACATCCCGATGGGCGCGGTGCACCGGATGGAGAACCCCGGTAAAATCATGCTGGAGCTGATCGAGGTCCAGACTGGAAGCTATCTCGGGGAAGACGACATCATCCGGATTGAAGACGATTATCAAAGGTCGTAACCAGCACACTCCGAATCACGCGACCCGGGTCAAAACAGTGGTCTCTTTCAGAGACTTAAGCCCGGGGAACGTGTAACTGTTTGAATCAAATCGTGTCCGGACCGCTAGCTCCGCATTCGCCACAAATGTGGCGGCCGTGCTAGAAGCGCCTCGGGGATTTGCGTTGAATCGGGGTTTGCTCAAATGAGTTCCACAGGATCTGCACCGGCAAAGGCCGGCTTGCGCGTCGGCGTCATTGGCGCCGGTGTGATGGGCAGCAACCACGCGCGCGTGCTCGCGGGTCTTCCCGGCGTCAGCCTCGTCGGCGTCGTCGATCCTTCGCCGGCACATCGCACGCGGGCGATGGAGCTTGCCAATTGCGCGAGCTTCGAGACGCTTGAGCAGCTGCTGGCCGAAGGCGTCGATGCGGTCACCATCGCGGCGCCGACTCATCTGCATCACGAGGTCTCGCTCGCCTGCATCGCCAAGAACATCCACGTGCTGGTCGAGAAGCCGATTGCGTCCACGGTCGCGGAAGGCCGCGAGATCGTCACGGCTGCGCAAAAGGCCGGCGTGACGCTGATGGTCGGCCATGTCGAGCGCTTCAATCCGGCGGTCGCCGCCGTCAAGCAGGCGATCGCGGGCGAGGATATTCTGTCGATCGCGATCACGCGCGTCGGCCCGTTCCCGCCGCGCATGTCCAATGTCGGCGTCGTCATCGATCTTGCCGTGCACGACATCGATCTGATCCGCTGGTTCACCGAGTCCGACATCGTCGAGGTGCAGCCGCAATTGTCGAGTGCGGTCGCCGAGCGCGAGGACATCGCGCTCTTGCAGTTCCGCACCGCCAACGGCGTGCTCGCGCACATCAACACCAACTGGCTGACGCCGTTCAAGGCACGCAGCGTCACGGTCGCGACCCGCGGCAAATACGTGATGGGCGATCTCTTGACGCGCCAGGTCACCGAATGTTTCGGCTTCAAGCCTGACGGCAGCTATTCGATGCGGCATCTGCCGGTCGGCCATGACGAGCCGCTCCGCGCCGAGCTGATCGCGTTCCTCAAGGCCGTGCGTCATGGCGAGACGCCGGCCGTCACGGGCGATGAAGGCGTCGCCAGCCTCGAGATCGCGACGCAGTGCTTGGAAACGCCGTCCCGCCCCGCAGCCTCGTCGTCTGCCCGCAAGGGTCCGCGCCGCGTTGCCGGCTGAACTCTTTCCATGTCGATCAGCCAAGAAGGCGCCAAGAACCAGGCCATGAACCAGCATCTGCGTTCCGAACCCATTCCCTTCATCGACGTCGCCTCGCAGCGCCGCCGGCTCGGCGACTCGCTCGATGCAGCCGTGAAGCGCGTTCTCGATCATTGTCAGTTCGTCAACGGCCCTGAAGTCGCCGAGCTTGAGAAGCAGCTTGCGGCCTATTGCGGCGCCAAGCACGTCATCGGCTGCGCCAGCGGCACCGATGCGATCCTGATGGTGATGATGGCGATGAATGTCGGGCCGGGCGACGCCGTGCTGTGTCCGTCCTTCACCTTCATCGCGACGGCTTCGCCGGTGGCGCGGACCGGCGCGACGCCGGTTTATGTCGACGTCGACGAAGCCACCTTCAACATGAGCCCGGAATCGCTCAAGCGCGGCATCGCGACAGCCCGCAAGGCCGGCCTCAAGCCGGTCGCGATCATTCCGGTCGATTTGTTCGGCCAGCCGGCCGATCACGACGCCATCGCCGAGATCGCCAAGGCCGAAGGCCTGTTCGTGCTCGACGACGCCGCGCAGGGTTTTGGCGCGAGCTACAAGGGCCGCAAGCTCGGCACCTTGGCACTCGCCACCGCGACCAGCTTCTTTCCCGCAAAGCCGCTCGGCTGCTTCGGTGACGGCGGTGCGATCTTCACCGACGACGATGAGCTCGCGGCGACGCTGCGCAGCATCCGCGTGCACGGGCAGGGCGTCGATAAATACGACAACGTCCGCCTCGGCCTGACCGGCCGGCTCGACACCATGCAGGCCGCGATCCTGCTCGAGAAGCTGAAGATCTTCGACGACGAGATCGTTGCCCGCAACAAGGTCGCCGAGCGCTACGCGCGCGGTCTCAGCAATGTGGTTACCGTGCCGCGCGTGGCTCCCGGCAATACGTCGGTCTGGGCGCAGTACACGATCCGCCTCCCTGAGGGCACCGACCGCGACGGCTTTGCCGCCGCGCTGAAGGCTCAGGGCGTGCCGACGGCGATCTATTACGGCAAGTCGATGCATCAGCAGACCGCCTACAAGCAGTACCCGGTCGCCGAGGGCGGCCTGCCAGGCTGCGAGAGCCTGTCGCAGGACGTCATCAGCCTGCCGATGCATGCCTATCTGACCGAAGCCGATCAGGAGCGAATCATCGCGGCCGTACGCGGCGCGCTTTCAGCCTGATTTCGCTGTTCTTGCCCTCTCCCCTTGTGGGAGAGGGCAGCGCCGCAAGTAGACGCAATCTCATTGGGGTGAGGGGTCTCTCCCCGCGC
>NZ_JBVVPR010000063.1:0-32598 GCF_055811835.1 Bradyrhizobium sp. WSM4874
CCCCCCCCCCCCCCCCCGCCCCCCCCCCCGCCCCCCCCCCCCCCCCCCCCCCCCCCCCCCCCCCCCCCCGGGCGGGGGGGGGGGGGGGGGGGGGCCGGGCGGGGCGCCCCCCCCCCCCCCCCCCCCCCCGCGCCAACCCACCGCGCGTCCCGGCCACAATACGCCAATGCTGGTGCTTTACGGTTCCAATCTCGGCACCGCCGAGGAGCTGGCGACGCGGATGGCCGATCTTGCCGAAATCAACGGCTTTGCCGTGCATCTCGGGCCGCTCGACGATTACGTCGGCAAGCTGCCGCGGGAGGGCGGCGTGCTGATCATTTGCGCCTCCTATAACGGGGCGCCGCCGGACAATGCGACGAAATTTGTCAAATGGCTCGGCGACGAGCTGCCGAAGGATGCGTTTGCCAATGTGCGATACGCCGTGTTCGGCTGCGGCAACAGCGACTGGGCCGCGACCTATCAATCGGTGCCTCGCTTCATCGACGAACAGTTGTCGGCGCATGGCGCGCGCGCGGTCTATCCGCGCGGCGAAGGCGATGCGCGCAGCGATCTCGACGGCCAGTTTCAGAAATGGTTCCCGGCAGCCGCCCAGGTCGCGACCAAGGAATTCGGCATCGACTGGAATTTCACCCGTACCGCGGAGGACGATCCGCTTTACGCGATCGAGCCGGTCGCGGTGACCGCCGTCAACACCATCGTCGCCCAGGGCGGCGCGGTTGCCATGAAGGTGCTGGGCAATGACGAGCTCCAGAACAAGGCCGGGTCCAATCCGTCGGAGCGTTCGACACGCCACATCGAGGTGCAGCTGCCGTCCAACATCACGTACCGGGTCGGCGACCATCTGAGTGTGGTCCCGCGCAACGACCCGACGCTGGTGGATTCGGTTGCCCGTCGCTTCGGCTTCCTGCCGGCCGACCAGATCAGGCTTCAGGTCGCCGAAGGCCGCCGCGCGCAATTGCCGGTGGGCGATGCCGTGTCGGTTGGTCGCCTGCTCAGCGAGTTCGTCGAGCTCCAGCAAGTGGCGACGCGGAAGCAGATCCAGATCATGGCCGAGCACACCCGCTGCCCGGTGACCAAGCCGAAGCTGCTGGCCTTCGTGGGCGAGGAGCCTGAAACACTCGAGCGCTATCGCAGCGAGATTCTGGCCAGGCGGAAATCGGTGTTCGATCTGCTGCTCGAATATCCGGCCTGCGAATTGCCGTTCCACGTCTATCTGGAAATGCTCTCGCTGCTGGCGCCGCGTTATTATTCGATCTCGTCTTCGCCGTCGGTCGACCCGGTTCGTTGCAGCGTCACGGTCGGCGTGGTTGAAGGACCGGCCGCCTCCGGCCGCGGCACCTACAAGGGTATCTGCTCGAACTATCTCGCCAATCGGCGCGCGGGGGACGTGATCCATGCAACCGTGCGTGAGACCAAGGCCGGCTTCCGCCTTCCGGACGATCCGTCCGTGCCGATCGTCATGATCGGCCCGGGCACGGGATTGGCGCCGTTCCGCGGCTTCCTCCAGGAGCGCGCCGCGCGCAAGGCCAAGGGCGCCGCGCTCGGTCCGGCCATGCTGTTTTTCGGCTGCCGGCATCCCGATCAGGATTTTCTCTACGCGGACGAGCTGAAGGCGCTGGCGGCGAGCGGCATCACCGAGCTGTTCACGGCATTCTCGCGCGCGGAGGGCCCGAAGACCTATGTGCAGCACCTCCTCACCGCGCACAAGGACAAGGTCTGGCCGCTGATCGAGCGGGGCGCGATCGTCTATGTCTGTGGCGACGGCAGCAAGATGGAGCCCGACGTGAAGGCGGCGCTGGTCGCGATCCATCGCGAGAAGAGCGGCAGCGATGCCGCCACGGCTGCCGGCTGGATCGAGGAGATGGGCGCGAAGAACCGGTATGTGCTGGACGTGTGGGCGGGAGGGTAGGCCGGCGGCCGGGACATGCTAAAGCTCTTGCATGATTCCCTGGGAAAAGATCGATACCGCCAAAATCCCCGGCTCCGATGAAGAGCTTCGCCTGATGCGGCGAGGCAAGGAGTTTTCCATCAAGCTCGGCACCAACGAGCTGATGAACAACCGCCTGTCGGGCTCGGAGGCCGCGCTCGCCACACTCGCGGCGAAGCAGATCGAGACGGTCGCGAAACCTGTCGTCCTCATCGGCGGCCTGGGCATGGGTTTTACGCTGCGTGCGGCGCTCACCGTGCTGGGAGGCAAGGCGAAGATCGTGGTCTGCGAGCTCGTGCCGGCGGTGGTCGCCTGGGCGCGGGGCCCGATGGCGCAGGTGTTCGGCGACAGTCTCGATGATCCCAGGGTGAGCATCCGGGAAACCGACGTCGGCGACATCATCCGCGCGCGGCGGTCGGCCTTCGACGCCATTCTCCTCGACGTCGACAACGGACCGGAAGGGCTGACCCGGAAGGGCAATGATGCGCTCTACGATGCGAGCGGATTGAAGGCTGCGAAGACGGCGCTGCGGCCGGGCGGCGTGCTCGCGGTCTGGTCCTCGGGACCCAACCCGGCCTTCACCAAGCGGCTCGCAAGCGCCGGCTTCGACGTCAACGAAGTCAATATCCGCGCTACCGGAAGAGGCGGTGGCGCGCGTCACGTGATCTGGATGGCCAGGAAGAGCTAGGCCGTCCGTGCAGCAGCCGGTTCAATCCGTCAGAACATCGTGTTGTTGTTCGCGGGAGTTTCGGGGATGGCCTGAACGACGTCCCAGTGTTCGACGACTTTGCCGTTCTCCAGCTTGAAGATGTCGAGGATCGCGTTGCCCCTGCTGCCGGGCTCGCGAACCGCGTGAACGTGCAGGATGACGTAGTCGCCATCCACGAAGCTGCGCTTGATCTCGCTGTGTGAGTTCGGGAATTTCTCGCGGAGGAAGCCGATGAACTTTCGGAAACCGTCCGGACCATCGGCCGCGTTTGGATTGTGCTGGACATAACGGTCGCCGACATAGGCGAGGGCTGCATCGGCATCCTTTTGGTTGAGCCCCTTTTCGTAGAAGGCAAGGACAGTTTTGCGGTTGGCTTCTTCTTGCGCGCTACCCGCCATCGCGGCGCCGCTGGCGAGGGACAGCGTGATGACTGAAGCAGCGACGATCGCGGCTGACCGGACGATGTGATGCATGTGAACTCCGAGAGGCTGCAGCCTCTTCCTGCCCGTTGAAAGGAAGACCTGTATAGCTTTCGCACCGGCTCGCGTTAAGAGAGTAACCGGCAGCTCACATGGTCACCGCGAGGAGACCTTGTGCGCCGGTCTAGGCCGCCTGCGCTGCCGCTCCATTTGCATGCTTGGCGATGGCGCCGATGATCTCCGGCCAGAAGCGCATCGGCAGCGCATGGCCCATGCCGTCGATCATCAGCAGCTTGGCGCCCGGAATTGACTCTGCCGTATCCCTGCCGCCCTCGGGACGGACCAGCGGATCGACGGTGCCATGGATGACGAGTGTCGGCGTCTTCACGCCATGCAGCCGCTCCTTGCGGCTGCCGGAGGCGAGCACCGCGCGGAGCTGCCGGCCGACGCCGGCCGGATTGAGCCCGCGCGCGAACACGCGTTCGGCACGACCGGGATCGAGCGCCTCTTCCTCCGGAAAGGACCCGGCTCGCAACACGTTCCAGGTCTGGCCGTAGCGGACGATGAACTCCTCCTTGCTGCGCGGCGGCGGCGCCATCAGCATCGCGGCGGCCTCACGTGTCGGGGGCGGCACGCGCGGATTGCCGGTCGTCGACATGATCGATGTCAGTGAGCGCACGCGCTCGGGAAACGACAACGTCACTTCTTGCGCAATCATGCCGCCCATGGACGCCCCGACCAGATGCGCCGACTTGATGCCGAGCGCATCCATCAGCCCGACAGTGTCTTTCGCCATGTCGATCAGCTTGTAGGTTGCGGCCACGGGAATCCTGAGGAAGCGGAGCTTCAACAGCTCGAGCGGCGTCAGACGCTTGCCGCCTGTGAGATGGCTCGACTTGCCGATGTCGCGATTGTCGAACCGGATGACGCGAAAGCCGTGCGCGGCGAGCTGCTCGCAGAACGCATCATCCCAGTGGATCATCTGGGCGCCCAACCCCATGATCAGCAGCAGCGGCTCGGCGTTGTCGTTGCCGAAAATATCGTAACAGATGTCGATGCCGTTGGCGCGGACGGTTTGCGGCGGCTGATAGGCATTCACGGGTGCGTTCCCTCGGCTTTTGATTGATGCTGTATCGCACGGTTTCCCCTCGCAATGAAGCCGCGTTCGCGACACCGAACCCGCTGCTTGCCGGTTGACCGGCACCGCGCAACGGTGTGGTATGGCGAAAAAAGGGAAGGGCATCGAAGCTCTCGATTTCAGGAGGACGCCGATGACCGACAAGAGCAACGACCCCATCGCCGTGTGGCAAAAGATGATTGGCGAGATGGAAAAGGGGTTCAACTCCTTCGCCAACCAGGCCATGTCGTCGCCCGAGTTTTCGCAAGCCGTGAACCGGGCCGGCGGCGTTGCTGCAGGTGCTCAGAAGCAGCTCGGCGAGCTCATGGAGAAATATCTGGTCTCCATGAATCTGCCGAGCCGGGACCAGGTCACCGGCCTTGCGGAACGGCTGCAGTCCATCGAAGGACAGATCGTTGAGATCAAGTCGATGCTGAGCCAGATGGCGGCAAGTTCCGGCATTTCTCAGGGCTCCGATACTGCATTGCGCCCGCCGCGCACCAAGCGCCCGCCGTCTGAAGGCGGAGAGCAGGCATGAATGCACCCGCCGGATTAGATTTCGCAGGGATCCCGGAGCGCATCCAGTCCGAGGTGCAGCGCGCCATCCAGCGCAGCATCAAGGGCGTCGAATATTTCTCGACGTCCGGTCCCACGCTGGGCTCGACGCCTAAGGACGTGCTGCATTCGCGCGGCACGATGAGCCTCTACCATTATCGGCCGATGTCCGACGAGATCTATCGAATTCCGATCTTGATCGTGATGGCGACCACCAATCGCGGTTACATTCTCGACCTCGTGCCCGGCCAGAGCTTCATCGAGTTCCTCTTGAAGCGCGGCTACGACGTCTACATGCTCGACTGGAGCGCGCCACGGCCGGAGGAGAAGAGCCTCCGCATGGAGGACTATGTCCTCGACTTCATCCCGGACTGCATCCGCCGCGTGCAGCAGGATTCCGGCGAACAGGACGTCTCCGTCATCGGCTATTGCTTCGGCGGCGTGCTGTCGCTGCTCTACGGCTCGATCCACAGGGACGGGCCGATGAAGAATCTGATCTGCTTCACCACGCCGATCGACTTTCGCGAGATGAAGCTGTTCTCGAACTTCTCCGACCGTCGCTATTTCGACGTCGATCGCCTCGTCGATAGCGTCGGCAACGTGCCGCCCGAGATGATCCTGTCGTCGTTCGAGATGCTGCGCCCGGCCTCCCGCACCGTCAGCCAGATCCAACTCTGGGAAAACATCTGGAACGACGAGTTCGTCAAATCCTACCGGATGTTCGACCGCTGGGCGACCGACACGCTGCCGCTGGCCGGCGAATATTTCCGCACCATCACCAAGGACCTGATGTGGGACAACAAGCTGTTCAACGACACCATGTCGGTCGGCGGCCGTGCTGCGAAGCTCGAGGACATCAAGGTGCCGTTCCTGCATGCGGTGGCGGAACACGACCACATCGTGCCGTATGAGGCGGCAAAGCACCTGATCGCCAAGATTGGATCGGAGGACAAGGAGGAGGTGATGCTGAAGGGCGGTCACGTCTCGCTCGTCGCCGGCGCCAATGCGGTGAAGCGGCTGTGGCCGAAACTGGATTCCTGGCTGGGGAAGAGATCGACATGAGTGAGCAGCGTTCCTATCCGCGTCACATCAAAACGGACGCCGGCGATATCGAGATCCGCCTGATGTCGCCGGCGGACGAAGCCGCGGTGCTCGCCTTCGGCAAGGGGCTGCCGACCCACGACCTGTTGTTCCTGCCGCGCAACATCAGCGAGCCGAAGGTGCTCTCCGCCTGGGTCAAGGAGATCGAGCGCGGCGCGATCACGAGCCTGCTCGCGGTCAGGGGCGGCACGGTCGTCGGCTGCGGCACGCTGGTGCGCGATCCGCACTCCTGGTCGCCCCATGTCGGCGAGATCCGGATGGTGGTTTCGCTCGACGTGCGCGGAAAGGGGGTGGGACGGACGCTGTCACAGGAGACCTTCGCACTCGCGCTCGGCGCCGGCCTCGAGAAGCTCTCGGTCCAGATGACGGTCGATCAGCAGGCGGCGATCACGCTGTTCGAGAGCCTCGGCTTCAAGGCCGAGGCGCTGCTGCGCGACCACGTCCGGGACGTCGATGGCAAGACCCACGACATCGTCGTGCTCGGTTATAACATCGCGCAGGTCCAGGCCCAGATGGAGGCCTATGGGCTGCCGGGTGCCGTCCAGCACTGAGAACCGCCGGACGGGTGTCCGGGAACCCGGATGGTCAGGGAGGCGCCAGATTGCCTCTCATTAAGGCTATTCACGGTTTCGTGATATCGCACTGCAATATGAATATTGCATCGCACAATTAACTATGCCATATAAGCCGTGCCCCGGGCCAAAGCCGGACGGGGTGAGCCCATAGCTCAACCCAATGAGGATGGAGAGACCCCAATGACCGCCGAAACCAACACCGCTTTCGAAGGCTTCAAGGACGCGTTCAAGAACATCCAGAACTTGGAAGTTCCCGAGGCCGCCCGCGAGTTCGTCAAGAAGTCCGCCAATACCGCCAAGGACCGTGCTGCCGAGGTGTTCGCTGGCTCCGAGCGCGTGACCGCCGCCGTCGAAAACGCGGTGACCGAGTCGGTTACCGAAGCCGGCAAGATCAGCCGCAACATCCAGCAGGCGATCTACGAGGACGCCGAGGCGTTCTTCGCGGGCATCGACAAGCTTGCGTCCGCCAAGTCGTTCAGCGAAGCCGTCGAGATCCAGTCCGGCCTGCTCCGCGCCCGCGGCGAAGCGTTCGTCTCGCGCGCCAAGGCGACCACCGACTATTTCGGCAAGCTCGCCGCCAACGGTGCGAAGTCCGCTCAGGACAATTTCGCCAAGGTCTACAACAAGACCGCCTGATCTGCCTGAGACGAGAAACTGAATTTGAGGCCCGCTTCGGCGGGCCTTGTTTTTGCGCCGCAGCCGTCATTGCGAGCCAACAGGTCCGCGCGAAGCGCGGCCCGATGACAGGCTCCGCGAAGCAATCCAGTCTGCCTCCGTGGAAAGACTCTGGATTGTTTCGCTTCGCTCGCAATGACGGATAGGGTGATGCTGTGATGACTCCATCAGGCACCTTCTCTTTCGACTCCCCCGGCGATGCTGAACGTGCAGCCGAGCTTCGCCGCGTGAAAGCGCTGGCGACGCTGGTGCTGGGCTCGACGCTTGTTCTGTTCGTCGTCGCGAAATGGCTGCTGCCCGTGCATCCCGTGTTCGGATTCATCGCGGCCTTCGCGGAAGCCGCGACCATCGGCGGTCTCGCTGACTGGTATGCGGTGGTGGCGCTGTTCAAGCGTCCCCTCGGCCTGCCGATCCCGCACACCGCGATCATCCAGAGCAACCAGGCCCGTATCGCCGACAAGCTCGGCGAATTCATCCAGGTGCATTTCCTCGAGGCTGCTCCCGTCGAGGCCAAGCTGAAGGAGATCGATTTCGGCTCCTTCGTTGCCGACTGGCTGCGCGATCGCAAGCGCAGCGATGATCTCGCGCGCTTTGCGCTCCGCCTGCTGCCGGAGGCTGTCTCCGCCACCGAGAGCTCCGGTCTGATGACCTTTATCGTCCGCCGCATGTCCTCGCAGCTCCAGGCCATCGACCTCGCGCCGCTCGCGGCCGGCACGTTGCGCGGTTTCGTCGCGGAAGGGCGGCACCAGATCCTGTTCGACGATCTCCTGCGCGTGATGCACGAGACGCTGAACCAGACCGAGACGATGGCGATGATCCGCGAGAAGGTGCGCGCGGAATTGCCGACCTTGCTCAGGCTCTATCGCGCCGACAAGTTCCTGGTGAACAAGATCGTGGCCTCCGCCACCGCTTTCTTCAATGAAGTGCGCAGCGATCCCAAACATCCTTTTCGCGGCGAGTTCGATCGCATGGTGCTGAGCTTCGTCGACCGGCTCGGCACCGACCAGGCCTATATCGACCGCATCGACGGTTTGAAGCGCGATCTGCTCGCGCGTCCCGAGCTCGCCGATCTCGCCCGCACCGTCTGGGCCAACACACGGTCCTTCATCGAGCGTAGCGCAAGCGGCGAGACGCAGGTGCTGCAGCATCATCTCGCCGGAATGTGTGTCGCGGCGGGCGAAGCGCTTGCCGGCGATGCCGAGCTGCGCGGCGAGATCAACAAGGGTCTGGTCGCGGTGCTGCGCAGCTTCGTCGCGGACCAGAAGAGCGGCGTTTCGACCTTCATCTCCGACCAAGTCAAATCGTGGGATATGGCGCAGCTGATTTCGCTGATCGAAATCAACATTGGCCGCGACCTGCAGTACATCCGCTTCAACGGCTCGCTGATCGGCGGGCTCGCGGGTCTTGCGCTTTACTCCGTAGAATTCCTGCTTCGATTGTTGTGACTTTTGCGTCACGGACGCCAGCATTAACGCGCGGGCCTATTGTGGGCCGGTGTGTCTCCCGCTTGAATGTCGGGAACCCGCTGCCTAGCTGATTCATGTTGCGTTGCGGAACGATCAAGAAGCCGGCGTGTTGGAATCCCATACCCATTTGCCGGCACACAACCGGGTGGCCTTTTCAGCAAGCTCCCAAGGGGACCATTGATGACCGCTACTGCCCAGACGCTGAGCCCGCCGTCCCGCACCCTGATGTTCCTGGAAGGGCGCGCGATCCACGAGTTCGGCGCATTCCTCGGCGCGCTGCCGCTGCTCAGCCTTGCGCCGCGCGGCGATGGGCATCCGGTGCTGGTTCTGCCGGGCCTCGTGGCCTCCGACGGGTCCACGCGTGCACTGCGCACCTTTCTGTCCGGCAAGGGCTATGCGGTGAGCGGCTGGCGCCAAGGCCGCAACTATGGCCTGCGCGAGGGCGTGCAGAACGCGATGGTCGACCTGGTCCAGGAGCTCAGCGACAGGCACGGCCGCAACATCAGCCTGGTCGGCTGGAGCCTCGGCGGCCTCTATGGGCGCCAGCTCGCCAAGATGATGCCCGACCGTGTGCGCCAGGTGATCACGCTCGGCAGCCCCTTTGCCGGCAATCCGCATTCGACCAATGCCTGGCGCGTCTATGAATGGGCGAGCGGCCGGAAGTCCGACGAGGTCGATCCGCAGTTCGGCGGCGACCTCGCCGTCCCGCCGCCGGTGCCGACCACGGCGATCTTCAGCCGCACCGACGGCGTCTGCGCCTGGCAGGGCTGCATGGAGAAGTCGGGCGCGCAGACCGAGAGCATCGAGATCGAGAGCAGCCATTGCGGCATGGGCCATCACCCGGCTGCGGTCTATGCCGTCGCCGATCGCCTCGCGCAGAAGGAAGGCCAGTGGCGGCCCTTCGACCGCAGCGGCTGGCGCAGCGTGGTCTATCCCGATCCGCATCGGTAGTTCTTTGCCTCTCCCTGTAAGAACGGGGAGAGGGAGAAGAGCGTCGCACCCGTCCATTGTCGCGCCCGCACCAAACGCGCTATGCCTCGCGCATGGCGCATCCGTTGTCCCGCATCATCGAGCAGCTCAAGCGCGAGCCGTCGCGCACCGGCTCCATCGTCATCACGGTGTTCGGCGATGCCATCGTGCCGCGTGGCGGTTCGGTATGGCTCGGCACGCTGCTGGAATTCTTCGAGAGCCTGGACATCGACAGCGGCGTGGTGCGTACCGCGATGTCGCGGCTTGCCGCCGATGGCTGGCTGACGCGCGAAAAGGTCGGCCGCAATAGTTTCTACCGCTTAGCCGACAAGGGCCGCCAGATCTTCGAGGCCGCGACGCGCCATATCTACGATCCGCCGCCGTCCGACTGGACCGGGCGCTTCGAGCTGCTGCTGATCGGCAATGGCGAGGATCGCGACGCCTCGCGCGAGGCGCTGCGCAATGCCGGCTTCGGCAGCCCGCTTCCGGGCGTGTGGGTCGCCCCATCAGGCGTGCCAGTGCCGGACGAGGCCGCGGGCGCCATCCGTCTGGAAGTCTCCGCCGAGGATGACAGCGGCCGCCGGCTGCTCAGCGCGAGCTGGCCGCTGGACCGCACCGCGGACGCCTATCTCAAGTTCATGAAGACCTTCGAGCCGCTGCGCGCGGCGATCGGGCGCGGCACAGAACTGTCCGAGGCCGACGCCTTCACGGCGCGCATCCTCCTGATCCACCACTACCGCCGCGTCGTGTTGCGCGATCCGCTGCTGCCCGAGGGCCTGCTTCCGGCGAACTGGCCGGGCAAGGCCGCCCGCGCTCTGTGCGGCGACATCTATCGCGCGCTGCTTGCCCCATCGGAACAATGGCTTGATGGCCATGGAACCAATGAGAAGGGGCCATTGCTGCCGGCGCGGAAGCTGCTGGAAAGGCGATTCGCGACTTGATCATTATGTTACAGAAATATCTTGCATGAGATAATTCTTGTTATATATTCCCTCTCAATAAAATGGGAGGACGCGCATGTATACCCAGGCGCTGAACACGACCGAGACCGATGATCGCGGTCTTGAGGACGCGGCCAAAGCTGCGCAGTTCCAGGCGCGCATCGATGCCGAAGAGCGCATCGAGCCGAACGACTGGATGCCGGCGGCTTATCGCAAGACGCTGACGCGCCAGATCTCCCAGCACGCTCATTCCGAAATCGTCGGCATGCTGCCCGAAGGCAATTGGATCACGCGCGCGCCGTCCTTGCGCCGCAAGGCCGCGCTGCTCGCCAAGGTGCAGGACGAGTGCGGCCACGGGTTGTATCTCTATGCCGCGGCCGAGACACTCGGCACTTCGCGCGAAGAGCTGGTCGACGCCATGCTCGCGGGCAAGGCAAAATATTCCTCGATATTCAACTATCCGACGCTGACCTGGGCCGACATCGGAACCATCGGCTGGCTGGTCGACGGCGCGGCGATCATGAACCAGATCCCGCTGTGTCGCTGCTCCTACGGTCCTTACGCGCGCGCGATGATCCGCGTCTGCAAGGAGGAGTCGTTCCACCAGCGCCAGGGCTATGAGATCATGCTGACGCTGTGCCGCGGCTCGGACGAGCAGAAGGCGATGGCGCAGGATGCCTTGGACAGGTGGTGGTGGCCGGTGCTGATGATGTTCGGACCGCCCGATGCCACCAGCCAGCACAGCGACACCTCGACGAAATGGAAGATCAAGCGCTTCTCCAATGACGAGCTGCGCCAGAAGTTCGTCGATGCCACCGTGCCGCAGGCGCAATATCTCGGCCTCACCATTCCCGATCCCGGCATGATTCAGGATGCGGACGGGCACTGGCGTTACAGCGAGATCGACTGGACCGAGTTCAAGCAGGTGCTCGCCGGCAACGGCCCGTGCAACCGTGACCGGATGGCTGCGCGCCGCAAAGCGCATGACGAAGGCGCCTGGGTACGCGAGGCGGCCGAGGCCTATGCCGCAAAGCGCGCGCAGCGTCGAACTGCACAAGCGGCAGAGTAGGGAGATCGCGATGGCCACGCCGAACACGCCGCTGTGGGAAGTCTTCATTCGCAGCCGCAACGGGCTCGCGCACAAGCATGTCGGCTCGCTGCATGCGAGCGACGCCACGATGGCCTTGCAGGCCGCCCGCGATATCTACACCCGTCGCGGCGAGGGTCTTTCGATCTGGGTCGTGCCGTCGACGGCGATCACCGCAAGCGATCCCGCGGACAAGGGCATGATGTTCGAGCCGGCGGAATCGAAGATCTACCGGCATCCGACGTTTTACGAAGTGCCAGACGAAGTGGGGCACATGTGATGCCCGCCGCGAACATCCAGGTCTCAGAGACGCCGCTGGTGCTCTACGCATTGCGCCGCGCCGACGACGCACTGATCCTTGGACACAGGCTGTCGGAATGGTGCGGACATGCGCCAATGCTGGAAGAGGACATGGCGCTCTCCAACATCGCGCTCGACCTCATCGGCCAAGCCCGCGAACTCTACACCTACGCAGCCAAAGCCGAAGGCAAGGACAACGACGAAGACAAGCTCGCCTACCTTCGCGATGTCCGGCAGTATCGCAATCTGCTGCTCCTCGAGCAGCCGAACGGCGACTTTGCCCAGACGCTGGTGCGGCAGTTCTTCTATTCCGCCTTCGCCGATCTCTACTGGCGCGCCATGATGATCTCGCGCGATACGACGCTCGCTGCGATTGCCGCCAAGTCGGAGAAGGAGAGCGCCTATCACCTTCGCCATGCCTCGGAGTGGATCATCCGGCTGGGCGATGGTACGGATGAGAGCCACGCCCGCGCGCAGGCCGCGATCGATCATCTCTGGGCCTTCACCGGTGAGATGTTTGCCGTCGATGAAGGCGAGCGCGCCCTGATCCATGCCGATATCGCCGTCGATCCCGGAAGCTTGCGCGGTCGCTGGCTGACGACGCTCTCGGGTGTCGTCAGTGAAGCCACGCTCGAGTTGCCGCAGACCGGCTGGATGCAGCAAGGCGGTCGTTCCGGGCGGCACAGCGAGCATCTTGGCCATCTTCTGTCCGAGCTGCAGTCGATGCAGCGCACTTTCCCGGGGCAGACATGGTGACGGTGCTGGAGCCCCATAGCGAACTGCGCCAACGGGCCTGGGATGCCGCGGCGAGCGTGGTCGATCCCGAAATCCCGGTTTTGACCATCGCCGATCTCGGCGTGCTCCGTGATGTCGTGCTCGACGGCGATCACGTCGAGGTCGCGATCACCCCGACCTATTCGGGCTGCCCGGCCATGAACATGATCGCGCTGGAAATCGAGGTCGCGCTGGAGCGCGCAGGTTTCCGCACGCCAAAGGTCCGCACCGTGCTGTCGCCGGCCTGGACCACCGACTGGATGAGCGAAGAGGGCCGCCGGAAGCTTCACGCCTACGGCATCGCGCCGCCGCAGGCTTCGAATTCACGCCGCGCGCTGTTCGGCGAGCAGGCTGTTACGTGCCCGCAATGCGGCTCGGCGAATACCGAGTTGTTGTCCGAATTCGGCTCCACCTCGTGCAAGGCTCTCTGGCGCTGCAGGACCTGCCGCGAACCCTTCGATTATTTTAAGTGTCATTGATCATGTCAGCAGCCGCACCACGCTTCCATCGCCTGGCCGTCAACGACCTCCGCCGCGAGGCGACGGACGCCGTATCGCTGACATTTGCCATCCCGACCGAGCTTGCGACCGACTACGCCTTCACGCCCGGCCAATACCTCACACTCCGCACCATGCTCGATGGCGAGGAAGTGCGCCGCTCCTATTCGATCTGCTCCGGCCCCGACGACGGCGAGATACGCATCGCCGTCAAGAAGGTTGATGGAGGCGCGTTTTCGAGCTGGGCGGCGGACGATTTGAAGTGTGGCGACGCGCTGGACGTGATGACGCCTACGGGACGCTTCGGCGTGATCCCGCCGGCCGGCGCCGGCCGCATCCATGTCGGCTTTGCCGCAGGCTCCGGCATCACGCCGATCCTGTCGATCGTCAAGGGCACGCTTGCGCGCGAACCGGACAGCCACTTCTTCCTGTTCTACGGCAATCGCACGACTGACAACATCATGTTCCTCGAGGCGCTTGAAGAGCTCAAGGACCGTTTCATCGACCGCCTCTCGATCTTCCACGTCATCTCGGGCGAGGAACAGGATATTCCGATCCTGCACGGCCGGCTCGACGGTGACAAGGTGAGGGTGCTGCTGCGCTCGCTGGTGCCAGCGGAAAGCGTCGATCACGTCTTCATCTGCGGTCCGTCCGGCATGAGCGAGGACATCGAGGCGACCTGCCGAGATCTCGACATCGCGGAAGATCGTATCCACGTCGAACGGTTTGTCTCCGAATTCGGTGGCAAGCCGCGGCCGAAGAAGATCGTTGCGCCGGACGCGCCGCCGAAAGCGATCGCGTCGCTGATCATCGACGGCAAGCGCCGCGACGTGCCGGTCGCCGAGGACGAGGCGATCCTCGATGCCGCACTGCGCGCCGGCGTCGATCTACCCTTCGCCTGCAAGGGCGGCATGTGCTCGACCTGCCGCGCCAAACTGGTGGAAGGTGAGGCGCCGATGGACATCAACTACTCGCTGGAACCCTGGGAGCTGAAGGCCGGCTTTGTCCTGACCTGTCAGGCGAAACCATCGTCGGAGCGGGTCGTGGTCGATTACGACCACGTTTGACAGCTTGAGCCAGGCAGCAGAACATCGTGTGCAAACAATCGGACGGGAGAAGCGCGTGAACGTCAAAGCCTCCTTGTCGCCCGAGGATGTTGCCCGCGCCTGCGCGGATGCGATGTGGGCGGAGGACGATGCCTCCAAAGGACTCGGCATGGAGATCGTCGAGATCGGGCCGGGCTATGCGACGCTGGCGATGAATGTGCGGCCGGACATGGTCAACGGCCAGCGCATCGCCCATGGCGGCTTCATCTTCACGCTGGCCGATTCCGCCTTCGCTTTCGCGTGCAACTCGCATAACGACCGCGTCGTGGCGGCGCAGGGCCAGATCACTTTCATCAAGCCGGGCAAGCTCGGCGATCGCCTCGTCGCAAAAGCGCGCGAGGTCACGCGCGGCGGCCGCTCCGGAATCTATGACGTGCGCGTCACTGCCGGCGATACAGTCATCGCCGAATTCCGCGGGCATTCGCGGGTTATTTCCGGCAATTGGCTGCCGGCGCAGGACCAATAAAGAAAAGCAATGATACGGGGAAACGAGGATGGCTCTGACGAGGCTCAAGGAAGGTGGCGACACCTATAAGGCCGAGCTGGATGCGCACGAGCGCGCATCGCGCGACGAAATCATAGCGCTGCAGGTGCAGCGGCTGGCCTGGTCGCTGAAGCACGCCTACGACAACGTCGCTCACTATCGCGAGGCCTTCAATGCGGCCGGCGTGCATCCGTCGCAATTTCGAGAGCTCTCGGATCTTGCGAAATTCCCGTTCACGGTGAAGACGGATTTGCGCGACAATTATCCCTTCAACATGTTTGCCGTGCCCCGTGAAAAACTGGTGCGCGTGCATGCGTCCTCCGGCACGACGGGCAAGCCGATCGTGGTGGGCTATACGCAACGCGACATCGACACATGGTCGGACGTGATGGCGCGCTCGATCCGCGCCGCCGGGGGTCGCACCGGCATGATCATCCACAATGCCTATGGCTACGGCCTCTTCACCGGCGGGTTAGGGGTGCACTATGGCGCCGAAAAGCTCGGCTGCACGGTGGTGCCGATCTCCGGAGGCATGACCGAGCGGCAGGTGCAGCTCATCAACGATTTCCGGCCCGACATCATCACGGTGACGCCGAGCTACATGCTTGCGATCCTCGACGAGTTCAAGCGCCAGAAGCTCGATCCGCGCCAGTGCTCGCTCAAGGTCGGCATTTTCGGCGCGGAGCCCTGGACCAATGCGATGCGCGGCGAGATCGAGGATGCCTTGGACATGGATGCGACCGACATCTATGGCCTCTCCGAAGTGATCGGCCCCGGCGTCGCCCAGGAATGCATCGAGAGCAAGGACGGACTGCACATCTGGGAAGACCATTTCTATCCTGAAGTGATCGACCCCGACACAGGTGCGGTGCTGCCCGACGGGGAAAAGGGCGAACTGGTCTTTACTTCGCTCACCAAGGAAGCATTTCCGGTGATCCGCTATCGCACCCGCGATCTCACGCGCCTGTTGCCGGGCACGGCGCGGCCGGGCATGCGGCGGATGGAGAAGGTGACGGGGCGCTCAGACGACATGATCATCCTGCGCGGCGTCAACCTGTTCCCGACCCAGATCGAGGAGGTTCTGCTCGCCACCGACTGGTGCGGCGGGCATTTCATTCTGGAACTCACCCGCGAAGGACGAATGGACGAGCTGACCATCATTGCCGAGGCGCGGCCGGAGAGTTGGGACGGCCGGGGTCTCCTCGATCATGCCGACCGGATCTCTACTCACATCAAGAACACCATTGGCATCAGCTCCAGGGTGAGCGTGGTTGCGCCGGCCACGCTGGAGCGCTCGCTCGGCAAGGCCAAGCGGCTCTACGACAAGCGGCCCAAGGATTGACTTGACGGATTGACTCGACCGTCCCCAAAGGCGACAAGGCCCGCGAGAAGTTGTGGGCCTTTCGATGTCACCACCAGCCGATACCAGAGCCGTCGACGCGCGCTGCGTGCGCCTCAATGCCAAGGCCGAGAACGCCGCCGCGCTTGCACCTGCCGTCGAGCGTCATACCCTCGCGCGTGGTCCGAATGATCTCCTGATCGAGATCAAGGCTGCCGCCGTCAATCCGTCCGACGTCAAGGCCGCGACGGGGCTAATGCCCTATGCCGTCTTTCCGCGCACGCCCGGGCGCGACTACGCAGGTGTGGTGATCGACGGACCGGCCGGTATGATCGGCCGCGAGGTGTTCGGCTCCTCCGGCGATCTCGGCATCCGTCGCGACGGCACTCACGCCAGCCATCTCGTCGTTGAATCCGACGCGGTGGTCGATAAGCCCAAGACCGTGTCCTGGGAGGAGGCCGCCGGCATCGGCGTGCCCTTTGTCACCGCGATGGAGGGTTTTCGCCGCGCCAGCATTCCAAAGTCCGGCGAAACGGTGCTGGTGTTCGGCGTCAACGGCAAGGTCGGTCAAGCGGCGGTGCAGATCGCGACCTGGCAGGGCGCGCGTGTCATCGGCGTGGTGCGCAAGGCGGAAGCTTATGAGGGCCATACCAACGCGTCCATCGAAGTGATCGACGCTTCCGCGACCGATGTGGCCACACGCGTACGCGAGTTGACCGATGGTAAAGGCGCCGACATCGTCTTCAACACGGTCGGCGATCCCTATTTCCAGGCGGCGCACAAGTCGCTCGCGCTTCGCGGCCGCCAGATCCTGATCGCCGCGATCGACCGCATCGTGCAGTTCAACATCCTCGAATTCTATCGCGGGCAACATACCTATGTCGGCATCGACACGCTCGGCCTGTCGTCGATCGCGACAGGTGCTGTGCTGCGTGACCTCGGCCCGGGCTTCGCGAGCGGACACCTGAAACCGTTCCCGATCAAGGCGAACGCCGTCTATCCGCTCGAACGCGCGAAGGAGGCCTATGTCGCCGTTGCCGGCTCGTCGCGGGATCGCGTGATCCTGAAGCCTTGATGATGGAATCGTCCACCCAACTCGTCATCCTCGCCGGCCTCGTCATTGGCCTG
This sequence comes from Bradyrhizobium sp. WSM4874, assembly GCF_055811835.1. NCBI lineage: Bacteria > Pseudomonadati > Pseudomonadota > Alphaproteobacteria > Hyphomicrobiales > Nitrobacteraceae > Bradyrhizobium > Bradyrhizobium sp. WSM4874. Next base: position 17,170 of record NZ_JBVVPR010000063.1, read on the forward strand.
GTTTACGGCGCCGTCGGCCTGCTCAGCGGCTTCTGCCTGATGAGCAGCATGCGCGGCTGGCTGTCGAAGGGGGACGGGCGGCTGGTACGCACCTATGCGTTGGCGATCGCGGTTGCGACCGCAGCGAGCCAATTCATCGCCGGCAACGGCATGGTCGATCTCGGCAAGTCGATCTACCTGCAACAGTCGTTTTCGGTGCCGGTGCTGTTTCTCGGCGGGCTTCTGTTCGGATATGGCATGGTGCTGTCGAACGGCTGCGGTTCGCGCGCGCTGGTGCTGCTCGGTCGCGGCAATCTCCGCTCCTTCGTCGTGGTGGTCGTGCTCGCCATCGCCGCGCAGATGACGCTCAAGGGCCTGATCGCGCCGGCGCGCATCGCGCTTGTCCAGGCCTCGCAAACCACGGTCAACGTGAATTCGCTGCCGTCATTGTTGGCCGTGTTCGGTCCGGCTGAAGCGGTTTCGCGCGCGCTGGCTGCTGCCGTCATCGTCGTCGTGCTGATCCTGTTTGCTTTCGCGCACCCGGCGTTCCGGCGTTCGCCCGGCCAGATCGCAGCCGGCGTCATCGTCGGTCTCCTGGTCGCCGGCGGCTGGCTCGTCACTGGCTATCTCGGCGCAGATGACTTCAACCCCGTCCCAGTGACCTCGCTCACCTTCATCGCGCCGATCGCGGATAGCCTGCAATACGCCATGCTCTCGACCGGCCTGACGCCGAATTTCGGCATCGCGACAGTTGCCGGTGTCTTCGCTGGCAGTCTGGTCACCGCGCTTGCGACCGGCCGTTTCCATCTCGAAGGCTATTCCTCGCCACGCCACATGCTGCGATCGGCGGGTGGCGCCGCGCTGATGGGCATCGGCGGCGTGATGGCCTTCGGCTGTTCGATCGGGCAGGGGCTCACTGGCGTATCGACGCTCGCGCTCGGCTCGTTTGTCGCACTTGCCGGCATCCTGCTCGGCACGACGGCGGGCTTGCGCGGGATGCTGCGCGTTCAGCCCTTCGCGGTAGCCTGACCACGCAGCAGGCGATCGCCAAGTGTTGCGAGACCGATGCCGGTGACGATCAGCGCCGCCGCGATCGCAAGGCTCATGTCGATCGGCTCGCCCAGCAGGATCGCGGCGCTGGCGATGCCGACGAGAGGTGTTGCGGTGGTGCCGAGCGAGGTCGTCAGGGCCGAGATACTCTTGTTCACCATCGACATCGCCCAATAGGCCAGCACCGTTCCGATCAGCCCGGAATACAGGAACAGCAGGACGAGCCTCCACGACCACTCCACCCGCGGCAGGCCCTCCGCGATGGTCGCGCTCACTGACAGCACGATAGTCGCCACCAGCACCTGCCAGATCAGAAGCTGGAGCGGCGAGGCGATCCAGCGATGCGCGCGAATATAGATGATGTTCCCGGCCCAGGAGATTGCGGCCAGGATAACCATGCCGGCGCCGAGCACGACATTGGTATTGGCCCAGTCGATCGAGGCCGGGTTCAGGATGACGATCAGGCCGATCAGCCCCAGCAGTGCGCCGGCGAGCTTCGGCGGCGTCAAAGTGTCCTTCCCGAGCAGGGGCGCGGCGATCGCGACCCAGAGCGGTGTGGTGTAGCCGAGCACGACGCCCTTGCTTGCGGGCAGGAAGCGCAGACCCGAAGCAACCAGAACCGAAAACAGCGTCATGTGCAGCAGTGCAACGCTGAGGACGACCGGAATGTCACGCCGGTCCGGGATCACTAGATTGTTGCTGAGCCCGAGGATCACGGACAATCCAGCCAGCGCGATCCAGCTCCGGATCGTCGCGCTCCACAGCGGCGGCACGAACTGCACCAGCTGCTTCGTCACCGACCAGTTCACGCCCCAAGCCAGCACGACGATGAGGAACAGGCCAACGGCCGCGCGGGGGGAAAGGGAGTTCATCTCACAGGTCCTTGAAGCAATCCGGTCCTGCGGATAGCTTCTATCTGGCACCTTAAGAAGTGCCAGATAGGAAAGGATTAAGGTGCCAGTTCCGGAAAGCCTGATCTCCGCCCAGATCGACCTGAACCGAGCCGACGACGAGGGGCTGGTGGCTCAACTGACGGGCCAGCTCCGCAGCTTGATCGCGAGCGGCCGTCTCGTCAAAGGCCGCACGCTGCCCTCGAGCCGCCGGCTTGCGAGCGATCTCGGCGTCTCGCGCAACACCGTGACCTATGCGTTCGAGCAGCTCGCCGCCGAGGGATATCTCGAAACGTCGCACGGCCGCCGTCCGATAGTCACGGTCGACGGCGGCGAGCGCGTCGCAGAGGCGGGCGCCGTCGCATCTCGCATGCGCCTTGGCAAGCCGCGGCTATCGCCCTGGGCTTCGAGCCTCACGCAGACCGACTGGCCGATGTCTTATCAGGCGCGACTGAGACCCTTGCGTCCCGGGCACGGCGATTTCAGGGAGTTTCCAAACGAGGTCTGGGCGCGTTGCCTGCGCCGCAGCGCCGTGCACGCGGCCAAGCGCGAGCTCGGACCGGTCAACCGGACGCGCCTGCGCGAGGCATTGGCGCATTATCTCGCGACCAGCAGGGGCGTGCGCGCGACGGCGGATCAGATCCTCGTTCTGCCGAGCGCGCAGGCTGCGCTGACCTTGATTGCGGCCGCCGTCATCACCCCCGGCGACGACGTTTGGGTCGAGGATCCCGGCTATCCTGGCGCCGCGGCCGCCTTCCGTGCGTCCGGTGCGCGCGTGATCGGGGTGAGGTTGGACGAGCAGGGCATGCAGCGGATTCCGGGACTGGCGGCCCCGACATTGATCTTCATGACGCCGTCGCACCAGCACCCGACCGGCCGCCTGATGTCGCTCTCGCGTCGCACGGAATTTCTTGGCCTGAGCAGGCCCGGCAAGACCTGGATCGTCGAGGACGATTACGACGGCGAATTCCACTATGACAGCCGGCCGGTGCCGGCTTTGCAGGGACTCGATGCCCATGGCCGCGTGTTCTATGTCGGCACGTTCTCGAAGGCCATGACCTCGGACATCCGGCTCGGCTATCTCGTCGTTCCGCCGGCACTGGTCAACATCCTCGAGATCGTACAGCGGCACATCGGACTGATCGCCGCGAGCCACATCCAGGAAGCACTGGCCGAGTTCATTGCCGACGGGCATTTCCTGGCGCATCTGCGCCGGATGCGCCGGATCTATCACGCCCGCCGCGATCATCTCGTCGAGGGATTGGAGCGCCATTTAGGCGACGTGCTCGCTGCCGAAGTGCCCCCGGGCGGCCTCCAGCTCGTCGCCCGCCTCAAGCGCGGCCGCGCCGATCAGGCGGCGGTCAAGCGGTTGGTCGAAGCGGGCGTTGAAACGCGTGCCCTGTCCGGCTTGGCACTGGGCAGGCCGCGCGATCACGGCCTGCTGCTCGGCTTCGCGGCCTGGCGCGAGAGCGAGATCACCGCGGCGGTACGGACGATGGCGTCCTGCTTCTAGCACAAGCGCGCTAATCCACGGCCTTGGTCACGATGCGGATTTCCGAGGTCAGCGTCCGGTGCACGGGGCACTTGTCGGCGATCTCCATCAATTTCTTGCGCTGCTCGGCATCGAGCGCGCCGTCCATCGCGATGTCGCGCTCGATCTGGTCGAGCATGCCATCGCGCGTCTCGCACTCCGCGCAGTCTTTTGCGTAGATCTTCGAATGTTTCAGCGAGACGGTGACACGATCGAGCGGCAGCGACTTGCGGTCGGCATAGAGGCGCATGGTCATGGAGGTACAGGCCCCGAGGCCAGCGAGCAGGAGATCGTAGGGACCAGGGCCGGCATCCTCGCCGCCGGCGGCGACCGGCTCGTCCGCGACCAGACGGTGCGGTCCGACGCTGACGACCTGGTTGAACTTGCTCTTGCGGGTCTCCTGCACCACGACCCGGCGCGGTGCCTCGGGGAGATCCATCGCCTTCGCAGGTTTTGCCGTGTCGATGTACCGGCTTGCCCAGGCCACGATGACGTCGGCTGCGTAGAGTGCGTCGGCCGGCTTGGTCAGGAGATGATCGGCATGATCGAGCGAGACGAAGCTCTTGGGATGCCGGGCGGAGACGAAGAGCTTCGTCGCATTGTCGATGCCGACCGTATCGTCGAGCGGAGAATGCATCACCAACAGCGCCTTGTGCAGGCCGGTGACGTCCTTCATCAGCTCGTGCTCGGCGATGTCGTCGAGGAATTCGCGCTTGATCCGGAACGGGCGCCCCGCGAGCGAGACCTCGACCTCACCCTGCGTTCGAATGTCGTCGAGATGCTCTTTGAACAGGCCGGTGACGTGGGCGGGATCGGATGGTGCCGCAATGGTCACAACCGCCTTGGCTTCCGGGATTTGGCCTGCTGCCGCGAGGATCGCGGCGCCGCCGAGGCTGTGACCGATCAGGATCGACGGCGCCTTGCGGAGGCTACGCAGGTGATCGGCGGCGCGCACGAGATCGGCGACGTTGGAGGAAAACGTCGAATTGGCAAAATCCCCTTCACTGGAGCCGAGGCCGGTGAAGTCGAAGCGCAGCACCGCGATGCCCTTGGCGGCGAGCGCGACCGAGATGCGTTTGGCGGCCAGCGTGTCCTTGCCGCAGGTGAAGCAATGCGCGAACAGTGCGAAGGCCGCGGGCTCGCCGTCGGGTAGCTCCAGCGCGGCCGAAAGTTGATGGCCGGCTTCGCCGGTGAATTGAAAGCGCTCTGTCGGCATGAGCTTCCCCCGTCCTTGCTTGAACCTAGTCGTCAGAATAGCGTTGCTCTGCCCAGGGATCGCCACGGTTATGGTAGCCACGGACTTCCCAGAAGCCCGGCGCGTCCTCGGTCAGGAACTCGATGGCCTGGAGCCATTTGGCGCTCTTCCAGAAATACAGATGCGGCACGACCAGCCGCACCGGGCCGCCATGTTCGGCCGATAGTGGCTCACCCGACCAGCTATGGGCAAGCAATGCGTCCTCGGCGGCGAAATCGTCCAGCGCGAGGTTGGTGGTGTAGCCGTCATGGGAATGCAGCACGACGAAGCGCGCGTCCGCACGCGGCCGGCAAGCCGCGAGCAGCTCGCGCGTGGCGAGCCCCTCCCACTCATTGTCGTAGCGCGACCAGGTGGTGACGCAGTGGATGTCGGAGGTGAACTGCGCCTGCTTCTGGGCGGCGAACTCGGCAAAGGTCCAGAACACGGGGTTCTCGATCGCGCCGTGGACGTCGAGCCGCCAGCGCTCGCGCGAAACCGGCGGCACGACCCCGAGATCGAGCACCGGCCAATCTTTTGTCAGATGCTGGCCGGGCGGCAGGCGCTGATCTTCCGGGCGCGTGATCTTGCCGGTCAAAAAGCGGCCTTCGCGCGCCCATTTTTCCTTGGTGCGCGTCAGCTTGCTGTCGGGGGGCTCGTTGTCCTCGGCCATCGGCTACTCGTGTCGGTGCATCGCGGAGGCGTGCTTGGTGTCGCGCATGGTGGAATAGATGATCAGTGACAGGCAGATGATGCCGGCGAGATAGTAGTAGAACCACTCCTCATGCCCGATGCTCTTGAAATAAAGCGCGATCGCCGGCGCCGTGCCGCCGAACAGCGAGACGGTGATCGCATAGGGCAGGCCGACGCCGAGGGCGCGGACATTGGTCGGGAACAGCTCGGCCTTCACCACGGCGTTGATCGAGGTGTATCCGGCGACGAATAGCCAGGCCCCGCAGATCAGGATGAACGCGATGAAAGGCGACTTGGTCTCCTTCAGCGTCATCAGCAGCGGCACGGTTGCGAGCGTGCCGGCGACGCCGAAGAAGATCAGCAACGGCTTGCGGCCGATCTTGTCGGAGATGGCGCCATAGATCGGCTGCAGGATGGTCGCAAAGATCAGCGTGCCGAAGATCACGAAAGTGGTCTGATCTTCGGTCAACCCCACCGAAAGCTTGACGAAGGTCTGCATGTAGGTGGTGAAGGTGTAGAACGCCGCAGTGCCGCCCGCGGTCAGGCCGACCACCAGGAGCAGCTCGCGGGGATAGCGCAGCAAATTGGTGAGCGAGCCGGTCGGCTTCACCACCTTCCTGGCTTCTTCGAAGGCCTCGGTCTCGTGCAAGCCGCGCCGCATCACGGCGGCAAAGATCGCGAGCGCCGCACCGATCGCAAACGGGATGCGCCAGCCCCAGGCTCTCAGTTCCTCCGGCGTGAGGAAGATCTTTTGCAGAAGCAGAAGGACGATGATCGCGGTGAGCTGGCCGCCGATCAGGGTGACGTATTGGAAGCTCGAATAGAAGCCGCGGTGCTTGGGGTCGGCGACCTCGCTGAGGTAGGTGGCGCTGGCGCCGTATTCGCCGCCGAGACTCAAGCCTTCGATGACGCGGGCGAGCGCCAGGATCACCGGCGCGGCGAAGCCGATCGTGGCGTAGGTCGGCGTCAACGCGATGATCAGCGAGCCGAAGCACATGAAGACGACCGACAGCGTCAGCGAGATGCGCCGCCCGTAATGATCGGCGATATAGCCGAACAGCCAGCCGCCCAGGGGCCGCATCAGGAAGGTCGCCGCGAATACGACGGCGACATTCAATTGCTGCACGACGGGATCGTTGCCGGGAAAGAAGGCGGGAGCGAAATAGAGCGCGAACGCGGTGTAGGCGTAGAAGTCGTACCACTCGACGAGATTGCCGATCGAGCCAATGAAGATCGCCTTGATCCGGCGCTTGGCGTCGGCAACGTCAATGTGGTCGGAGGCCGGTCGGGTTATTTGCTCAGTCACGTCCGGCCTCTCCGTATCGCTCTTTGGAGAGGTCTACATCGCCTTTCCGAGCAAAAATGGCAACTGGCGGGGGCCTCTGACGGTTCCCTGTGACCAGGTCACCGTGCCTGCCGGATCGAGGGCGAAGTCCGGAATTCGCTTCAGCCATTCCTCCAGCGCAACCTGCATCTCCATGCGCGCAAGGTTCGAGCCGACGCAGCGGTGGATGCCGAGGCCGAAGGCGGCGTGGCGGTTCTCGCGGCGGTCAATCACGACCTTGTCAGCATCCGGAAACATTTTCGGGTCACGGTTGGCGGCCGGGAAGGACAGCAGCACCATGTTGCCCGCCTTGACCGGGCAGCCTGAGACCGTGGTCTCCTTGACCACTTCGCGCGCCATCGTCACCGGCGAATAGGCGCGCAGCAGTTCCTCCACCGCGGTCGGGATCAGCCCGGGCTCGGCAATCAGGCGCTCGCGGTCGGCGGGCGTCCGGGCAAGGTGCCAGAGCGAGGAGCCGATCGCGCTCCAGGTGGTGTCGATCCCGGCAATCAGGAGCAGGCGCAGCGAGCCCAACACATGCGAATCCTCGAGCGGATTGCCGTCCTTGTCCCGGGCATTCATCAGATAGGAGATGAGGTCGTCGGTTGGCTTGTTCTTGCGCGCCTCGATATGGGCGCTGAAATAGACGGTCATCTCCTGCACCGCCTGAAGCAGCGTGTTTTCGTCCTTGATGCCTAGTTCCAGGATCATGTGGATCCAGCGGATAAAGAGATCGCTGTCTGTCTCGGGGATGCCGAGCATGTGTGCGATCGCGCGAACCGGAATGTGCTTGGTGTAGCGCTCTGCCGCGTCCAGTCGGTCTTCAGTGATGAAGCCGTCGATCAACTCGTTGCAGATCGCGCGCACCCGCGGCTCCAGCTTCTTCATCGCGTCCGGCGTAAACGGCGGCAGCAGCAATTGCTTGGCTGGCTTGTGCACGGGCGGATCGGACGTGATCGGCGGGGCGGAGTTTCTGCTGGTGATCTCCGGCCGAACGTCTCGGACGATGATGCGACGCGAGGAGAAATGCTCGCTGTCGTTGGCGATCTCGCGCACCGCTTCATAGGTCGTCGGCATGTAACAACCGAGGAAGCGCTCAGTATGCACAACCGGGCTTGCGGCGCGCAGTTCGTCCCAGATCGGGAAGGGATCTTCCGTCCATTGCGGATCGGTGTGGTCGAAATCATGGACCCAGTCGGTCACGGGCGGATGGGCGGCGGGCTGGCTGATGTCGGACATCTCGAAATCCCTTGGGGCTCGTGTTCGCGGAAGGCTCGCGGGGCGGCAGCGGCTGCGCTACTCCTCGATCAAGTCGATTGCGATTTCCGGACAATTAGATTTGGCAAGCCAGGCCTTGTCTTCGAGGCCGGGTGGGACCGTGCCGTCGCCGGCTTCATGGGCGTTGCCGTATTCGTCGAGCTCGAACAGCTCCGGCGCCAGCGCCTTGCAGCGCGCGTGTCCCTGGCATTTGTCGGGATCGACGTGAACCCTCAGTCGCTCTGTCATGGCGGCTCCCTAGGTCGTGTGCGCTCCGCCCCGAAGGCGGCGCGCGCTCCCATCTAAGTTTTTGTCCAAGTTATAGGCTATTACATTCGCGGCAGGCTTCCCCTGTCAAGCGCAAACTTATAGGCTCTGCGCAACATGCGTTCACAACTTGCCCGCAAGCCCGAGAATACCTACCACCATGGCGATCTCCGCGACGCCTTGATCAAGGCCGCGCTGCGCGAAGCCGAGCAGGGCGGGACGGAGGCGATCAGCATCAAGGCGCTTGCGAAGCAGCTGGGCGTCTCGCAGCCGGCGCCCTACCGGCATTTCGCCGATCGCGAGGCATTGCTTGCGGCGGTGACGGCGGAGGCGTTCCGGCAACTCAGCGCGCTTCTGCGTGCGGCGATGGCAAAGCCATCGAAGCGGTCGAAGCTGTCGCTGCTGGCGCAGGCGACGCTGGATTTCGGACTACGCCGGAATGGCATCTATCGCCTGATGTTCGCCTCGCGCACGGTGTCGTGCGCGGCGAAAGGCAGCGAGCTGCACGAAGCGACCCGCGAAACGTTTGCGCTCGTGATCGAGGCGCTGGAAGCTCCGGCAGTCGATTACCTGCGCGAGCGGCAGGCGCTCAAGATCTGGGCGGCGCTGCACGGCGTGGTGATGCTGGCCGAGCAGGGCCTATTCACCGGCGAGGCGGCCCATGCCACGCGCGAGGACCTGGTCGAGGATTTTGTCAGCGAAACCAAGGCGGCGCTTGCGGCGGCGATCAAGGGCGCGCGGCGCCGGAAAAAGGCTGGCGCCTAGGTCTTCGCTTTCAGCAACTTCATCAGCTTCTCGACGGCGCTGTCAGGCGTGGTCACCACAGGGCGGCCCGTAGCTTCTGCCACGAGAGGCGCAGTTGCCGCGATGCTGAACTGCGCGAGCGCGACGACGTCGCAATCGCGCAAATCGCGTGAGGCTTCCACGATCAGCCGGTCATGCGTAGCGCGGTCGCTGCGGTCGAGCGCCGCCAGCGCTCCTTCGGCAAGTTTCGGCACGATCTCGACGGAGGCCGGAAATTCCGGCGGCATCGATGCCAGCGTCGGCGGGAAGGTCGAGAGCAGGCCGATGCGCTGGCCCATCGTCACCGCCCGTTCGATCATGGCTTCGTTCGGCTTGAGCACCGGCATCGGCGCATGCGCGCGCGCAACCGCCTCGATGCAGGGACCGAAGGCCGAGCAGGTGAACAGGATCGCATCCGCGCCTGTCGCCGCGGCGTAGCGACCGAGCGCAAGAAAGCGCGCGGTCATGGCATCATTGAGCTTGCCGTCACGCGCCAGGTCCGCCGACAGGCTGTCATCGAGCAGGTTCATCAACCGCGCTTCCGGCCACGCTTTTGCGAACGCAGCCTCGATCGGAGCGATGGAATGCTTGAGGGCGTGGATCAGCGCGATGCGAGGAGACGTCGTCATTGAACGTTACCTGATACAAGGTCGGGTGTCCCGGGCGCAGCGCGTCCGGGACACGCTAAGCGTTTACTTGAACGGCACGGCGTACATCAAGCCGCCCTTGCTCCAGAGGCCGTTGAGGCCGCGCTCGAGCTTCAGCGGGCTCGCCTTGCCGACATTGCGCTCGTAGATCTCGCCGTAATTGCCGGTGGCCTTGAGGGCCGTGACCAGCCATTTATTGTCGAGCCCGAGCCGCGAGCCGAGATCGCCGGAGGCACCGAGCAGGCGCTGGATCGCGGGCGTCTGCGACTTCGCCATCTCGTCGACATTGCCCTGTGTGACGCCAAGCTCTTCGGCCTCGATCAGGCCGTAATGCAGCCAGGTGATGATGTCGCTCCAGACCTCGTCGCCATTGCGGGTGAAGGGGCCGAGCGGCTCCTTGCTGATGGTCTGCGGCAGTACGACGTAGTCGGCCGCGTTCGGCGCCGCGGTCGTGACGGCGCCAGCAAGCGCGGAAGCGTCCTGGGTCATGGCATCGCAACGGCCGCCGAAGAAGGTCTGGTACATGGTGTCGACGCGGTCAAACACCAGCGGCTTCCAGTCGATGCCGTTGGCGCGGCCATAATCGCCGAGCGTGACCTCATGCGTGGTGCCCTGCGCGACGCAGACAGTGGCGCCCTTGAGATCCCTAATCTCCTTCACGCCGAGGTCCTTCTTCACCACGAAGCCCTGACCGTCGTAGAAGTTGACCGGTCCCTGCCGCAGGCCCAGCGTGACACCGCGCAGATAGGTCTGCGTCGAGTTGCGGTAGAGCACGTCGATCTCGCCGGACTGGAGCGCGGTGAAGCGGTTCTGCGCGGTCAGCGAGACGTAACGCACCTTGCTGGCATCGCCGAGCACGCCGGCGGCGAGCGCGCGGCAATAATCGACGTCGAGACCCTTGTAGTTGCCTTGCGAATCCGGCGCGGAGAAGCCGGCAAAACCGGCGCTGACGCCGCATATCAGCGTGCCGCGGCTCTTCACAGCGTCGAGCGTTGCCGCCGATGCGACCACCGTCGATGCCGCGAGCACGCCGGCTACGATAACCACTTTCCTCATCATGCTATTCTCCCCTCAGCGATTGACACTACGCAATACGTTGTCGACGGCCGTGCCGAGCTTGTCGACGATCAGGTCGATCTCGTCCGGCGAAGCGATATAGGGCGGCGCCAGCAGCACGTGGTCGCCGCGGATGCCGTCCACGGTGCCGCCGCCGGGATAGCAGCCGAGGCCGTTGGCGAGGGCCTCTGCCTTGATCTTCTGGTTCAGCTTCAGTGCGGGATCGAACGAGGTCCGGCTGGCGCGATCGGCGACGAGCTCGATCGCCCAGAACAGGCCGCGGCCCCTGATGTCGCCGACATGGCGGTGATTGCCGAAGCGCTCGGTGAGCCGCTGCTCGAGCTGCTTGCCGCGCTCCTTGACCCGCTCGAGCAGTCCGTCCTCGCGGATCACGTCCTGCACCGCGAGCGCAGCAGCGCAAGCGAGGGGATGCGCGAGATAAGTGTGGCCGTGCAGGAAGGCGCCCGAACCTGAGCGGATTGTGTCGATAATCCTGCCGCTTGCGAGCATCGCGCCGATCGGCTGGTAGCCGCCGCCGAGACCCTTGGCGATCGCCTGGATGTCGGGCGCCACGCCTTCCGACTCCCAGGCGTGCGTGGTGCCGGTGCGGCCCATGCCGCTCATGACCTCGTCGAGGATGAGCAGGGCGCCGTGTCGGTCGCAGATCTCGCGCATCGCCCTGAAATAACCGTCCGGTGCCGTCACGGCACCTGCGGTGGCGCCGACGACGGGCTCTGCGAGGAACGCGGCGACCGTACTCGGACCGAGGCGCTGAAACTCGGCTTCGAGCTCGGCCGCAAGCCGGGCGACGAATTGCGCATCGGATTCGCCCTCGTGCTTCTCGTGGTAGGCAAAGGCGGGAGTCACGTGGCTGAAGGCGTCGGAGAGCAGCGGCGCATAGGGCGCGCGGCGCCAGGCATTGCCGCCCGCCGCGAGCGCGCCGAGCGTATTGCCGTGATAGCTCTGCCGCCGCGCGATGAAGTGCTGCCGCTGCGGCTCGCCGCGCTCGATGAAAAACTGCCGCGCGAGCTTGATGCTGGCCTCAATCGCTTCTGATCCGCCGCTGACGAAATAGGCGTAGGCGAGGCCACCGGGCTCATGGCCGACCAGCCTCTCGGCCAGCGCCTCGGCCGGCTCGGACGAGAAGAACGCCGTGTGGGCATAAGCGAGGGTCGAAGCCTGCTTCGTGATCGCTGCGATCACGCGCGGATGCTGGTGGCCAAGGCAGGAGACCGCAGCTCCGCCGGACGCGTCGATCACGCGGCGTCCGTCCTCGGCAAAGAGATAAACGCCTTCGCCACCGATCGCCTTGGGCGGCGTTTCGCGCAGCGAACGGTGCAGCACGCGGCTGGTGCGAGCGGCCATGGGTCAACCTTTCTCTGAAACGTAAGTTGAAGCCGCGGCCAGCCGCGCCTCGCTATTCTCCAGCCGCTTCTTCGCGGCCGTGCCGCCGAGCGAAAACGTCACGGCGGCCAGCGATTGCGCGATCGCAATGGCGCCGGTGAGGCTCGGGAAAAAGCCGGGAGAGGAGGCCGCCTCGAACAGCAGCACGTGGTCGGCGCCTTCAGCCATCGGCGCCGAAGGGCTATCGGCGATTGCGATCAGGGCCGCGCCGGCGCGATAGGCGGCCTGCGCGACTCGGACACTCGCATGGGTGTAGGGCATGAAGCCGATGACGATGACGGCCTCGCCGGGCCGGAACGCGCCGAGGTCCAGATCGTCGGGGCCGGAGGCGCCGACGAGTTGCACCTGTTCGGGACGAAACAGCCGGAGCTCGTAGTTCAGCAGTTCCGCGACGCTGCGGCAGCTCCGATAGCCGGTGATCCAGATCCGTTTTGCATCGTGGAGCGCGCGCGCCGCCTCCGCAATCGGCTGGGCCGGGATGCGCGGAAGGCCGGCGGCCTCGGCCTCCAGCTTTTCGGTGACGAGCGCGACATCGGCGTTCGGGCCGTGGCGGCGGCTCCTTGCGCGGCCGGAGAAGGGCGCTATCTGCGAGGGCCGCCGCGCCTCCGTCAGTGCCGCGCGCAATTCATCCCAGCCCGAATAGCCGATCGCCTTGGCAAGCCGCGTGAACGCGGCGGGATCGGCGCCGGCAACCGCTGCGAGATCGCGCATCGAACGAGTGGTGGCGTCGTAATCGTTGGCCGCGACGAAGCGCCCGACCTCCTGCAACCGCATCGGAAGCGATGGCAATGCAATGCGCAGTTCGCTCAGCGGCGAGGATTTCGCGGGCTCGGCCATGAAACATTTGTTGCACGAAGTAGAGTTTGGTGCAACAGTTGACGTACGCCGCCGGAAATCGCCGTTTCGAGAAGGATTTTTGTGCTGTGACGTCAGACGCTCCGAGACCGCCGCCGCGCCGCCGCTTCTTCGGCGCTTTCGGACGGCGCGAGCTGAAAGGCCTGTTTTGGCAGGCCGTGGTGGTCGGGATCGCAGTCGCGGTCATCGTCTTCCTCTGGTCCAACACGGTCACCAATCTCTCCGCGCGCCGCATCACGACCGGATTTGCCTTCCTCGGCCGTGAGGCCGGCATGCCCATTGCCGACAGCCTGCTCGCCTACAATCCGAGAGACTCATATCTCTGGGCCTTCCTCGTCGGCATCGCCAACACCCTGCGCGTCGCCGTGATCGGAATCGTGCTTGCAACCATCCTGGGCACGGTGATCGGCATCTCGCGGCTGTCAGCCAACTGGCTGCTGTCCCGCCTCGCCGCGGTGTATGTCGAAGCGCTCCGCGACATTCCGCTGCTGCTCCAGCTCCTGTTCTGGTATGTGCTGATGCAGGCGCTGCCGGCCGCGCGCGCGGCATGGCGGCCGATCGAGGGCGTGTTCCTGTCCAATCGCGGGTTGATCCTGCCGGCGATTCCGATCGAGACCCCGCAGCTTTGGGTGCTCGGCACCGCAGTGCTCGGGCTTGTCGTGTGCTATGTCATCCGGCGGCGGCTCATCGCGCAGCAAATGCGCGACGGCAAGCCGCGGCCAGCCTGGCCGTTCGTACTCGGGTTGCTCGTTGTACTGCCCGCTGCGGTGTCCGTGCTGCTGGGCGTGGCCTGGACGATCGAATGGCCTGAGTTGCGAGGCTTCAACTTCGTCGGCGGGCTGACGCTCGCGCCGGAATACTTTGCGCTGCTGATCGCGCTCGTCACCTACACCTCGGCCTTCATCGCCGAGATCGTGCGCAGCGGCATCCAATCGGTGCCGCGCGGGCAGTGGGATGCCGCCAACGCGCTCGGACTGCGCCGCAGCTTCATGCTGCGGCAGATCATCCTGCCGCAGGCACTGCGCGTGATCGTGCCGCCAATGACGAGCCAGTACCTCAACCTGACCAAGAACTCTTCGCTTGCGGTCGCGATAGGCTATCAGGACGTGGTCTCGATCGCCAACACGACCTTGAACCAGACCGGGCAGGCGATCGAGGCCATTGCTTTGATCATGGCGGTGTTTCTCACCATCAGCCTCGGCATCAGCTTTTTCATGAACTGGTACAATTCGCGCATCGCGCTGGTGGAGCGCTGACCATGACGGCGATCGCCGACATTCCGGAAGCACCGCGCGCCGCCCGCCGCCCGCAGATTGGCAATCCGGTGCTGCGCTGGCTGCGCACCAATTTGTTCTCGTCGATCCCGAACGGCATCGTCTCGGTCGTGTTGCTGGCGGTGCTCGCAAAGGCCATCTTCAGCTTCGTGCAGTGGGGCATTGCCAATGCGGTCTGGCTCACCCCGGCGAACGATTCCAGCGCCTGCCGCGCGGTACGCGGCGTCGGTGCATGCTGGGCGATCATCCCCGAGAAATATCGCTTCATCCTGTTTGGCACCTATCCGTTCGACGAGCAGTGGCGGCCGGCGCTGGCGGTGCTGCTCTTCATTGGCCTGTTCTATCTCTCCAGCCGCCGCGCCTTATGGCGGCGCGAACTGGCCTATCTCTGGATCGGAGCGCTCGCGCTGATCAGCGTGCTGATGTGGGGCGGCATATTCGGCTTGTCGTTCGTCTCGCAGGACCGTTGGGGCGGCCTACCGGTGACGCTGATCCTGGCGACCTTTGGTCTGGCTTTCGGCTTCCCGCTCGGCATCCTCGTCGCACTCGGCCGGCGTTCAAAACTGCCCGCGATCCGCTCGCTCAGCGTGCTCTATGTCGAGTTGATCCGCGGCGTGCCGCTGGTCAGCCTGCTGTTCATGGCGAGCGTCATGTTTCCGCTCTTCATGCCGAACGGTTTCAACATCGACAAACTCCTGCGCGCGCAGGTCGCGATCATCCTGTTTGCGGGTGCCTATCTTGCCGAAGTCATTCGTGGCGGCCTCCAGGCCGTGCCGCGCGGGCAATACGAGGCGGCGGACGCGCTCGGTCTGTCCTACTGGCGCAAGAACAGGCTGATCGTCCTTCCGCAGGCGATCCGTCACGTCATCCCGCCGCTGGTCAACACCTTCATCGCCTTCTTCAAGGACACCAGCCTCGTCCTGATTATCGGGATCTTCGACTTGCTGACGACGGCCAAGACCGCGATCATCGATCCGGCGTGGCAGCAATTCTCCGTCGAAGTCTACATCTTCGTCGCCGCCATCTATTTTGTCTTCTGCTTTGCGATGTCGCGGTATAGCCGCAGCCTGGAGGCGACGAGCGGAAGGTGATGCTTCTTTACCTCGCCCCGCTTGCGGGGAGAGGTCGATCGCGAAGCGATCGGGTGAGGGGGAATCTCCGCGAGTTGATTGCCACCGTCTTCGCGGA
>NZ_JBVVPR010000064.1:0-32113 GCF_055811835.1 Bradyrhizobium sp. WSM4874
GCCGCACGCCGGGATAAAATCTCAAACGCCCATCAGCAGGCTCGGTCTGACCGTGGACAACCTCTTGAGGCTCCACAACTAACCCGGGCCTCCCAGTGCACTTTGGCATGCAAATAATGTGATCAAGAAGACACACAGGCTGACAACCTTCCGTAGAATCGTCAGAACGCCCAAAAAGTCGGCAGATGCCCGTGTTTTTTGCTTCACGGTTTACGTCACTCCATCCAAATTGCCGCAGTTACGAAATTTTCAATCAGGTCGAGCGTTCCGGGGGCTTCCGGGATCGGCTGGGGTCTTAGAACTGGTGATGGGGATCGAAATGAAAAAAGTGGCTTTGTTGGCAACGGCGCTGGCAATGGTGACGGGCTCGGCTTTCGCGGCAGACATGCGAGTGAAGGCGCTGAAGGCCCCGCCGGTCGTCGCGTTTGACCCCTGGGATATCGCCTTCGGCGGCGCCATCATGAGCGACTACATCTTCCGCGGCGTCACGCAGTCGAACCACAAGCCGTCGGTCGCGGCCTATTTCGAGCCGCGCTACAACGTCAACAAGGACCTCCAGCTCTACGTCGGCGTGTCCGCGGAGAGCATCTCCTTCGCCAATCGCGCCGCTGCTGAAGTCGATATCTACGGCGGTATCCGCCCGACCTTCGGCGCCTTCGCCTTCGACATCGGTGTCTGGGGCTACCTGTATCCGGGCGGCAGCTGCGCCGACAACGTGCTCACCGGCGGCATTCCCGGCGGCAACGTCTGCGGCGTCAGCACGACCACGATCTTCCTCGCCGACGGCAACGTCATGAAGAAGGACGTCAGCTTCGTCGAAGTCTACGGCAAGGTGATCTACACCATCAACGACAGCTTCACGGTCGGCGCGACCGAGTACTACTCGCCGAACTTCCTGAACTCGGGTGCCTGGGGCAACTACGCTTCGTTGACCGCCAAGTACACGGCGCCCAGCACGGCCTTCGGTCCCTCCGGCATGGGCATGTACGTGTCGGGTGAGTTCGGCCGGCAGTGGTTCGGTACTTCGGACGCCTTCTACGGCACCGGCGTGGGCACCGTTTTCGCCAACGGTATCCCGTACAAGGACTACAACACCTGGAACATCGGCATCGGCTTCACCTACAAGGTGTTCACGCTGGACCTGCGTTACTCCGACACCGACCTGAACAAGGGTGATTGCAACGCCTTCACCAGCGCCTTCAACGCCACCGGTACCACCAACGTCACCGCGATCAATCCGGGCGGCGCTGGCTCCAACTGGTGCGGCGCGGCCGGCATTGCCAAGCTGTCGTTCGACCTGACGGCGATGAGCAACCTGAAGTAAGCTTCTTCCCGAAGCGACTTTATGAAGGGCGGCAGGGCAAACCTGCCGCCCTTTTGCTTTGGGACTTTGGGGCGCCGGGCCGGGGCCCTGCATGGTTCGAGACGCCCGCCTCCGGCGGGCTCCTCACCAAGGGTCAAAGATTTCACCGCGAGGACAGACCTCATCCTGAGGGCCCGCCAAAGGCGGGCGTCTCGAAGGAGGGCCGCAACGAAGGGCCATAATAGCCTCAGGGCTCGGTCGAGCCGTCTCAGCGTGCCGCGCTGGGCTCCTTCTCGACCGGCACACCACCGTCACCGAGGACGTGGATCGCGCCGTGCTTCACCATCGTCACCTTGCGGGTATGGAAGGCTTCCAGCGTCGAGCGGTGGCCGATGGAGACGAGGGTGGCCTGCGGCAGCTTCTCCGCCAGCAGCCGGTACAGGCGGGCCTCGGACGGTTCGTCCAGCGAGGCCGTGGCCTCATCCAGGAACAGGTAGTCCGGGGCGTGCAGCAGCGCGCGGGCGAGCCCGAGGCGCTGCTGCTCGCCCAGCGACAGCATCCGGTTCCAATGACCGTCCTCCTCGAGCCGTTCGGCGAGGTCGGGCAGCCCCACGGCGATCAGCGCGTCCCTGACACGGGAGGTTTCGAATGCGCCCGGCGCGGCCGGATAAACCACCGCGTCGCGCAGCACACCGACCGGGAAATAGGGACGCTGGGGCAGCATCATCAGCTTCGCCTTTTCCGGGACGAAGATGCTGCCGGTGCCGAACGGCCAGATGCCGGCGATGGCCCGGAATAGCGTCGACTTGCCGGAGCCCGACGGTCCGGTCACCAGCACGCGCTCCGGCGTCTGGACGGAGAAGGCGTCGGCGGCGACCAGCGGCGTGCCGCTCGGCAGGTTCACGCAGAGCTGTTCGAGGGCGATATTGCGATTGCCGCCGGCGACCTTGAGGGCAATCGCAGGCTCGTGCGGCGGCAAATTCGCGGCCGCATCGACCGACATCTCGAAGCCGTCGAGGCGCGCGACGATCGAGCGCCATTCCGCCAGCGACCGGTACGCCGTGACGAAGAAGGACAGTGCGCCTTGTACGCTCGAGAAGGCGGAGGCGGTCTGCATCATGTCGCCAAGCTGGATCTTCTTGGCGAAGAAGGCCGGCGCCACCAGCACGTAGGGAAAGATCACGGCGGCCTGCTGATAGCTCGCGGTGAACGCGGTGAGGCGCTTGGTGCGGCTCATGATGGCGTACCAATTACCAATCACGAAGCCGAAGCGCTCCAGCAGCCGGCCGCGCTCGGCGCCTTCGCCCTTGAGTAGCGCGATCTGCTCGGAATTCTCGCGAACGCGGACGAGGTTGAAGCGGAAGTCGGCCTCGAAGCGCTGCTGCTCGAAATTGAGATTGACCAGCGGAGCGCCGATCCAGTGCGTCAACGCAGTGCCGAAGATCGCGTAGACCAGCGCGCCCCAGCACAGATAGCCGGGGATCATGAGATCGGCGCCGAACAGGTGCAACGGCGCAGCGTTGGAAAGCCCCCAGAGGATGATCACGAACGAGAACAGCGTCACGATCGACGAGAGCAGGCCGAGCCCGATAGTCAGGGTCTGCTCGACGAAGTTCTTGACGTCCTCGGTGATGCGCTGGTCCGGGTTGTCGGCCGCATCGCCCTTGAGCTGCATGCGGTAGTGGGTGGCGCCTTGCAGCCATTCGCCCAGATAGTGCCGGGTCAGCCATTGCCGCCAGCGGATCTGGAGCCACTGATTCAGGTACAGCTTGTAGACCGCCAGCGCGATGAAGGCGGAGGCGAGGCCAATGAAGATCCAGATCTCCCTGACGAAACTATCCCAGTCACTTGCCTGCAGTGAGCTGTAGAACCGGTTCTGCCATTGATTGACCAGGACGTCGATCGCGACCAGCGCCAGCTCCATCGCGATGACCGCGGCCAGCAGACCGCGGCCGGCCCATTTGTCCTCCGACCGGAAATATGGGGCGGCGATTCGCCAGACGATCGCGAGCGTGGCGCTGATGTTCTTCACAGAGCTGAGTCTCCTGAGGGGATGTGCACAACTGCCAGGGGCCAAAGACTTGGGACGACGGCGGAAATCGGCGCGCTTAGACTAAAGTCGCAAGGCCTGCAATTTGCGTTGGCTTGTCGCAGCTTGCAACCCTAGCATGGGCTCAACGGCGCGGGGCGGGGGCCTTCGGGATTTCGCGAGCTTGTGAGCGGACGGGAACCGCTGCATTCGCGAGGAATTCGCGTCGGGCTCGGGGGTTATCGCTTCAACGCCAAGCAGGATCGGCTGTCCACGCGGGCCGCCTGCAGCACACATGCGTGGGGGAGGAAGACCATGTGGAATCAAGTTTATGACCCGTTGCACAGCCCTGTGCTGTCGACGATCGCGGCGGCAGTCCCTGTCGTCACATTGCTGGTCCTGATCGCGAGCGGCCGCGTCCAGGCTCATATCGCGGCGGTCATCGCCGTGATCGTGGCCAATTTGATCACGATCTTCGTCTTCACCATGCCCGCGAACATGTCGATCCGCGCCTCGGTGCTGGGCATCGTCACCGGGTTCTTCCCGATCGGCTGGATCGTTCTCAACGTCATCTTCCTCTACCAAGTGACGGTGAGCACCGGACGCTTCGAATTGCTCAAGCGCGCGGTCGGCGGCGTCACCGAGGACCGGCGGCTGCAATTGCTGCTGATAGCATTCTCGTTCGGCGCCTTCTTCGAAGGTGCCTCGGGCTTCGGCACGCCGGTCGCGATCACGGGCGCCGTCCTGATCGGCCTCGGCTTCTCGCCGCTTGCAGCAAGCGGCCTGTCGCTGATCGCCAACACCGCGCCGGTCGCCTATGGGGCGCTGGGCACCCCGATCCAGGGCCTTGCCTCGGTCACCGGGCTTGATCCCTACATCCTCGGCGCGATGGTCGGCCGGCAATTGCCGTTCTTCTCGCTGATCGTGCCGTTCTGGGTGGTGTGGGCGTTCGCGGGCTGGAAGGGCATGAAGGATGTCTGGCCGGCGATCCTGGTCACCGGCGTGTCGTTCGCGGTCCCGCAATTCGTGATCTCGAACTTCATCAATCCCTGGATCGTCGACATCGGCGCATCGCTGATCTCGATGGGCGCGCTGATCCTGTTCCTGAAGGTCTGGCAGCCGAGGCAGCTCTGGCTGTCCCCTGCGCTGCGCGGCCGCGATGAATTGGCCGCCACCATGGCCGCCGCAAAACCGATGGACAAGACGCCGCTGACGCAGAGCGAGCTGTTCAGCGCGCTGCTGCCGTGGATCATCGTCTGTATCGTGATGCTGATCTGGGGCAATGGTGGATTCAAGACTTGGGCGAACTCGATCTTTACCTGGAACTACCCCGTTCCCGAGCTGCATCAGATGATCAACAAGATGCCGCCGGTCGCGCCGGGGCCGACGAAAGAGAGCGCGGTGTTCGGCTTCACCTATCTCTCGTTCACCGGCACGGGCATGCTGATTGCGGCGATCATCTCAGGCTTCCTGATGGGCGTCGGTCCTGGCCGGCTCTTGACGGAATACGGGCGCACCATCCGGCTTTGCGCGATCTCGCTGATCACGATCTCGGCGATGCTTGCGATCGGCACGCTAACGCGGCTCTCCGGCGTGGACGCGACGCTCGGCCTCGCCTTTGCTGCAACAGGCGTGCTCTATCCCTTCTTCGGCACACTGCTCGGCTGGTTGGGCGTGGCGCTAACGGGATCGGATACCGCTTCCAACGTTCTGTTCGGAAATCTTCAGAAGATCACCTCCGAGCAGCTTGGTCTGTCGCCGATCCTGATGGCTGCGGCGAACTCGTCCGGCGGCGTGATGGGCAAGATGATCGACGCCCAGTCGATCGTGGTCGCGTCCACCGCGACGAATTGGTACGGGCACGAAGGCACGATCCTGCGCTTCGTGTTCTGGCACTCGATCGTGCTGGCCTCGTTGGTCGGCGTGTTCGTGACGTTGCAGGCCTATGTCTGGCCGTTCACGGCGATGGTGCTGAAGTAGCAGGCCACGCCCCGCTTCAACCCAAATCCCCGCGAGGTTGGTCCTCGCGGGGATTTTCGCGTGGCGCACGGGCGAACCTTCTCAACGGCGCCGCTGTCTTATAGAAGGTGCCGCAAATCAAGTCGGTCGAGAGGTCTCATGGTTTCGTTCAGGCAGACGGTGTGTGCGGCGGTTGCAATGCTCGCGATGTCCACGCTTGCGCGTGCGGAGGACGGTTTTCCGTTCGGCACCGAGATGACGCTGGAGGCGCTGCCGCAGCCGGGCTCGAAGCGGATTCCGAACATCGAGATCGGCGACAATGGCGAGGTCGTGCTGGAGCTCTGGTGCAAGGGCGGCAAGGGCCAATTCTCGGTTGCCGGCAACACCGTGATCTTCGTCCCCGGCCAGATCCAGGACCGCTCCTGCCCGCCGGCGCGAGCGCAGGCCGACGACGATCTCGTTGCGGCCCTCGGCAGCGTCGAGACCTGGAAGCGCCAGGGCGACGTGCTCACGCTCGTCGGCCCCAAGCCGCTGCGCTTCCGCGTCAACGGCAATTAGCCACCGCTGTCATTCCCCGCGACCCGGCTACGCCAAGGCTTCGCCGGGGTTGAGGTCCAGGGGCGCCGAAGCTTTAGCGTAGGCGGCAAGCGGGGAATCCAGTACGCCGCAGCTTCTCGATGCATCAAAATCGTCTCGGAGTACTGGGTCGCCCGGTCAAGCGGGGCGACGACCGAGAGTTGATGTGCGGGTTACGTCACTTCCACACCGACTTGTCGGCGTCCCAGCGCTGGCCTTTCAGTTCCTTGGCGAGCGCCTCGACCGAACCGTTGTCATCGGGCTGATCGCCTTCCTCGTCGGCGGTCGCTTCGTCCGAGAGATTGAGCTTGGCGCCGCTGCTCTCGTCAGTGGTCGTGGTCGCGGGACTCCCGACCCAGAGCATGAGCTTGTCGGTCGTGCCGGGCTTGTCGGGCGAGACGAGACCCGCAACCTCGATCGTGTCGGTGAGCTCGAGCGCGGGAAAATCCAGGTTCGGCCGCTTGAACACCAGCTTGAGCTTGCCGGTCGCCGGGTTGAAGCTCTGCGAGACCGGCTTTGCCGCGAGCGTCCTGCTCAGCACGCCAGCCACCGCGGCCGCGAGCTTGTCGCGGTTGATCTTGTCGCCGTCGCGCCAGTCGGCGGCGGGAATGCGGATGGTGCGGTCCATCTCGATCATGCCCGCGGTCCAGCCCGCGGCAGTGACACCGGGCATCGCCTTGAATTTTGCCAGCAGCGCGCCGGCGCGCTCCGGATCGACCGACATGTTGATGGTCTGCTCGCCCGCGCGCAGCGCGTCGCAGCCGACGGTGAGGCTCGCCAGCGTCACCTCGACGTCCTGGCCCTTCAGGCTCTTCAGGAACTCGGTCGCGGCATCCACCTTGACCTTGACCGCGATCGCTTCCGGTGAGACGTCGGTGAAATCCTTCGGCTGCGGCGTGATGCCGTCGTCGGAGGTCTGATTGTCGAGGAATTCCTTCTCGCTGAGATCGGAATTGTCGGGCGAGGTGACCTCGGTGACGGCCTGGCCAATGCTGATCTGGCCGCGGAATTCGAACGTGTCTCCGGCCTGTTTGCGCAGCAGCTTGACGGTGACCGGCGCCTTCGCGCCGAGGCTCTGCGTCGTACCCGTCAGGTTCTGGCCCGCGACCTGGAGATTGACGATGAAGCGGTCCTTGCGGTCGGAATTCTTCGCGACGGGATAACAGACGTCGAGCACGGCCGCGGTGACGGTCTTGCCCTGACGTGTCTCCTTCAGGATCACGTCGGCATTGCCGTCCATCAGCCCGTCGATCGAGGTGAAATAGCGCGTCTCGGCGCCGCCCGGCGCCGTGGCCTTGGGCGCCAGCTTCATCTGGGCGGATGCGACCTCAGGCGAAACTGCAAGCAGGGCCGCCAGAACGGCCGTGGAGCAAAACAGAAGCGGGCGCATCGACGAAATCCCCGGGGCAATGGGGCATGATCCGGAAAAGTGTGCAGCGGTTTTCCGATGAGATCATGCCCAAACAATTCGAATCGGGCGTCACCGTAGTGGGTTTTGGCCGCCGGTTGAATTGGAAAGCACGGGCCATGATCGGCAAAAAGAAGGCCGCCCGGAGGCGGCCTTCGCAACACTGCAATGGAACGGACGGCTTAGAAGCCGCCCATGCCGCCACCGGCCGGCATGCCGGGCGCGGCGTCCTTCTTCGGTGACTCGGCGACCATGGCCTCGGTGGTCACCAGCAGGCCGGCGATCGACGCGGCGTCCTGGAGCGCGGTGCGCACCACCTTGGCGGGGTCGATGATGCCCTTCTCGACCATGTCGACATACTCCTCGGTCTGGGCGTCGAAGCCGAAGGTCTCCGACTTGTTCTCCAGGATCTTGCCGACGACGATCGAGCCTTCCACGCCCGCGTTCTCGGAGATCTGGCGGATCGGGGCTTCCAGCGCCTTCAGCACGATGTTGATGCCGGCCTGGACGTCGGCATTGGCGTTGGTCAGACGGCCGACCGCCTTCTTGGCGCGGAGCAGCGCGACGCCGCCACCGGGGACGATGCCTTCCTGCACCGCGGCGCGGGTGGCGTTGAGCGCGTCCTCGACGCGGTCCTTCTTCTCCTTGACCTCGATCTCGGTGGCGCCGCCGACGCGGATCACCGCGACGCCGCCTGCGAGCTTGGCGAGGCGCTCCTGGAGCTTCTCACGGTCGTAATCCGAGGTGGTCTCCTCGATCTGGGCCTTGATCTGGCCGACGCGGGCCTCGATCTCCGGCTTCTTGCCGGCGCCCTTGACGATCGTGGTGTTCTCCTTGTCGATCACCACCTTGCCCGCGCGCCCAAGCATCTTCACCGTGACGTTCTCGAGCTTCATGCCGAGGTCTTCGGAGATCAGCTGGCCGCCGGTGAGGATCGCGAGGTCCTCGAGCATGGCCTTGCGGCGGTCACCGAAGCCCGGCGCCTTGACGGCGGCGACTTTCAGGCCGCCACGGAGGCGGTTGACGACCAGGGTGGCCAGCGCCTCGCCCTCGACGTCCTCGGCGATGATGACGAGCGGCTTGCCCGACTGCACCACGGCTTCAAGCACCGGCAGCATGGCCTGCAGGCCTGACAGCTTCTTCTCGTGCAGGAGGATGTAGGCATCCTCGAGCTCGGCCGTCATCTTCTCGGGGTTGGTGACGAAGTAGGGGCTGAGATAGCCGCGGTCGAACTTCATGCCCTCGACGATGTCCACCTCGGTGTCGAGCGACTTGTTCTCCTCGACGGTGATGACGCCCTCGTTGCCGACCTTCTGCATCGCCTGCGCGATCATCTTGCCGATGGCGGCATCGCCGTTGGCCGAGATGGTGCCGACCTGGGCGACCTCGGAGGAGGCGGCGACCGGCTTGGCGCGCTTCTCGATGTCCTTGACGACGGCCGCGACCGCGATGTCGATGCCGCGCTTGAGGTCCATCGGGTTCATGCCGGCCGCAACCGACTTGGCGCCTTCGCGCACGATGGACTGGGCCAGCACGGTCGCGGTGGTGGTGCCGTCGCCGGCGAGGTCGTTGGTCTTGGAGGCGACCTCACGCACCATCTGGGCGCCCATGTTCTCGAACTTGTCCTCAAGCTCGATCTCCTTGGCGACGGTGACGCCGTCCTTGGTGATGCGGGGCGCGCCGAACGACTTCTCGATGAGCACGTTGCGGCCCTTCGGGCCGAGCGTCACCTTGACGGCGTTGGCGAGAATATCGACGCCGCGCAGCATGCGATCGCGCGCGTCTCCGGAAAACTTGACGTCTTTGGCAGCCATGGTCTGCAATTCCTCTTGTTTCGTGATGTGTCTTGCTTATTGGGTCGCCTCATCCCGGGGTCCGCGATCGAACCCGGCGGAATGATGCATGCCCGGATCGAGTGACCCGGGCATGCATTCAGCGGCCGTTCAGGCGTCTGGCCTTAGGCCATCACGCCCATGATGTCCGACTCCTTCATGATCAGGAGCTCATCGTTGTCGATCTTGACCTCGGTGCCCGACCACTTGCCAAACAGCACACGGTCGCCGACCTTGAGGTCGATCGGGATCAGCTTGCCGGCCTCGTCGCGGCCACCGGGGCCGACGGCGACGACTTCGCCCTGGGACGGCTTTTCCTTGGCCGTATCCGGAATGATGATGCCGCCCTTGGTCTTTGACTCGGCGTCGATACGTTTGACCACGACACGGTCATGCAGCGGACGAAATTTGGATTTAGTCATGACGTTTCCCTTTGGAGGCTCGCTTCGGAAGGAGAGGCAGTGGGCGGGCGGCGCTTCCGTCCACCCTTCCCGAGGATCGATCGGCGCGCGTTAGCAATCCATCTTTCAGAGTGCTAATGGTGCGTCCGGGAATATGGCTTGGCCGCGATCCTGTCAAGCAAAGGTGGTTAAGCGATTGGTGAGACGGATATAGGATGGTGACATTGGAAACTTGTTCGGGGCGCCGGCGTATTAAAGGACGTCATTGCTCCGGCAGCGGTTTTGCGCTTGGCTGCGTAAGGGGTGCGGCCATGGTTTTGTCCGGGGGAATGCCATGATCAGTTCAGCTCACGCGCGCACGGTCGCCAATCTGGCGATGGCTTCTTGCATGGCGCTGCTGCTTGGCGCCTGCGGCGGCGGCATGAGCCTGCCGTCCTTTTCTTCGTCCTCACCGCCCCCCGAGGCCGAGCCCGGCACCGGCCCCGAAATGCCCGCGTCGATCCGCGCCGACGAGATCGTCGGGCGCTGGGGCCTCGCCTCGTTCCAGAACCCGGCCGACCGCGCCCGCACCGAGGCTGCCGCCCGGGCCCAATGCAAAAATCCTTACGTGATCACCGCCGGCTCCTCCGGCGGCGTGATCATGCATCTGGCGGACCAGGCAACACCGCAGGAGCTGCGGCTGAAGGGTTCGCCCAGCGGCAAGAACTATATCGGGCCGGCGGGTCCGACGCCCGGCGATCAGGACCGCGAGATCGTCTCCTTCGATGGCCGCGTCCTCATCACCCGTTTCATCGACAAGGACGCCGCCACCCGCTACGGCAACATGGTCTACGTCCGCTGCGCGCCGAGGGCGTGATCGGGGCGCCGGCCTAGCCAACTCGTCGTTGCGAGGAGCGAAGCGACGAAGCAATCCAGGCTGCCTCCGCGGACCCAGGCTGGATTGCTTCGCTTCGCTCGCAATGACGAAAAAAACGCCGGCTTGCGCCGGCGTTTTGTTTTTCAGAGTGTCGCGTCCGCTCAGTCGAACAGCGCGTCGATGTCGTCCTGCGAGGCGTGGCCGACGTCGCCGGCGAGCTTCGGGCCGTTGAGAAGCTTGTCGTCGTCGCTGCGGGTGTCGACCTGCGGCACGACGTGGGACTTGATCGCGTCGACGCCGCCCCAGATTTCCATCATGGAGTTGATGTGCTGCTCGATGAACTTCATCGTGGTCATGACCTTGCTGATGCGCTGGCCGGTCAGGTCCTGGAAGTTGCAGGCTTCGAAGATCGAGATGACGCGTTCCTGGATATCGTCGGCGAGCCGCTTCTGCTGATCGGCCGATTGCACCTTGGCCATCGCGCTGGCCGCCTGGTCGATCGACTCGGCGGCTTCGAGGATCTGCTGGGTCGCCTGTTCGGTGCCGCCAACGACCGCGCCGAGCTCGCCATTGACCTTGGCCATTTCGCCGCCGTCGAAGCTCTTGCCATGCAGTGTCGCGATCTCGCGCTTGGTACGGTCGATGGCGTCGTGGATGAGGTCGAGCTCGACCTTCAGCTTCTCGCACTGCTCGATCTGCGCCCGGTAAGTATCGAGCATGGTACGGGCTTCGGAGAGCTCGTGGGCGGTGGAGGCGTCGATCGCGGCCATGGCGGCGCTGCCGGACAGGGGCGCGGTCCCCTTCGCCATCTGTGCACGGATCGCACGCAACTCGGCCATGATCTCGCTATGCATCGGCGCAGCCTCCTCAATCATTTCGGGGCTTGGCATCTCGCCGACAATAGCCTCTTCGACACGAAAACGTTTGCGGTGAATAGCCATCAAGAACTCCCCCCACCTCACTCACGCGTCTTTGTAGGCAGAAGCGATTTAACACGAAGTTCACAGCCGGAACTGTCGTGCGGTTGTGCGCGACGGCTTGCAAACGGGCGATTAACCATGGGTGCGCGGCGTTCATCGAAAATAAACGCTGATCGCCAAATAGCACCGCTGCCGACGACGTGGTGAATCGAAATGGCGTTTCCGTTTACCAAACAAACCGGCTTTTGCTCTTTATTGACCACGTCGCGGGAGCGGATCAGCCATCACCTCGCCACGACGCATGTGATCTAGACGAAACAGTACAGAGTACGTCGATGTTCAAGAAAATGTCTGTCGCGCTGCTTGGCAGCGCTTGCACCTTCATTGCGGGCGCCAACAGCGCCAGCGCTTTCGACAATAGCGTGCCGAACGATCCGCCCGCGGTGCTCTACCAGCCGCAGGTGCCGCCTGCGCCGGTCCGGGTCGCCTCCAATTCAAACATGGGCGGCGGCTTCATCGAGTTCATATTCGGCGACGGGCCCGGTCGCGGTCCGGCCTACGCTCCGCAGCAGCCGATGTATCAGCAGCAGCCAGGTTATTATGACCAGCGCCGCCTGCCGCCGATGGGCGAGCCGCAGATGCAGGGCGCAGGTCTCCAGCAGGAGGCGGTCGATCCGCGGCAGCGTCAGTTCGACCCGAGATTCGAGAAACAACTCGTTGACTATAGCGGCAACGAAAGCGCAGGCACGATCGTGGTCGATACGCCGAACAAATTCCTCTACCTCGTCGAGGGCAACGGCCGGGCGATGCGCTACGGCATCGGCGTCGGGCGTCCCGGCTTCACCTGGTCCGGCGTGAAGTCGATCACGGCCAAGCGCGAATGGCCGGCCTGGACCCCGCCGGCGGAAATGATCGCGCGCCGCCCCGACCTACCCAGGCACATGGAAGGCGGCCCGGAAAATCCGCTCGGCGCGCGCGCGATGTATCTCGGTTCGACGCTCTACCGTATCCACGGCTCCAACGAGCCCTGGACCATCGGCACCAACGTCTCCTCGGGCTGCATCCGCATGCGCAACGAAGACGTCATCGACCTCTATGGCCGCGTCAACGTCGGCACCAAGGTCGTGGTGATGTAGGCGCATATTGCTCGGAACCAAAAACGGCCGCCTCATCGGCGGCCGTTCTCGTTTGGAGCAAGGATAAATAGCGTCAGGCGTAATCGCTGCCGCCATCGTCGCCGCCGCCGAAATCGCTGTCGTCGGCGAGGTCGACATTGTCGTCATTGTCGTTCTGATCGTTGTAATTCTGGTCGTCGTTCGAAGCGTGGTCGGCGAAGCCCTGGCGGGACGCATCACCGCGGTCGCGGTTCGAGCCGATGTCGTCGAGGCCGGCATCGCGCGCGAGTGAGCCGCCGGACTGATCGCTGCCGCTCCAGGGACTTCCACCAGCGCTGCGGTCGCCCAGGGCATTGGTGTCGCCGAAGGCCTGCTGATGCGATCCGCCCATCATGCCGCGGATGCTGGACAGCAGCAGCGAGCCGCCGACGACGCCGGCCGCGGCTGCCGCCGCCGTGCCGAGGAACGAGCCGCCGCCACCGCCGACCGGCGGCGCGCCATAGCCTTGCCCTGGACCCTGATTTGGTCCTTGACCGTAAGCCTGCCCATAAGGCGGCTGGCCGTAACCGGGCTGGGTCTGCTGCATCGCCTGGCCGCTGTTCCAGACCGGCCGCGAGTCACGTGGCGGTACGTTCGGAACCGAGCCGCGCGACGGACCCCCGCCGAATAGCGTGTCGCGCATGGTGTCCAGGAAGCCGCCGGACTGCGCCTGCTCGGGCGCTTGCCCCGCCTCCAGCTCCTGGATGCGATTGTGAGCACGCTTCAGCGCCTCGTCCTGCAACAGCACGGTCTGCACCAGCGCATAGATCGCGCCGGGCGCCTTGCGGAGGCCGTCGGAGATCGCGGCGATCGCGTCGGGATCGCGCGGTGCATTTTCCAGTTTCGAAAGCCGGTCGAAAAGCTCGTCGACGAGCTGGCGTTCCTGCGGCGTCATGGTCAGTCTCCCTTGCGCAAAACAAGCGCGAGGCAGATGTAGGGTTCCATTGTGGCCCCAACAGTGCCGGCAGGATTAAATTTCGGTATGCGACAAGCTGCCTCGCGGGCTGCTTTCTCGCAAACTTTCACCGGTTTCACCCCAGCGTGACGCCGCTGTCCGTCAGCAGGCGCGCGAAGGCATCGCCGGCGAGATAGGCGTGCTCGCGCTCGCGGACAGCGGTCATCGGGTCGAGACCGGTGAGGATGTCGTCGACGAAGCCGGGATGACACATGATGAGGCCGCCATCCGGCAGGCCTTCGAGGAATTGCCGCATCAGCGCGCCGAAATCGGCGGCTTGCGTGAAATCATAGGCGCCGGCGAAGCCGGGATTGAAGCTCAGGCCCGCGCGGCCGGCACGGCGGCGGAATTGCGCGCTGAGGATATCGAGCACCATGGCTTTCGGTGAGGCCAGCCGCTGCATCAGCGGCAGATCGCGGCCGCCCTGGCGCACCCAGGCATTTGGCGCGGCTTCGGCGACTGCATCGACAAAGCCGTCGCGCACCTGTGGGTAGAGCTGCACATGCTGATGGCCGTCGACGAAGTCAGGCGCGCGCCCGAACGTTTTCGCGAAGGCTGCCAGCTGCGCCTTGGCCTCGTTGCGAAAGAACTCGCGGTCGAGCCTTCGCGCAAGACCCGCGCGCAGCAGCTTCGGAAACGGGAGAAACATGTCGCCGTCGAGCGGGCGGAAATGCATGGTGAGCGGCCGGAACGGTGCCGACAATGTCACGTGCAATCCGATCGCGCAGCGCGGGCTCGCTTGCGCCGCCGCCTGGAGCGCCTCGATCTCGCTGCGCTCGACCGCAGGGCCCACCATCATCACCGAGGTGGCGTTGAGACGGCCGCGTTCGATCAGGTCGCGGATGGCGCGATTGACGCCCGGGCTGATGCCGTAATCGTCGGCGCAGAGCCAGATCCGCCGCGGCGGCGCGGCCGTGCTCATTCGGCCGCCGTCCTGTTCGAGGTGTCCAGGCTTGAAGCGTCCTGGGCCTTGTCGGACTCGAAATGCTTTTCACTGTGCTCGGCGACGAAGTAGATCGGGCGCGCCTTCAGCTCGGACAGGATCTTGCCGATATATTCGCCGACGATGCCGATCATGATGAGCTGCACGCCGCCGATCGTCATCAGGCCGATCACGAGTGAGGGATAGCCGGGCACCTGCTTGCCGGTGGTCAAGACCTCCCAGAGGATGGACAGACCGAACAGGAACGCTCCGCCGGCGAGGATCACGCCAAGCAGGCTCGCGAAGCGCAGCGGCGCCACCGAGAACGAGGTCACGCCTTCGATCGAAAGACCAAGCAGACGCGCGGCGCTGAAGGTTGTCACGCCATGGGTGCGCGGCGCGGGCTCGTAATCGACGCGGATCTGGCGGAAGCCGATCCAGCTCGCAAGGCCTTTGAAGAAGCGGTTGCGCTCCGGCAGCTGCCTCAGTGCTGCGACCGCGCGTGGCGAAAGCAGGCGGAAGTCGCCGGCGTCTTCTGGAATCTTTTGGCGCGCGCCCCAATTGATCAGCGCATAGAAGCCGCGTCCGGCGAGCCGCCGCAGGAAGGGCTCGTTGTCGCGATGCGCCTTGGCGGTATAGACGACGTCGTAGCCGTCCTCGATCCAGTGCCGCACCAGTCGCTCGACCAGCGACGGCGGATGCTGGCCGTCGCCATCCATGAACAGCACCGCGCCGAGCCGGGCATGGTCGAGGCCGGCCATCAGCGCGGCCTCCTTGCCGAAATTGCGCGACAACGACACCACCTGGACGTCCACCGCGTCGGCCGGCAGCGAGCGGGCGATCGACAGCGTCGCGTCCGCGCTGCCGTCGTCGACATAGACGACCTCGCAAGCCAAGCGGTAGCGCTCCCGCAAGGTCTTTGCGAGATCGCAGATGCGCTGGTGCAAGGCGGCGAGGCCCGCCGCTTCGTTGTAGACGGGGACGACAATCGACAGTCCCTTCGCGGCGGCGCTTGCCGCGGTGGTCGTCATGCCGGAAACGTCAGAGCCCAGCGTCATCGATCAAGGTTCCAGAGGCGTTCAAGGTCATCTCGACAGCATATGGTAGCTGCCGTTTGCTGTCGCTACGCTGAACGGAATTGCTCAACAAACTTTGGGCTCACTGCCGCAGGAACGCCTCGAGCCTGGCAAACAGCGGGTTGTCCCGGTCGAACACGTAATCCAGCGAAACCACCGAGACAGTCTCGGCGCCATGGGCGCGCAGGAAGCTCGCTAGTACATAGAGCTGGCCCGGCGGGCAGTGCAGCGTGAGCATGCCTGACGAGGTCGGCCCGCCGAACGGGGCTTCGACGCCGAAGCGCTCGTGGGCCTCGGTGAGCATGGCCGCGTCGCACTGGCGGAAGCGGGTGCGGACTTCGCGGTATTTGTTGGCCCGCGCCCGCGCCGCGATGTGATCGAGGATGATTCGCGCGGTCTCCCGCGCCTGCGGCGACCAATCGGCGTCCCTCGAGGCCACCAGATTGGCCTGGCTACGCAGGATCACGCCGTCGTCGAGCACCCGCAATCCGTTGGCGGCGAGGGTCGCGCCTGTCGTGGTGATGTCGACGATCAACTCGGCGCTGCCGGCGGCTGGCGCGCCTTCGGTCGCGCCCGTGCTTTCGACGATGCGGTAATCGGCGATGCCTTGATTCTGGAAGAAGGCGCGGGTGAGGTTGATGAACTTGGTCGCGACCCGCATCCGCATGTGATGCTGCTCGCGGAAGCCGGTGGTGACGTCGTCGAGGTCGGCCATGGTGCGGACGTCGATCCACGCCTGCGGCACCGCGACGACGACGTCGGCATAGCCGAAGCCGAGGCCCTCGATCAGGGAGACGCGCTTGTCGGCGTCCGCGATGGTCTCGCGCACCAGATCCTCGCCCGTGACGCCGAGATGCGCCGAGCCGCGGGACAGTTGCGAGGCGATCTCGCTTGCCGAGAGATAGGCCACCTCGACATTGTCGAGGCCTGCGAGCGTGCCGCGATAGTCGCGGGCGCCGCCCGCCTTCGACAGCTTGAGCCCGGCGCGGGCGAAGAAGGCCTCGGTGTTTTCCTGAAGGCGGCCCTTGGAAGGAACGGCCAGAACGAATGGCGCGCTCATGACTTAAGCTCCCACCTTGCGGCCGATCCGGGTCAGCGCATCCACCCAGACCGAGAAACCGACTGCAGGGATCGGCTCGGCCGATCCAAGCTGGGTCATCAGCCCGTCATAGCGGCCGCCGGCAACCAGCGGCTCGGCGCCGTTGCCGCGGTGATGCAGCTCGAATTCGAAGCCGGTGTAGTAGTCGAGCCCGCGTCCGAACGCGGTCGAAAAGCGCGTCCCCTTCACATCGATGCCGCGCGCGGCCATGAAGCCGACCCGGCTTTCGAACTGGTCGATCGCAGCACTGAGATCGAGCTTCGCATCATTGGTGAGCGCGCGCAGCTCCGCGACGGCGTCATCGGGATTACCCGATATCGACAGGAAACGCTTGAGCACAGCGATGGCCTCGCGCGGCAGCGCGCCGCCCTTCAACGTCGACTGCTCGAGGAAGCGGTCGGCAATCTCGGCCGTGGTGCGGCCGCCGACATTGGTGGTGCCGGCGATCGACATCAGATCGGTGACGAAAGCGAGTGCCGCCTTGCGGTCGGAGCCGGCGAGCGCCGCGAGCACGCCCTCATATTCGCTGCGGGTCGCGGTGGTCGCGGCTGCCAGCCGCCCCAGGTCCTGCTCCAGGCTGATCTTGCGGTTGAAATCCTTGACCAGGCGGCGGCGCCAGACCGGATAGAGGTTGAGCGCGTCGAGCAGCGCGTTGAACAGCGCCACGTCGCCGGTGCGGATCTCGACGTCGCGGACGCCGAAGGCGGCGGTCGCCTCCAGCGCCAGCGCCAGCATCTCGGCATCGGCCGCGGCGCGGTCCTGGCGGCCGAACGATTCGATGCCGGCCTGCAGGAATTCGCTGCTCTGGCCGTTGCGGTAGCGAAACACCGGGCCGAGATAACTGAACCCGGCCGGCTGGCCAGCACGGCCAGAGCTGAGGTAATCGCGGGCCACCGGAATCGTCAGGTCCGGCCGCAGGCAGAGCTCCTCGCCGGAGAGGTCCGTGGTCAGGTACAGGCTCTTGCGGATGTCCTCGCCGGAGAGGTCCAGGAACGGTTCGGCCGGTTGCAGGATCGCGGGCTCGGCCCTGACATAGCCGGCCTGCGCGAACGACAGCAGCAGCGTATCCGCCCAGGCGGCGGAGCCGGCAGCATTTGAGGTGGCAGTCGTGGTCATCTCGGGGTCCATCGTCCCGGTGGAACCGGGCAGGGCAAGCAAGGGGAGCGAATTGCCGCAGGCCTTAGCATGGCCCGAAAGCGGTTTCGACCTCCAAAGGATCAATCGCTTAACAGCGTCGGCGCGACGCGCAGTCATCACAGGAGGCGAAACTTAAATTAGGTCTCGCGCCAATTCAGGTAATATAGCACCTATTTATCCCACTGCGTCGACCCAGATGGATAGGGTGGCCCTCACCCTCATTCATTTCGGGGCAGGGACGTCTCTGGGGCGCTTCCAGGGGCGGAAAGCTCGGCCGCCTCGATCGCAACTTCATCCGCGAGCTGCTCGGCCCGCTTCAGAATGCTCCACCGGTCACATACTCAATTTGGGTAGGGGGACGATCCGTTCGCGGAACCTTCGTTTACAATGCAAAAGTTGGTTTCCGATTCATAGCAATGCAACAGACGATATACGGTCGGTCTCGTGACACGCGCTGGCCGCTGATTTCGATCTGCGAGATGTTCCGGCACTATGACGAATTCGATCCACTCGACCTTTTGATCGTTCATGCCATTCTCAATGCCGCGCGACCTGCGGCACGCCGGCTTCAACGGGCCGGATGATCTGCGTGGCGCTAAAGTCGCCGTTTCCAAGAAGAAGGCCAGGTAAGCAGCAGAACATGGATCAAAGCCGTCTAGTCCCTGCTCGCGAGGGAATGCAAAAGGGAGCGGCGGATCGCTTGATGTCGTTCCAGGATCTCAAGCCGTCCTCGGCGCTCGAGCTCAATTCGTATGACATCGATCATTTCGGCGAGACCGAGAAATACGCCGGCGCGTCGAGCATGCCGTTGTCGGCCGGGGCTACCGCGATCATGCGTGCCCGGCTCACCTTGCCGACCCTGACCCTGTCGCTATTGAAAACCTTCCCCCGGATCATTCGCGGCTATCAGTTCACCAATGCTGCCGCAGTGGCGGTCCCGATGGATCACGTGACCTCCGCCCGCATCAACGGGCAATCGATGGGCGGTTCTGTCCTCGTATTGAAAGGTGATTCAGATTGCCTGGTGCATGAGCCGGAGGGGCGTCTGCTGGCAGTGGTCTATTTCAGTCCATCCGGGCGGGAGCCATTGCCTGAATTAGGCGATGGATGCCATTTGCTGAATCCGGCGCCGGACGTGCTTGCCTCGCTACGCCGTCTGATCTCGACATCGCTTGAAACCGCAGCAAATGACCCAGACTTCTTGAACGAGCCGGCTTCGCAAACGATTGTCGAACAGTCACTGCTCAGCACGATGGATGCGGCGATCTGGTCCAGCGTCGCAAGCGGACCTGTGTCATCCACCACCGAGCATTATCGGCGGATCGTAGCCGATATGGAGAAATTGATTCGGCGCGATCTGATGATCTGGCACAAGACGACCGAACTGGCGGAGCAGGCGGGCGTGTCGGTCCGGACTCTCCAGAGTGCGACACGTGCCATCTGCGGCATGAGCCCTCATCGCTATAGCCGGGTCTTGCGCCTCTGGTCGGTGCGCAAGCAACTGCGCACCGGCCGAGCGGGCCGGAGTGTGAAGTCCTGTGCGCTTGCGCATGGTTTCTGGCATCTCAGCGAGTTCGCAGCGAGCTATAGAGAGGCTTTCGGAGAGTTGCCTTCCGAGACTCTGAACCGATCGCTACGAGACGAATAGCACGGTGCGGTCGCCCCTACCTGGTTCGGTGGCCTTGGGCTGCTCAGATGATCGGCAGCCGGAAGGCCAACCAATGCTTGCCTAGCCGCGTTCGCCACCCCAGTCGCCCAGTACCGCCTGCACCATCGCCAGCGCGGCCACCGCAGCCGTGTCGGCCCGCATGATCCGGGGTCCCAGCGCCAGCCGCAGGATTTTCGGCTGCCGCAGCAGCAGCGCCCGCTCTTCCTCGGCAAAGCCGCCTTCGGGGCCGATCAGCACGTCGATTCCCTCCGCAGCGCCTGCACCTTGCAGGCTCTGAATGGGGTTTTCGAGCTCCGCCGCCTCGTCGCAGAAGATCAGCAGCCTGCCGGCGGCGCGCTGGCTGAGGAAGCGCTCCAGCGGCACCGGCTCGGCAACCGTGGCGATGCTGAGAATGCCGCATTGCTCGGCCGCCTCGACGACATTGGCGCGCATCCGCTCGGTATTGACGCGGGAAGCCTGGGTAAACCGGGTCAGCACCGGCTGAAGGCTGGCGGCACCCATCTCGATGGCCTTCTGCACCATGTAGTCGAGCCGGGCATGCTTGAGCGGGGCGAAGACGTAGGCGAGGTCGGGCAGCCGGTCCTGCGGCCGGGTCTGCTGGAGGATGACGAGGCCGTCCGGCCGCTTGCGGCCTTCAATGGCGGCCTGCCACTCGCCGTCGCGGCCGTTGAACGCCAAAACCTCGGCCCCGGCGGAAAGCCGCAGCACATTGCCGAGATAATTGCTCTGGTGGCGGTCGAGCTCGACCCTGCCGTCCTGGGCAAGGGGGGCATCGACGAACAGGCGGGGGCCGCGGAAATCGTGGGAAGGCATCGTTCAAGGGTCCGATTTGCCGCCGTTCTTAACCGAAAGCAATACTTTCGGGGTAAATTTTGCCAAATTGGTGCGTCGGCGCGCCGCGCTCTTGCCCTATTCAACGGGTTGTTAAGGGCCGGCGGGAATCGTAAAATCGCGAGCACGCTGATTGCGCTTCAATTGGGAAGACGCCGAACCCCGCAAGCTCCTGCCGGAGAGACTGCCTTGATGATCCGTCATTTGATGGTTCCGATCACTGCCGCCATGGTCACGATAGGCGCCGTGTGTGCCTATGCGCAGGGTTTCCCCGCGCCGCTGCCGGGCCAGGCCCCAACGAGTTCCGCCTTCCCGCCCGTGAATGGCTCGGCGCCCGTCGCCTCCGTCGGCGGCGCGCCGCAATCGTCCTTTCCCGTGAACGGCGCCGCACCAGTCGGTGGCGCCGGCGCCTTCAGCGCGGCCCCGCCGACGCAAGCCGGTCCCGGCGAGGACTGCATGAAGGCCTTCATGCCTCTGCGCGAGGATGCCGAAAAGCGCGGCAAGCTGATCAAGGCCGCGAGCGACCGTCACGCCCCGCCTGACGAGGCCTGCAAGCTGATCCGCAACTTCAGCCAGGCTGAGACCAAGATGATCAAGTACATCGAGGCCAACGCCTCGAAGTGCGGGATTCCGGCGCAAATCGGCGCGCAGATGAAGGACGGCCACAAGAACACCGAGGCGATGGCCGCGAAGGTCTGCAATGTTGCGCAGCAGATGCAGAACCAGCCGCGCGGTCCGGCCGGTCCGTCGCTGAGCGAAGTGCTGGGTTCGGGCTCGGCGCCCGAGGCGAATGCGGGCAAGAAGGGCGGCAGCACCTTCGACACACTCAACGGCAATGTCCTGACCCGATGAGCGACACATCCGCCCGAGTTGCCGATTCCACCGGCAACTGGGTCGATACGCGCGCACCGCAATGGGCGCGGCCTTATCTGCGCTTGTCCCGCTTCGATCGTCCGATCGGCTCCTGGCTCCTGTTGATGCCGTGCTGGTGGTCGGCGGCGCTCGCCGCCGGCATGGCGCATGACGTCCGCGGCCTGCCGCTCACCATCGTCCTGTTCTTCGTCGGCGCCTTCGTGATGCGGGGAGCAGGCTGTACCTGGAACGACATCACCGACCGTGACCTCGACGACAAGGTCGAGCGCACCCGTTCACGGCCGTTGCCGTCGGGCCAGGTGAGCGCGAAGCAGGCGCTGGCCTTCATGGTCGCGCAAGCGCTGATCGGGCTCGTGGTGTTGCTGCAGTTCAACCGCTTCGCGATCCTGACCGGCATCGCCTCACTGTTGATCGTCGCGATCTACCCGTTCATGAAGCGCATCACCTGGTGGCCGCAGACCGTGCTCGGGCTCGCGTTCTCCTGGGGCGCCCTGATGGGATTTGCCGTCACCTTCGGGCGGATCGACGTCACCGCGCTCGTGCTCTATGCCGGCGCGATTTCCTGGGTGATCGGCTACGACACGATCTACGCGCATCAGGACGCCGAGGACGATGCGCTGATCGGCATCAAGTCCACCGCGCGCCTGTTCGGCGCGCATACACACCAGGCGCTGATCCTGTTCTACGGCTTGGCGGTGCTGCTGATCGGCGTGGCGCTGGCGTCGGGCGATGCGCGCTGGCCGGCCTGGCTCGGACTTGTGGCATTCGCCGTGCATCTGGCCTCGCAGATCGCGCGGCTGAATATCAGCGACGGCGATCTCTGCAAGCGCCTGTTCTACTCGAACCGCGATGCGGGGCTGTTGTTGTTTGCCGGCTTGCTGGCCGACGCGGTGATGCGGGCGGCTTAACTCCGGGCGATGATCTCGTGCTCATCGCGATGCACCGACAATTCCCGTGCGACACCGGTGCGGCGACGCATCAGAAATTTCGGACGGCGGTGGCGGATCGCGTTGGCGCGGCGGCGGCGCGGCGCGGGTTTGCGCGCGCCTTCGTCGAGCTGCGGAAGTGCGAACAGCTCGCTCCAGATCGCCCAGTCCTCAACGAGTTCGTCGCCATCGGCGCTGACCAGCAGCGGAATGGAGAGCGAGGGATCGCGATGCACGAGGACGAGGGTCTGGGCCTCGTCGTTGCCGCGCAGAGCGACGCCGATGAAGTCGCTGACGCGGACGTTGATCGCCATCCGCATGCCGCGGACGGCACGGTGCAGCACGACGCGTTCGCGATGAAGCTCGATCTGCCGGACATATCCGTCGGCGCGCGGATCATGCGCATCGAAGCGAACCGGAAGGGAAAGGGGGTCGAGCCGCAGGGAGCGGCTCGACCCGGCGGGAGCGATCCCGCTTGTTGCTGTTTGACGCCTCACGGCTTTAGTTCTCCCCGCCGGGATTATGTTCCCGGT
The DNA here is from genome assembly GCF_055811835.1 of Bradyrhizobium sp. WSM4874. Classification (NCBI taxonomy): domain Bacteria; kingdom Pseudomonadati; phylum Pseudomonadota; class Alphaproteobacteria; order Hyphomicrobiales; family Nitrobacteraceae; genus Bradyrhizobium; species Bradyrhizobium sp. WSM4874. The sequence goes on from NZ_JBVVPR010000064.1 coordinate 22,460, forward strand.
CGATGCGAGGACCTTAGCGCGCGGCTTTCCGAAACCGCTTAAAAAGGCTGGTTAATCCAACCTCACCGCCGCGCATGATTGACAAGACCTTGGCGCGCATGATTGACGAGACGTTGCGCGCAAGGTGCGAATCTGAGCTTTTGGTGGGCTGAAAATGCTTGAAGTCCGCGCGATCAGGGCACATCTGTGGGTTCCGGTCCCGCAGCCCGCCCCAACAGGATTTCGTTTGTGAACCCTTCACCAAGCTCGACGCTTTCGCCCAAGGATTCGTCCATAGCCAGCCGCGACCTGTTCGACCAGTCTGCGCTCTCCGATCTCGCGCAGCGGCTGGTGGAGGCGGCCAGGCGGGCCGGCGCGGATGCGGCCGATGCGGTCGCCGTGCGTGGCGTCTCGCAAGGCGTCGAGGTCCGCGACGGCAGGGTCGAGGAATCCGAACGTTCCGAGGGCGACGATGTCGGCTTGCGCGTGCTGGTCGGCCGGCGTCAGGCGGTGGTCTCGACCAACGACGCCAGCGGCGATGCCGTGACCAAGCTTGCCGAGCGAGCGGTTGCGATGGCGCGCGTCGCGCCCGACGACAAATATGTCGGCCTGGCCGATCCCGCACTGCTCGCGCGCGACTTCCCCGATCTCGATCTGCTCGATCCTGACGTGCCCGCGACCTCCGAACTCGAGCGCCGCGCGCTCGAAGCCGAGGCTGCGGCGCTCGGTGTGAAGGGCGTGACCAAATCCGGCGGCGCTTCGGCCTCCGCCGGCATGGGCGGCATGGTGCTCGTCACCAGCACTGGCTTCCACGGCTCTTATCTGCGTTCCAGCCAGGGCATCTCCGCCACTGCCATTGTCGGCGACGGCACCGGCATGGAGCGCGACTACGATTTCACCTCGGCGCCGCATGGTGCGGACCTCTTGTCGCCGGAGATCGTCGGCCGTTCCGCGGGCGAGCGCACCGTGGCGCGCTTCAATCCGCGCAAGGTCGAGACCTGCAAGGTGCCTGTGGTGTTCGATCCGCGCGTCGCGGGCTCGCTGGTCGGTCACGTCGTCGGCGCCATCAATGGCGCTTCGATCGCGCGCAAGACCAGCTTCCTGAAGGACAAGCTCGGCCAGCAGCTGTTCGCCAAGAACATCCGCATCATCGACGATCCCCTGCGCAAACGCGGCCTGCGCTCGCAGACGTTCGACGCGGAAGGCGTTGCCGTGAAGAAGATCGCGCTGATCGACGAAGGCGTGCTGACGACCTGGCTGCTCGATTGCGCCACCGCGCGTGAGCTCGGTCTCACCACCACCGGCCACGCCCATCGCGGCGTCTCCTCCTCGCCGTCGCCCGGGCCGTACAATCTGCATCTTGAACCCGGCACGCCCACCCCGGCCGAGCTGATCTCCGACATCAAGCAGGGTTTCTACGTCACCGATTTGATCGGCTCGGGCGTCAACGGCGTGACCGGCGATTACAGCCGCGGCGCCTCCGGCTTCTGGATCGAGAACGGCGAACTCACTTATCCCGTGAGCGAGGTGACGATCGCCGGCCATCTGTTCGAGATCTTCAAGTCGATGCAGCCGGCGAACAATCTCGAGTTCCGCTACGGCGTCAATGCGCCGACGGTGCGCATCGAGGGTTTGACGCTTGGCGGACGTTGACGCGAACGCAACTGGCGCGATCATCCCGGCGCGCGACGCGGCGCTGCTGCAAGACACGGTGCGGGAGGCGGGCGCACTGGCGCGGTCGATGTTCCGCACCGAGCTGAAGAAGTGGACCAAGGGCGCGTCCTCGCCGGTCTCGGAAGCCGACATTGCCGTCAACGATCTCCTGGAAGCGCGCCTGCGCGCAGCGACGCCCGACTATGGCTGGCTGTCGGAGGAGAGCGCCGACGACGAGGTGCGGCTGTCGCGGCGGCTGACCTGGATCGTCGATCCCATCGACGGCACCCGCAACTACCTCAATGGCCATGACGAATGGTGCGTCAGCGTCGCGCTGGTCGAGGATGCCGCGCCCATCCTCGCCGCGGTGTTCGCGCCGACGAGCGATGAGTTCTTCTTCGCCGCCCGCGGCCAGGGCACGACCCTCAACGACGTGCCGGTGCGGGCGACGGCGGGATCCGAGCTCGACTTCTCGCGTGTCGCGGGTCCGAAGCCCCTGGTCGAACGCCTGAAGCCGTCACTGGGCGAGATCAAGCTGCATCCGCGAATCGGTTCGCTCGCGCTGCGTCTGTGCCGGGTCGCCCATGGCGCGCTGGATGCGGCTTTTGCGGGCGGCAACAGTCATGATTGGGACCTTGCGGCGGCGGATTTGATCGTGCGGGAAGCCGATGGTAGGATGAGCGATCTCTCCGGAGATCCCATCCTCTATAACCGCCGGCAAGTCACGCATGGGGTGCTGGTGGCAGCGGGTCGCGATCGGCATGCGAGCATTGTCTCGCATTTTCGAAACCGCCCCTTGCCGTGATGCGCTTTCTCGTGCTTGTCGAACACTCCTTTGCCGGGCAGCCCGTTAGGAACAGAACCGATGCCAGATAGTGCCCCGCAACAACTGCTCCACCTCGTCGTCGGCGGCGAGCTCGTCGACCTCGAGCACAACACTTTCAAGAACCTCGACGACGTCGAGATCGTCGGCCTCTATCCGAACTATGCGACCGCGCACGCCGCCTGGCGCGCCAAGGCGCAGAGCACGGTCGACAACGCGCAGATGCGCTATTTCATCGTCCATCTCCACCGGCTGCTCGACCCGAATCAAGAACCGGCGCGTTGAAAAAGCTGCTTCGCAATACGCTGAGGAGCAGCTTCGTTCAGCGTGCCGTCGGAATCCTGGCGGCCGAATATCTGCGTCTGGTCTGGCGGACGAACAAATTCACGTTCGATCCGCCTGACGTCTATGACCGGGTCGAGCCGCAGATCCCGGCGATCTTCGCGTTCTGGCACGGCCAGCATTTCCTCACCCCCTTCATCAAGAACAAGGACTGGTACAAGGCCAGGGTCCTGATCTCCCGTCACCGCGACGGCGAGTTCAACGCCATCGCCGCCGAGCGGCTCGGCATCGGCACCATCCGCGGGTCGGGCGACCATGGCAGCGCGTTTCACCGCAAAGGCGGGGTCGGTGCCTTCAAGGAAATGGTGCGGACGCTCCAGGACGGTTGTAATGTCGCGCTGACCGCCGACGTCCCCAAGCGCTCGCGCGTGGCCGGGCTCGGCATCATCATGCTGGCACGGGAATCGGGGCGGCCGATCATGCCTTTTGCGATGGCGACCAGCCGCTTCGTCCGGCTCAAGAACTGGGACCGCACCACCATCAACCTGCCGTTCGGGCGGGGCGCATTGGTCGGCATCAAGGAAATCCACGTTCCGCCGGATGCGAACGCCGCCACCATGGAAGCGCTGCGGCTCGAGCTGGAGGAGACCTTGAACGAGGCGACCCGCCAAGCCTATGCGCAACTCGGCCGGCCGGGACCTGCAGATGCCTAAATCGCTGCCCGGCTCGCTGCCGTTGACGCTGCGAATGTACCGGCGCCTGGCGCGCGGCCTGGTGCCGCTCGCGCCTGCGCTGATCAAGCGGCGCCTGAAGCAGGGCAAGGAAGATCCCGCGCGCGTCGGCGAACGGCGGGGCCTGTCCCGGGACGTGCGGCCGCACGGTCCGCTGGTTTGGATTCACGGCGCCAGCGTCGGCGAGGTCCTCGCCGCGGCGGCGCTGATCGAGCGCTTGCGCGATCTGAACCTGCGCATTCTGCTCACCTCGGGCACGGTCACGTCGGCTGCTATTGTCGCAAAGCGTTTTCCGCCCGACGTCATCCATCAATACGTGCCGTATGATTCCCCGCGTTATGTCGCGCGCTTCCTCGACCATTGGAAGCCGTCGCTGGCGCTGTTCATCGAATCCGATCTGTGGCCGAACCTGATCCTGGCCGGCGCTGCGCGCCGCGTGCCGATGGTGCTGATCAACGGGCGGATGTCGCCGCGCTCCTTCCCGCGCTGGCGCCGCATGCAGGGCACCATCTCGGCGCTGCTGTCGCGGTTTGACATCTGTCTGGCGCAGTCGAAGACCGATGCCGAGCGCTTCTCGACGCTCGGCGGCCGCGATGTCGTCACCACGGGCAATCTCAAGCTCGACGTTCCGGCGCCGCCGGCCGACCCCGCCAAGCTCGAACGGCTGATGGCGATGACGCGCGGGCGTCCGATCATCGTGGCGGCCTCGACGCATCCGGGCGAGGAGGAGATGCTGGTGGCCGCGCATCGCAGCCTTAGCGGATTCTTTCCGCAGCTCCTGACCGTGATCGTGCCGCGCCATCCGGATCGCGGCTCCTCGATCACGGGCCTGATCACGGCGTCCGGCCTGAAGCCGGCCCTGCGCTCGCGCGATGAGCTGCCGACGGCGGCCACCGACGTTTATGTCGCCGACACCATGGGCGAGCTCGGCCTGTTCTATCGTCTCTCGGACATCGTGTTCATGGGCGGATCGCTGATCCGCCACGGCGGCCAGAATCCGATCGAAGCGATCAAGCTCGGCGCGGCCATCGTCCATGGTCCGCACGTCTTCAATTTCGCCGATGTCTACGAGGCGCTCGATCACAGCGGCGGCGCGCGCCAGGCCGACACGCAGGAACTGCTGATCAAGCAACTCGGCCAGTTGCTCGCCGATCCTGCCGTACGCAAGAAGATACAGCAGTCGGGCGCCGGCGTGGTCGAGGATCTCGGCGGCGCGCTCAACCGCACCATGACCGCGCTCGAGCCTTATCTGCTGCAGTTGCGGATCGAGATGGGGGCCGCCAATGCGTGAGCCGGCCTTCTGGTACCGGCCACGTTCCCTCGAATCGTACGCATTGGGGCCGCTGGGTGCGCTCTATGGCGCGATCACGGAACGGCGGATGCTGCGCGAGGGCGTCGACGCCGGCATCCCCGTGATCTGCGTCGGCAACTATCATGTCGGCGGCGCCGGCAAGACGCCGACCGTGCTGGCGCTGACCAAGCTCTTGCGCGAGCTCGGCGAGACGCCGGTGGTGCTCAGCCGCGGCTATGGCGGCAGCCTCAAGGGCCCGGTGATGGTCGACCGGATGCGTCACACCGCTTCCGATATCGGCGACGAGCCGCTGATGATGGCGCGCGACGTTCCTGTCACGGTTGCGCGCGACCGCCTCGACGGTGTCGCGCTGGCCAAGTCGCAAGGCGCCACCGTGATCCTGATGGACGACGGTTTCCAGAACCCGCGTCTTCTCAAGGACACCTCGCTGATCGTGATCGACAGCGAGCGCGGCCTCGGCAATGGCAAGGTGTTCCCGGCCGGTCCCCTGCGTGCGCCGCTGAAGGCGCAGCTCGCGCGCACCGACGCGCTGGTCGTGATCGGCGGTGGCCGTGCCGCCGACGATGTCGCCGCCGAGCTTGCCAGGCGCAACAAGCCGGAGCTGCGCGCGCGGTTGAAACCTGACGCCGAGTCGGTCGCAAGACTGTTGGGCAAGCCGGTGTTCGCGTTCGCCGGCATCGGCGATCCCGAACGGTTCTTCCGCAGCTTGCGTGCCAGCGGCATCGAGCTCGCGCGCACGCGTGCCTTCGCCGATCATCACATGTTCTCGAACGACGAGATCGCGGCCCTCGCCGCGGAGGCGCGGCACGAGCAGCAAACATTGGTGACGACGGAAAAGGATCTCGCACGTCTGCACGGCCGCGAAGGCGTGCCGGATGGCATCGTGCCGTTCGCCGTCCAGCTCGAGTTCGACGACCCGGCTGCGCTCCGGCAATTGATCAGCGATCATCTCTACAAGGCGCGCGAGCGAAGATTCGGCAGGCGATAATGTCGGACGGCGCGCGAACCGCGCTCGCACTCGTTGTGGACGCCACGGTGTGACGAAAAGCATTTCCTGCGCGGATGCGATATGTGGCAACCGAGGTGACATGTCGCGGCTGACGAATTCCCTTCCGCATGTTGGGCAGTTGATGTAGCCTTTCATGAGAGCCGTCACCGGGACGTGCCGAACTCCCGGAAATCATCGACGGCGTTTATGCCCACGGCGGGCAGTACCTTCATCATTTCAGATGCAGCGGCCGTAACGACGAGTTCGGAACGGCAGGGAAAGTCATTGCCAAAAACCCAGAGGAGAACATGCCATGCATTTTTGCCTCACCGGACAATACACACCACGCGCTCTCAATGCCATTTTGGAGAACCCCAAGACCGATCGTCAGGAGGCGGCAAGAAAACTCATCGAAGCGGCCGGCGGAAAGCTGATTTCGATGTTCAGCGTTGCGGCCGACGGCCCAGGCGTTTTGGTGATTTTCGATGTGCCTGATCCGGGTGCGGCTCCGGCCATTTCCGGCCTGACCGTCACGGCGGGCACCCTGCAGAACGTGAAATTGACGCGGCTGTTCACGCAGGACGAGATCAAGCAGGTCCGCCAGAACGCGGCGAAGCTGCGTTCTTCGTATACCCCGCCCGGAAGCTGACATCCGGATCTAAAGCGAAGCCGCCGCAGTCGAACGAAGCGGCGGCAACGCTCACCTCACAGCAAGAATAATGTTTGCAAGCCGAGGCAAGGCGAAGGCCTCCTGCGTCGTTGGCGGACAATGCTGTACGACGCGTGCTGCATCCGGCGTCATAGGTCCGACCGAACGCGCTTGCCAGCGGCCTCGGTAACGGCCTGCGATTGCGGTTCAGCAGTCAATCATGCTCACCACGCCCCAACGGCCATCAATCCGATAATGGTCAGGCACGAGACGCAGGCCACCATGGCGGTATAGTACTCGGGTGCATTCATTGCTGCCTCCCAAACTGTTGCCAACTGCTTGGTCACTGCTACGCGGGAGAAATCGCCGGTCTCGGGCCGCTTCAATTCGGCGTGCCGCGACCGGTCTTGCGTTGTGTGTCCGTCCTCTCATCGTCACCCTGATCCGGATGATGATGCGCTTCGAGAGCTTCAGAGCGTTCAGCTGCGATCAGAAGCTGTTTCCGCATTTCAGCGAGGCGGGCGCGGCAATACTCACGATAGAGCAGGTTTAATATGGTGGGCATGATCACCCCCATCGTTGATTTTCGATTTACAAATATTCCACCGCAAATTTTCGAGGTGATCGTAGCCCGACAGATGGCTCTTCGATATGAGCCCGTTCACAGACTGCGCCAATTCCAGAGCTCAGTGGCCGTTTGGTTGACTTGATTGTCTGTGCGATAAAAAGAGCAGGGCCAATTACCTAAGATGAAGCATAGCGGCGCTCTGTTTCAGCAAGACTTCGTCAAACAACCTAAGAGCGCCAATCGCAACAAAGAATCCAACCACAACGCGAAATGACTAACCACGGAGTGCAAGCACTCTCTGATGCAACGCGGATCGGCGTGACGGAGATCATTTGCGGCGAGACCCGCACTTCATGCGCGCGCGAACATCGTCGCGACGCCGATGCGGACCATTTCCATGCCTCGCGATAAGCTGCACATTTCGTGCTACGTCGACAGGGCAGCTGCGCTTTGCTCGCCGACGGCAGCCGCCATTCAGGCGTCGTTCATCGCAAAACTCCTAACCGTTCAGACGATCAGGAGAGTTCGATGAAGCTGCCGTCCGCGATTGTTGTCGCTAGCGTTGTGTGTCTGATTGCTGCGCCCGTGCTTGCACAGACGACGTCGCCCGCTGCTTCAAGCGCGACAGTGCCGGTGCCCGCAACCAAGCGCGTGACGTGCCTCAGCTCAACGCAAAATCTGAAGGGACAAGACAAGCGCGACCAGATGCAGCTCTGCATGGCGCAGGCGCGGCTTGATTGTCTGAAGCAGGCGATCGATCAGAAGATCGTCGGCGAGATCAGGAAGAGTTTCATCAAAACCTGCGTGGGCGCGGATGGCACGGAGCAGCACTAGACGTGCGCCCGCCGCCTCACGCCTGCGGCTTGGGCGCGCCCGGGTAATGCCGCTCGAGCACGGCGGCGGGCGTGGCGTAGGCTTCCTGCAAATCCACGCTCCAGTATTTCAACTCGTCGAGCGGGATGCGCGTATCGGTGATCGCGCAGCGCACGAAGGTCCCCGGCGAGATCACGCGGAAATCGCCGTCGAGATACTGCACCTGCGCTTCGCCATGGCCCGAGGGGCCGAACTTGTTCAGCACGGTCGAAAGTCTCCGTGGAAGGCCGCTCCGGAGTCACCTTGGAGGGCACGATGTGTTGGACGGGATGTAGCATAGATAGGGTGGCTTGTCCGCCCGGTAAACCCACCGGTTTGTGATGTTTTGGCGCCGTTTCCGCATGATAGTGCTTGAGCGAAGGATCCCACGGCAAAGTTCGATGCGCCTTCCGTTCACCGCCCTGTTCCTGACGTTCCTGATCTCGGCCGCGCAAGCGTCGCCGGCGCCGCAGCCGGTCGAGATTCCGCTCGCGTCCGGCGTGCTGCATGCGCAGCTCTACAAGCCCGAGGGCACCGGGCCGTTTCCGACCGTGATCGCGCTCCACGGCTGCGGCGGCCTCGGTGGCCATTCCGATTCCGTGCTGCCGCGCTATCGCGACTGGGCCGAGCGGCTGCTCAAGTCCGGCAACGCCGTACTCCTTCCTGACAGCTACGGCTCGCGCGAGCTCGGGCCGCAATGCCGTGTCAAGGAGATGCACGTCAAGGCGCGGCGCGACCGCGTCACCGACATCGCGGCGTCGCGCGCCTGGTTGATGCGGCAGAGTTGGGTCGCGCGCGACCGTGTCAGCCTGATGGGGTGGGCGAATGGCGCCAGCGCGCTGCTCTGGGCCGTGCGTCCGCAGAGCCTCGCGCGCGAGGTCGGTCCGGATTTCCGCGCCGCGATCGCGTTCTATCCGGACTGCAGGATTTCCGCTGGGCTAGGGTGGAGCACACGGGTACCGACGCTGGTGCTGATCGGCGGCAATGACGACGTCTCGTCGCCGCCGGCCTGCCGCCAGATGGTCGATGGTGCGCATGGCCGTAGCGCGCTCGCGCGCATCGTGGTCTATCCCGGCGCCTTTCACGACTTCGATCGCGCCAACACCCCGCTGCACGCACTCGCCGGCAGCACCGATGCGGCGGCGCCCGAGCACGGCCATCTCGGCACCGACGCGCAGGCGCGCGCGGCGTCGCAGAAGGAAGTCGCGGAGTGGCTGGCGCGGTAGCCTGGGATGAGCGGGCTCGCCGCGCCGTAGCTCGTGAGAAGCGAAGGCGGGGCCGCCCTCGGGAACAACAGCGGACAGCCCCGCATCGACCATCGCCCTGCACGGAAAATGGCCGACCATGATTCTACGGATCGCGCGCCGTGATGGTTTCAGGTCGCGACAACGCCATCATTCGACCACGATGTCGATTAAACGCAATCCCATGCGCAATCGCCTCGTCCTGTTCTCCTCCGCCCTGATCGTCTTCACCGTCGCGGTCTTCCTGTTCGAAGCCCATCTCTTCGAAGCCCATGCCGGCGCGCCGCAACTCGCGCCGGAACATTGTGGCTTCTGGACCACGATCGACGCGGGATTGTCCTGCCGCTGAGACGCGCAGTCTCGTAGCCCGGATGAGCGTAGCGATATCCGGGGCCGCCGGTCCCGCATGTCCCTACGCTCATGCGGGCTACGACAGTGCGTGTGTGGCGCGCGCGTCCCACATACGACGGACGTGTAAGGCGCACTCTCTCCCAACGTCGTCCCGGCCTAGTGCGCAATTGCGCACGGGGGCCGGGACCCATACCGCGTGATCTATCAGTTGCGCGTGGTATC
>NZ_JBVVPR010000065.1:0-30452 GCF_055811835.1 Bradyrhizobium sp. WSM4874
GTCGCCGGCGAACCAGCCGGTGTGATATCTCTCGTCATGGCGTTGCTCTCCTTTGTGGAATCAGCACCCCGAGCCTACCGGCTCAAGGTGGGCAACGCCGACCTCTTCAGAAATTCAACAGAACCCGGGACATCCCCTCCATGACGGTCGGGACCCAGAACATTATTGAGGACTTCAGCCAAAGCCAGCATGATCAGATCGAGTTCAGTAACGTGGCGGGCGTGCACTCGTTCAATGATCTTATCATCGTCCACAGTGGCACTGATACCCTCATTACCGCAGGAGCGGATCAGGTGACTCTCCACAACTTCGGCGGTTCGCTCACGGCACACGACTTCTTATTCGGCTGAAACCAAACGGAATTAGCCGCGATGAGGTGCCCCTCTGCGCGATGAAGCGCGTCACGAAACGTTCTTGCGACTATAGTCCGACGAATAAACCAAGGACCTAGAGCCCAGGCGATTGGCCGAACGCCTGGTCGGGGCCGCTCTGGGGTCATCTTTGGTGGAGGCAACCACGGCAAATTTCAAAATATCTCACGCTCGGACGGTCTTTCACCTTCCACCAGGCTTCAGTCCGCTCGGATCGATACCTGGCGTCAACGGGCTTGGAGATCACGCCTTCAAAGTCCAACCGCGCAGCGGCCTCGTGGTGCGGCGCCTCCAGCTAAGAAGGGAGAGACAAACTGAGCTGGCCTCGAGATGCCCCCGCGGTTCAGCTGCGCAATCGAGTCGAAGTTGTGCCAGCCCTATTCCGCAGCCGGTCAGCCGATCGAAGTGCCGCTGCACGACTCAACCGAGTACATGACTTTAGCAGGGGGTCTGCGGTCGAGCCCCAGCGCGCTCACCACAAAATCCCTGCTTAAAGACAAAACTGGATTGTCAGGTCATGCGTTCTCGGTCATTTGTGCAGTTCGGATAAGACCCGGCAGCGGCGGCGGATACGCTAAGCGACGCGCAAGTTAATGCGGACGCGGATGTCGCGTCCCCAAGGCCGCCCTGCGTCCTCCCAGAGCTGGTAGGCACGGCGCCGCGTGGCGTCTTCAAGGCTGGCAGCCTTCAGCTGTTCGATCCTAGTCCCTATGTCCCGGCCGAACGCTAGCAGCCGCACAGTCGTGGGCCGGTCGCAAACCATGGCAAGCGCTCGATTTGCCAGTTCGAGCTGGTGCTCCAGCTGTTCAAGCTCGGCCATGAGGTGCATCTCGCTACTCGCACTCAAACGGAGGATTTAAAGAGAGGATAAATGAGAGCAAGTGCGAATTGTTCAGAACCTTTGCCCAGCGATAGCTCGCCCGTTTGACTACCCTCCCGCTCCCGCCCACAATGGCCCTTTTGGCGGAGGGCCGGTACCGTGGACTACCGTAAAGAGCTTGAAGCGCTGATGGTCGAGACGGCCGCGTTAGTGGCGCGTACCACCGCGACCGCGTCCCAGACACCCCAGCCCACTGCCCCACGTCCGCCCCAATCAAAGCTCCCGCTGTAAGCGGGACGGCTGCGGTTCTTCACCTTTATCCAATGCTTCTGCCGGCCGTCACGGTAGGGCGATCGCGGTGCTTTGAGATCAGCCCCTCCAAGCCCATGAGGCAGGCAGAACGATAAAGATCGGGGCCGATCTCGCCGCGCTCGAATGGCGCGACGGTCATCCCCTCCGGGCGGCGAGCCGGCAGCCGGTCCAAATTAGTCTTGAGCAATTTAGCGGCAGGTGCCGGAGATCGTCACCGCCCACGGCGAGAACGTCAAACGTGTATAGCTGCACTTCGTGCTCGTGCTTGCGGGAATGCAGCGCGTTGGAGTCGGAGATGCCATCGATGCCGAGAATTACCGCCTCGCCTCAATGACGAAATGTTTCTGCCGGTTGTTCAGCGCGGCCTCGGCGATCCAGGGGTAGCGCTTGGTCCAATCGGTGCGTTGCGGGAGAGCAGCCGCGTTGTGTGCTTCACTTCGTGGATCCAGTCGGGTCCTGATGGGACCTGCTTGCCGGCGGTCGCCAAACAGAGCTCATACGCCATACGCATCTGAGAAAAGATAGGCGTTTCGCGGTATTCTGCGAGCCGGGAACGACCGGCAATCGGAGTGCGTTTTCTTCAGCTCCGGGCACCGTCTCGGAGCAGCGTACCGTAAACTCCGGCCTCAAGGGCTTCAGCCCTGCGGGGCCGGCTTTTTGGCCGCCGCAACGGCATGCGGCCGGTTTACGCCGGCGCACCCCACATGCTAAAACTGATTCCTGCACTCGGTGCCCGCCGATTGCCAATAATTTTTCTATAAACTCCCGCTGCCCTCTCAGGTCGGCGGGATTTTCTTTATGGAGCAGTTGGAAACTTACAAAATTGATATTTGTTATTGCGTGAAGATCACACCCAATGTGGCATCGTTCGAGTAAAGGGTGGCATCAATGGAAGCTGCGAAGCAGTGCCGCGCCCAGGCGGATGAATGCCTCCGCCTAGCGCAATCGGCGCAGAGCGAGACCGAAGCCAGACTTCTTAAATCATTGTCGCAGAGCTGGCTCGGGTTGCCAATCAGATTGATCGATACCGATCTCTTATCTCACGCGACAGGGCGCGGACGACTCGTTCGGACTTTCAATCTTGCAACAGTCCGTGAGATCCGGGGGGCTCGGTGGCTGGCGCTGACGGGCCACGTACTTTAGCAAAAGCTTGGTAAATGGCGCCTCGCCGGTTCGCGCTGGCAGGCCCTGTTGGCGGAGAGACAGCCCCGGCTTCAGGGGAGACTGTGAGGTTAAGGCGGGGGCCGCTCCGCCGGCTGGGGCTGGGAAGCCGGCCGCCATTCAACTAACCGCCCGCAGTTGCCGTTCCTATTTTTGCTCATTTCGTCTTTCGATGGCGAGCGAGCTCCGCTCTTGCGAGTGCCCGGGCCTGTTCAAGCCCTTCTGCTCCGGTCAACAGGTTCGGCGCGAGCCGCCGTCCCCCGACATCGTCCCAGTAGAAGCAGACGCTCGGCCGGCCATCGGCGAAGCACACTTCGTAACTGCCGAATTGGGGGACAGCTTCATGTTTGCGGAATGCGAACGGGGCCGGCTGTCATCGGTCTGGATAATTGCCTTTTCGGCCTCGGGTTCATCCCGACGGCCCCCTTTTTTAGGTGGCCGCCTGTTCACCGGGCCTTTCTCTCGCGGAAAGAAGCTGAGGAGCTTGGGCCCACTCCCGGATGATGTAAGTTCCCGTGCAAATCCCTAACGATTCGGGGGTGCCGTGGATATTCTCTTACTCGCACTTGCGGCGTGTGTTGTTGGCGTTCTTCTCCTACTGGCCATCCGCCCGATAGGGCCGACTGCGGACGCAAGAGTTGCCATGAATCCTCAGCCCAACGCCTAATTAGGCTTCTTGGCGGGTTGTTTTTGACTGTGCGCGATTGAGCGCGTTCACTCCATAGTATGGATGGAGACGAACGTGATCACTTGGCTGTTAGTCATCATCATCGCGGCCAGCGCTGCAATCCTGATTGCCCACGCGATTGACGCCATACGTTCCTGAAGCTCAACGCAGCGGCGCGAGCTACCCTGGGACGGCTAGCCTGCTCAGTCCTTTTCAACCTGGCCAGGAGCCTAGTTGATAAGGTTCGCGTTTGAACTCTCCTCGTACTGTGATTGGATTGCCGATTTGCCTGCCCTCGCCGCGCTGATGGTGTGGATGAACAGCTTCGCGGCCGGATTCAACCAATCGGACCACCATGTCCTCTAGCTCCAACGCCAGTATCGCCAAAAAAGCGCGCACGAAGGCTGAGGCGGATTTCGCCACCTGGCTCATGATGGCGAAGCTGGGTGGTTTCGATGACCTGCCGTCTAGCGCCCAAAGCTTTCTGACCAACTATCGAACTCGGCTCGAGACAATGAGCGAGGCCGACTCTACGGCCCTAGCCGTTCGCGAAGTCTATAGCGCTTATTACAGCGAGATGGGAGGCGTAGGCGCAGCGCCGGAACCAAAGGCTCGGATGCCAAGGACAGAGGCCGAAGTCGTGCGCTCCCAGAGACCACTTAGACCTCAACCCGGTCGATCGGCCGCGCGCCGTCCGATGGGCCCAATGACGCGAAAATTCCTCCCGGCACTGCTGATTTTCGCGAGCATGGTGGCACTGGTGGTCGCATTCGGATTTCTAGCGCAGTAAGAGCGCGGCGCACATCATGTTCCTGCGCGCTGTGCCGCTACAGGCTCAAGCAGCGTCGGCCGTTGGTACAAAAGGAAGGCTCCCCGGATACGCACTGATTTGAATTTCTACGAGGTCCTTGGACCGCTTTCGAAGACTGTAAAATGTAAGCTCATGTTCCAGCATGGGGCAGTGGAAGCTAACGACTGCTGTATCCGGCAGCCGGCAGAGTTCATCGATGAGATCGCCAACTGTGATCACAGGGGGATCGGCGACTGCCTTGCGAAAAGCCTTGCTCATGGCGTTACTCCTCCCTTCCCTGACCAAAGCCTTGATGGTTCTGTTCCATCTGCACGGCACGCCGCATTGCGCTACTCAGATTGGGGCTCGTTTTTCGTGGGCCCAGGAGCCGATGCGTCATCCGATTGATGAAATGGGTCTTGCCGCAAGCCGGGCATTTCACCAGCAGAAAGGCGTCGCTTGCTGCATTCGGATCATCCTCGATCCACTGCTGCACATTTTGGTCAGTCGCCGGACAGCTAAACATGATGCTGGTCATTGCTGCTGCATCGGCCCCGCGTCGGCGGCACTCGTGACCCAGATCAAAGTTGAGCAGTTATTTATCGGGCGGCTTTAACGAGCTTTCGATCCAACCGCGCGCCCGGAGACTCCAGCGGAGGGAGGGCGTCGCAGGTGGCACATCGCTACTCCACTTCCTCCCTCGCGGAGGTAGCCGTCATCCGGTTTACCGAAGATCCGACAGGTTCTTTGCCTAGGATACAGCCTGGCATCGGGGAGCTTGAAGACGTGAGACAAGAGGATCCGGCTCGCATAGGCTGCCCGGGTTCAACATTCAGGACACCATTTTTCACCAGCTCATCTGCCCCTTGCGCGCTCGTCTCCGTTGCGGGAACATCCGCGCGCTGGTTGAGACGGAGGCTCGGCGAAGGGGAGACAAACGATGAAGCCGCTAATCGGACTTATCGCGCTGCTCTTTACGACTGGCGCATTTGCTCAAACTGCTCCACCGAAGGCGGCCAAACGCCCGTCCGTTCAGCTCAGGCCGCAAGCGCCGGTGGGTTGCAAGCTCGTCGGAACGGTCAAAGGGACGAAGCTTTGGGCAGGAGACTGCACGGACGCCGCGGAACTTAGAGGCGCCGCACCCACGGCTGAAACCGCCGCGCCATCCCTGCCGGCCGCTGCCGCAGGCGCCATTCCGCCCGGTCAAAAAGAATAGGCTGGCCAGGACGGCGAAGGAAAAATGAAGCATCATCCCTTTCGGGGCGCCTCGGGGCGCGATCACTTTCGCCGGCCGGCGGATGCCATCACTGCTGTGTAAGCCCACGCACAGATGCGAACTAGGCCACTACTTTTTCCGCTCGCGATCTTCGTACTTTTCAGTGCAGCGGGAATCACCGCGCTTTACGAGATCAATCTCTTGTAGTGGTGGATAGCAGTGGAGCAGCGCGTATTCGTTGGTGTATGGCGCGGGTGAGCGGACGCAAACGTTTGCGCCGGCCGGCAGATCGACCGACTGCCCGTCGATAAGCATGTAGCTGCACTTATCCATTTTCTTTGTTTTGTCGACCGTACTCTCATCGGCCGCCCTAGCTGCGGCAAGCGACGTTAGGGCGAGACGCCTACGAGTATAAGTGTACGCTGCTGATTCCGCTCGATGTCGCCCATTATTCCGGAATGATCTCGCCCACCGTTCCGATTTGATGTCGTCCAGCATTCCAAGATGATCTCGCCCACCATTCCGGGATGATGTCGCCCGGGGGTGACGAGGCCTCTTCTGGCTCCGATACGGTCCTGCCTTTCGGCTTTGCGAAGGGGGGAGCTGGATGCCGAATTGAACCGCTTCCTCGTGAAGATTGCTTTTCTCTCAGAACCAAAAGATGCGAGGCACGCTCGACATCTTCGGTCTGAATTCGGTCGGGTGCTGCGAACTGTCCAGGAAATAGTGAACACCGCTCCGATCCACGAAGCGGCCAAACCTAGTTAGGCGCCGGCCCAAGTAACACTGACGCATGGACGTTCTTGCGCCGATCGGGCCCAGCGCCGATCCTCGATGCAATCGCGACGTCGTCCTCGTCTCGCGTAATGGCGCCCTTTCGCGGCGAGCGGTCGCCCCCGTCACAAGCGACGGCCCCGCTCATGATCAGCTCAGTGACCTCGCCGCACTGCTCGGGGCACAAACGGCAGTCTCGGAGAAAACGACTTGGCGATCGCGAGAACTGCGGCTTCGTCAGTTTCGAGTGCGATCTTCTGGGCGAGCATCACATCGCCAACTGCCAACGCCCGTTCGGGGAGGAAGCACCACCCCACCTTAGGCTCCAGTTTTTCATCCAGCTCCAAGACATTACTCATTGTGCCCTGATAAATTCGGTATCTCCGGCCGGTAAGTGAGCCAGTGACTTCGAAAAACCCGCTGGCATCAAACTGCGCGCGTTGCTCTGGAGATAACCACCCTCTCAAAAGACGACGTGCACGCGCTTCCGGGCCATTTTGCTCGTTGAAGCTCCGATAGAGGGCACGCAGGGCACGTAGACGCCCGCCCTGGGCGACGTTACGTCCTAACAAAAACATCTTGCGTGCTGCGACGGCTCTAACCGCCGACCAAGTGCGGATAAAACAGGGTTTCCTCCGCTGTTGGTTCAAATGAGCGTATCAGCTTGAGATCGCCGGCCGCTGTCCGAGTGGCAGCGGTAAATCCCTGGCCGGTAAACATCTTGAAGCGCCGCTCGGCCTCGGCGAGCCCCTTGGGGTCGTCTTGGTCAAAAAAATGTCTGCTGTCGCCCGAACTGTCCATTACGATCTGGGTAGCCATGGAAGAGAACTCCGCAATGCCTAGCCTCTGATGAAGAACAAACCTCGCCCCGATCAATAGTGTTCCTGCTCTCCAAAAATTTCGTTGCACCTTCCTGTTGGTCTTGGCGAAGCTGGCTGCCGGCCGGCCGCCGAGCGCCAACCCCAGGTGATGGACGGTGTGTTCGAGCCGTGCCGTCCGACGCCGTCGAAGCGGAACGACGTCTTCTCCGAACCGCTCCGCGAAGATCTGCCGGCGGCAATGCGGCACCTCACATGTGAAGCGCCGCGTGAGCAATCGGAGGCGCACCTTTCTGCCCGCTGATAGCAAATCGGCCACGTGCCGGATGTAACGGCTATGGACTCGCCGCGATGCTGTCGCGCACAAGGGGCACTGGGCCTCCGCAGCCTCTGTCGCCGGTGCCGTCTGTGACAGTAAGCGCAGCCTCGTCAGCGGAGACGCCAACGAGCTGCATAATGGCAAACGCCGCCAGCGCTCTGGTGAGGAAGACCTTGTCCCCCGCGGGAGTAGCGGACTGCACATCGCTGAGGTCGATCTTGCCATCGAATACGCGATGCAGCGCGCCATCGATTTGATTGACGTGGAGAATGCTCATGTGATGCCTCTTAGACGTAAGAGTTCGCCTGCTTCTGCGGATCGATGGCGATCACGCGCAGAGGACTCAATCGTCGGCTTGGTTTGATCGCTTCCCTTTGCCCTGCCACAACCCTGCGTGAGTCGGCAACGATGGTCAGGTGCGGTCTGATTAGCCGACGCGCGGAGTTCGGAGCATTGGTCGGTATACCCCTGCCCCAAAAGGCCCCCACACGCCCCAGCCCTGCCCGTCGGTGCGCGAGACGCCCAGACCCTGTCCGAGCCCCGGCCACGCGGGCGCCGATCCTGCCGCGCCGGGATAGCGCCGGGGGTTGGGTCTGGTTCCCGGATCATAACCAATTGATTTGATTGGTGCGCTGGCGGAGGGAGAGGAACTGGGCTCGAACCTTCTCCGCCGTTTCATAGATTATCGCTGGTCCGGCTGCGTTCGATCATGATCGAAGCGGCCGATGGCCCGAGAGGCGCCTGCATTGGACCGATAGCCCGCAGGAAGCAGTGAGGTAAGCGCAGGATGCACGGTGGTCCCTGCCCTGGAGCACCAAAGGGAAACCGGAATGCATTCAAGCATGGGCGCGATACTGCAGAGGAAGTTACGAACCGGCGTCGTTTGTCAGCTATGATTCTCTCAATGAAAGCATTAGCCAAGAAGGTCGATGGTAGAACGACATCGGTTGCCTGCCCTTGGCTCACATGCCTGACCACCACCGCCGCACCACCGATCAGGAACGATGCGGTCTTGAGGCGGCGCGCAGCAAGGATGGCAGGGAAGCGGTCGACCCAGTCACAATCTTGCTCATGAGCAGCCAATGCGCTGACCATCGCGGCGGGTCATCAGCCGGTGCAGGCGACAGAGCTAACCGACGGCTCGATTGCGGGGTGGCGGGTCTGAGGACTTTTTAGATATATACCCACCAACAAAAAGGCCGGCATTTCTGCCGACCTGGTTTGCTGGAGAAGTTTAAATAACGCGAGATCAGTACCTCGCCACGACCGGGCTGCCGTAATTGCCGAAGCGGTAGTTCACGCGCACCGTGAGCATGTCCACGTCCTGCGTGATCCGGTCGTTCACAAATCCGGCAAGAGCGGGAGGGGCCGTGAACGAATTATTGCGGTGCCCCATGAACAGATGGTCGTACTCAATACCGGCTGACCAATTCGGCGCGAAGCCATACTCCCAACCAACACCCACGGTGCCACCCCAGCGGGTCGCGCTTTGCGCCACGAGTTCAGTGCCGAAAGCGTTTTCGAGGACACTGAAGCGGTTGTCCGTCACCGCCGCGCCGCCCTTCACGTAAAACAGTGACGCATTCCAAGCGTAACCGATCTGACCGGTGAAGAGGCCGATGGCACTGGTTTTAGTACGAGTTGAGAGCGCAGGATTAATGAGGCTGACGCGCTGGTTGCTGAGATCCGCCCAATCACCCTGCGCTTCCAGACCAAACACCCACTGGCTGGATTGCCAGCGATAACCGAGCTGGCCACCAATGACGCCACCGGACCGATCGCGGCAGCCGGAAGCGAAGGCTACGCCAGCCGCGTCAAGGAAATCCACGCAATTGTGGTTCTGCGCCCAGCCGCCATTGCCGCCGATGTAGAAGCCGGTCCAGTTGTAGATCGGGGCAACGTAGGGAGCCGGCGCAGCCTTCATCGGCATGTCGGCAGCCGAGGCTGGCACAGCCATTCCGAGCGCAAGCACTCCTACCGTTCCTAGTAAAAACTTCTTCATCCCTAAATCCCCACTTGTTATGCGCTTCAGGCGAAGCGGTCATTGGCACGGCTGCCGATCGAACTGTGGAAGCACGATAGCCGCAAATCTCCCAAAGACCTGTATCCGATGGACAACACTCAAGACCAAAATGAGCAATCGTGTAAGCTACTGATTTGTCTACTCTTTCGAATACGGCAAATTCATCCGGCGGAAATTGCGGCGGATCGGCGCTATCCGACCGTTCAGCTCCGTCCCGGCACTATCGAATGACCTCTGCCGAAACGGCTGATCGGAATGTGTTTCGAAAAAATACTGATCACTCTTGTTTTCTCATCGGATGATTGGTCGAACAGTGCGGACGCTATGGCTTCGATTAACACGCGATGGGCCTTAAATTCAGCAAGCAAGTCCCCTTTCGAGCCTCTCCTACGATCAGCCAAGTCGCTAAGCGCGGCAGTGCTAATTTGGCATTGCACAATTTGCGGTCCATTCCTCATCGTAAACTTGAACGCCATCAGGTCGGCATCATACCCAATGGCCTTTCCTGTCGTCAGCGGCATGAACCCGGTCCCCTTTCCGATGAACAGGCGGGCCGCGCGACTTGGCCCGGGTTAGCCATTGGGTGGCAAAGCCAAACAACAACCTGGGCAGGCGTCGGCCCTGAATTTCCCCAGCGGCCTCTTCGGACCAGCCCAGATTTCATTCCAGGTGCTCCTTTGGGTGGCTATGAATCGCCTCCGCGGCCCGATGAGGGCGACTGATTCTCGAAATCCTTCGCGGCTTTGTCTTGTATGCCGGCCAGGCCGGCTTATTTTCCGAGCGATTAGCACTCGCTAGCTTCGATTGCTATTTCATTCAAAATAAATGCGACTAGAAGGTAGGAGGAGAGCATGAAATTCCGTCCGCTTCACGACCGGGTCGTGGTCAAGCGCATCGACGCAGAAGAGAAGACCGCTGGCGGCATCATCATTCCCGACACGGCCAAGGAAAAGCCCTCGCAGGGCGAAATCGTCGCTGTTGGCCCCGGCGGCCGCGACGAAGCCGGCAAGCTGATCGCGATCGACCTCAAGGTCGGCGACCGCGTGCTGTTCGGCAAGTGGTCCGGCACCGAGGTCAAGATCGACAACGTCGACCTGCTGATCATGAAGGAAAGCGACATCATGGGCGTTCTCACCGACGTGTCTTCCAAGAAGAAGGCCGCCTAATCCACCGCCCGCACCGCTCACCCCTGAGAGGAGCGCCTGCCGGGCGCCTCGCCAAGGGTGAGATGAGACCAAGTCAAATCAGGAGAAACCAATATGTCAGCCAAAGAAGTCAAATTCGGCGTAGACGCCCGCGACCGCATGTTGCGCGGTGTCGACATCCTCCACAATGCGGTAAAAGTGACGCTCGGTCCGAAGGGCCGCAACGTCGTCCTCGACAAGTCGTTCGGCGCGCCCCGCATCACCAAGGACGGCGTCACTGTCGCCAAGGAGATCGAGCTCGACGACAAGTTCGAGAATATGGGCGCCCAGATGGTGCGCGAAGTCGCCTCCAAGTCCGCTGACTCGGCTGGCGACGGCACCACTACTGCGACCGTGCTGGCGGCTGCGATCGTCCGCGAAGGCGCCAAGTCGGTTGCCGCCGGCATGAACCCGATGGATCTGAAGCGCGGTATCGACATGGCTGTGGAAGCCGTGGTCGCCGACCTCGTCAAGAATTCCAAGAAGGTCACCTCGAACGAGGAAATCGCCCAGATCGGCACGATTTCGGCCAATGGCGATGCCGAGATCGGCAAGTTCATCTCCGACGCCATGAAGAAGGTCGGCAATGAGGGTGTCATCACGGTTGAGGAAGCCAAGTCGCTCGAGACCGAACTCGAGGTCGTCGAAGGCATGCAGTTCGACCGCGGCTATATCTCGCCCTACTTCGTCACCAATGCCGACAAGATGCGCGTTGAAATGGAAGATGCCTACGTCCTCATCAATGAGAAAAAGCTATCTCAGTTGAATGAACTGCTTCCCTTATTGGAAGCTGTGGTGCAGAGCGGCAAGCCGCTGGTGATTATCGCCGAGGACGTCGAAGGCGAGGCGCTGGCCACTTTAGTCGTCAACCGTCTGCGCGGCGGCCTCAAGGTCGCAGCCGTCAAGGCTCCGGGCTTCGGCGATCGCCGCAAGGCCATGCTGCAGGACATCGCGATCCTGACCGGCGGCCAAGCGATCTCGGAAGATCTCGGGATCAAGCTCGAGAACGTCACGCTCAACATGCTCGGTCGCGCCAAGAAGGTGATGATTGACAAGGAGAACACCACGATCGTCAGCGGCGCCGGCAAGAAGGCCGACATCGAGGCGCGCGTGGCCCAGATCAAGGCGCAGATCGAGGAGACCACCTCGGACTACGACCGTGAGAAGCTCCAGGAGCGACTCGCCAAGCTCGCTGGCGGCGTCGCGGTGATCCGCGTCGGCGGCGCGACCGAGGTCGAGGTGAAAGAGCGCAAGGATCGCGTTGATGACGCGATGCATGCGACCCGCGCGGCGGTCGAGGAAGGCATCGTCCCGGGCGGCGGTGTTGCCCTGCTCCGTGCTACCGAGCACCTCAAAGGCATTCGCACCAAGAACGACGACCAGAAGACCGGCGTCGAGATCGTGCGCAAGGCGTTGTCTTACCCAGCCCGCCAGATCGCAATCAACGCGGGCGAGGACGGCTCGGTGATCGTCGGCAAGATCCTAGAGAAGGATCAATACGCCTACGGCTTCGATTCGCAGACCGGCGAATACGGCAACCTGGTCTCCAAGGGCATCATCGATCCGACCAAGGTGGTTCGTGTGGCGATCCAGAACGCAGCCTCGGTCGCGGCGCTCCTGATCACTACCGAAGCCATGGTGGCCGAACTGCCAAAGAAAAACACCGGTGCGAGCGGCATGCCTCCGGGTGGAGGCGGCATGGGTGGCATGGGTGGCATGGGTGGCATGGGTGGCATGGACTTTTAAATCCGACATTCAGAGCTCAATAGTAAGAAGGCTCGGCAGCGATGCCGGGCCTTTGCTGATTTCCTACGGTCAGCCGGGGTCCCACATACGGCCGGGGACTATTTCCCCCTCAGCGCGGCGAAGGAGCGCAATTCGGACATTTCGTGTGTCCTCGTCGCGCGCAGCGCCGTCCTTCAACTGGCGACTTACTCCCCGACCATGGCCACCAACTCGAATACCTTTCGCCTTAGACCCTCTAACTTTCCACCGAAAAGTGGATCCTGCCGATCCGCCATCAGCAGAATGGCATTTAGAACCTGGTCGGAATGCTGAGCCAATAATACGAGGTGTCGCCCGCAGGGTGCGTATCGTCCTGCAATCCAATTTTGACCGTGCGCTCGTTCGCCCCCGTCCAGCCAGCCACCAACTTTGCGCGCGAGTTTCGATCCTTAAGTTCTGAGATCAATGCCGACGCGATTCTCATCGCGAAC
Source organism: Bradyrhizobium sp. WSM4874 (assembly GCF_055811835.1). Taxonomy (NCBI): domain Bacteria; kingdom Pseudomonadati; phylum Pseudomonadota; class Alphaproteobacteria; order Hyphomicrobiales; family Nitrobacteraceae; genus Bradyrhizobium; species Bradyrhizobium sp. WSM4874. The sequence continues at coordinate 12,672 of NZ_JBVVPR010000065.1, forward strand.
GCATGATCGTCAATGCTGAATTCCGAACTGTCGTCCCCGCCCCTTTTCGGAAAGGACTTACCCTTCTTTGGAAACGACATTCCATCCTCCTGTCCGGTAGGATCAGGCAGCTAAGTTGTGGCGCCTTGGGGGAAGGCCGGCAGATTCACTTCGAATTGGGTGCTGATTGACAAGGCGCATTAAAAGTATCGGCAAGTCCACGGATCGCGGAGAAGGCTCTTCTCTTGCCGCTGCCTATGTCCGAATGTCGACAGATCTCCAGAAATATTCCACCGAAAATCAACTCCACACGATCCGTCGCTATGCCGAGCAACGCGGCAGGACGAGAACTACATCGGCAAGACCGTCTACAATCGCACCTCAAGACGCTTGGGGCAGAAGCTAGTCAAGAATCCGGATAACGCTTTGGTCCCCGAGAATGGTGGGTATCATGCCGTCGGTCCAGGGCCTACCTTTGTGATTGGCGATGCCCGCGTCGTTCAGTTGACGCCTGATGTCGCTGTAGGATTCCCGGCAGTTGACGAACTGATCGAAAATCTCCCGGATCACGGCGGTCTCTTCGGCCGAGCCATGCTGCAGCCGAACGCGATCCGATTGCAGAGCCTTGAATTGCCCCTTTGCGAGAACGGCCTTCGGATGCTCGCTTTCGTCGACCATCAAGCGTCGGAGCCGTAGCCGACGGGAGCGCCAACGCGGTATCCAAGGCTCGCGACCCGGCAGTGTCCGGCGTGCACCTTGACGGAGAGTTCCGCGTGGACCAAGGCATCTTCGCTCGCGCCCAGAAGCCGTCGCTGGTGAACGCATAGATGTTGCCGAACACGTCGCCGAAGCGGTCGTTGAAGCCCGGCCCGATCACCCCTTGCGGAAACTCGCCCTTGATGTCCGCGATCATGTTGCGGACCCGGATCCAGGTCGGCTTCACGTCGGCGGCCTTGGTGGTGTCACGCAGATAGACGAAGACGGTAGTCTGGCCGGCGACGGTGACGCTCTTGGTGTAGTCGAGCGATTCCAGCTCCTCGAGCTTCTTCTCGATCCTGTCGGTGACCTGCCGGGTCATCTCCGCGGGCGAGGCGCGCCCGGCCACTGCGCCTGGATCACCATGGTTTTGATGGTGAAGTCGGGATCTTCCTGCCGGCCCAGCTGAAGGTAGGCAAACAGTCCCGCCGCCATGAAGGCGATCATGAAATACCAGACGAGCGAACGATGACTGAGCGCCCAGTCGGAGAGGTTGGACGGTTTCGGATCCGGCTTGGCTGCAACGGGATGATTGGCCTGATGCGAGACGGCAGCAGGCGGAGGAAGAGCCGCGGTGTCGGCCGACTTGGCCTTGACGGGCCGCGTCAATCTCATGCGCCGCGTCGCCATCCCCCAATTCGTCTGCCGCTCTCGCTCGGTCAGCGGAAACGAGAGAACGACCGACGTGAACTCGCTGCCGAAACCCTGCTCGATCCGACCGCCCAGGCTCCTCGCCAAGTCGTTATCGGTCCGAACGCGCCGTCCGGCATCCGACCGCACGGAACGCGAGCCGTTGTCCAGCACGACGCAGTTCACCAGTGCGCCGCGACGGGTCAGCTTGACCTTGATCTCACCGGCACGCGCATCGAAACAGGCGTGTTTGGCCGCCGTCGCGATCAGGTCATGGACGATCAGACCCAGCCGCCAGCACCGCTCCGACTGAAGGGGGACGCACTCGGTGTCGAAGATCAGCTGAATCCTCATGCCGTCCAGTCGGGACCGGCGCATCGCGCAGCCCAACTTATGGACGTGCGCTGCGGCATCGACGAGGGCTTCGCCCTGAGGCCGCGCGAGCATCAGATGCACTTCGGCATGTCCGTGCAGCAGGGAGGCCACGTCGTTCAAGGCGGCCTTCGCTTCGGCCCCTTCGGCCCGGACGATCGCAGCCGAGACCAGATCGAGCGCCGAGGCGACGCCGTCCGCGACCCTGTGATGCGACTCCCGCAACAGGACGCCTTCCGGCAGACGATGCGAATCTTGGCTCAAAACCGGCACTGCGTTCTCCTGAAGTGGATCGGATGATCGGCCGCGGCGCGCAGGCGTTTGCGGCCCCGATCACCCGAAGGCGCTGCAAAGCATTAATCAAACTATACCGTATATTTTCTTTTTCTTGCCTTTCAGTGCCGCCTATGTCAAGTGGCTTCTGCGTACGCACAGACTCGTGATTGGGAGACCGTCGATGACGAAGAAGACCACCCCGAAACGGGGCCGGCCGGCGAAGGAATTCGCCGGCGACGTCCAGGCCCGGATCCTCGATGCGGCCCAGCAGCTTTTTCTCGACAAGGGCTACCGCAGCGCCAGCATCGACGACATTTCCGAACTGGCCCCTGCGAGCAAGCCGACGATCTACGCGCATTTCCAGGGCAAGGAGGCGCTGTTCGCGGCGGTGGTGGCCCGGACCATCAGCGGCCTGTCGGATTTCGAAGGCTTCGAGCCGGAGGGCCGCACCCTGCAGGACAAGCTCATGAGCCTAGGCACCGCGATCGTGGAGAAGGTAATCGAAGAATCTCTGGGGATGGTTCGCGCCACCATCGCGGAAGCGCAGCGTTTCCCGGAGTTGAGCCGCAACGTCCACGACGCCGCGCGGGATCGTTCCGTCGGCGCCATTTCTCAACTGCTGAACGAGACGACCCAGAAGGTCGCACGCGCACCGAAAGGTCCCTTCACGGGCAAGCGCAGCATCGCCACCGCTCAGATCTTCCTGGATCTGATCCTGCTCCCGATGCTTTTCCGTTCACTGGTGGGAGAAACGCCGAAAGACTTGCGACGGGAGTTGCCGTCTTTCGTGCGGGAACGCGTCCGGTTCTTCCTCTCGGCGTGCGAGGCGGATTGGACGCCTTGAACCGCACCTTCGCCAGCCGCTAGGCGCGGCACGTCGCGCGGTAGTGCAGCGGCTGGCTGGCGACCTGCGCCGGCGCGGCGCTGCGGAGCGCGCCCGAGCAAAAGCTCATCATCTCGTCGAAGGCCGCCCTACCAGCCATCGTTCTCATGCGCGACGGATCGAGGTATGCACCCATTGCCTCACACGTGCAGCGGGCCAGCGCCGTCGGGCTCCCTGCCCGAAACTCGCCACTCGCCTGCCCGGCCGCGATGATCGACCGGACCAGGCCGCGGACCGTGTCGGCATGGGACAACACGACCGGCCAATCCGCTTGTCCTGCTGCAATCACCAGCTCGTGCAGCCTCGCATCGTGCGCCAGCCTATGTTCATGCCGCTGGCAGATCGCCCAAAAAGCGGCCTCCAGGCGCTCTTCGCTCGAGACACCGCTGCGGGCCTCGATTCCCGCATCGGCGCACATCTCGCCGAGGAGTCCTGCCACCACGGCCTCCTCTACCGCCTGGCGGGAAGGAAAGAACCGATAGATATTTGCCGGGGACATGGAGGCGCTGCGAGCGATGTCCGCAACGGTCGTCTTCCGATAGCCGATGGCCCGGTACAGTCGAATGGCGGCCTGCACGATTCTTTCGGGAGGGCACGGCGATCCGCCCGGGGATGCCTGGGTCTTGTTCATCTTCGGGCTCAATGCGGCGGAATTGCCTGCACCTCGCGGCGGCAAGCCTCGCCGAATTCACGCAGCGGATCCATCTCTTCGAGGAAGCCCGGCAGGTCGACGAACGAGGTGTTCGGTGCCAGGTAGGTCTCGATGATCAGCCGTCCCGCCCGCTCTGCGGCATGGACCACCTCGTCGTCGGACAGTATCCGCATGCGCCCGATCAGCGCATAGAGATTCACCAGAGCCGGAATCTCGGATTTGTCGCTGGTAAGCGCGTCCGCATACAGCCGGGACGCCTCCTCGATGAAGCATCGATACAGCTTTTCACGTTTGACGAACGCGTGAGCATGATGGCGTTCGCGGACCCTCCGACGGCGGGTCGCCCACCCCGTGACGATCGTGGAAATCGCTCCGAAGGCCGAGCCTCCGAACGCGGCGAAAGCGGGGAAATAGATCGTGTTCATGCGATCACTCCTCATCTTTTGCGCCGCGATGCCGACGCGCTTCCATCGTTCTGATCGAGGCTGCAGCGGCGGCTGCCTGGTCGAAGACGGCCCCGCAAGCTTCGCTCAGGTCCGACCTTCTTTGCCGGAGACAGGCTTCCACACCGGTGGGGTCGGGAATGTAGCCGATGCATAGGCGAAACGCGTCAGGCGCGCAGGCGGCCCTTTGCGCGGCCGTGCCCCGGTCCTCCTGCGCGAACGCCGCACTGGCCACTGAAACTAACGTCACACCGACGAGCGCTGCTCGCTTCCTAAACATATCCGATCCCTTTCACCGGTTGATTCATTCGACGGCGCAGCGTCGCTCGGCCCGAAGCCCCGCGGCCGAGCAGCGCGAACACGCGCTTGTGAGTCTCTGCACTTGACACTTTCGCGACCCATGCGGTATGCGAAATATACGGTATAGTTTATTTAACGGTGGAACGATGTCAAGCCTGCTGTTGACGCTCGCAAGGGAAAATCCCTGGCCCGGAATCGCACTCGCATCTCTCAATTTCATCGTCGCCTTGTCGCTCGTGGGCATGAGCCTGCTGCTGACGGTGACCATCGGGGCACTCGCCTGGCTTCACGAGCTTGCCGACCGGGAGCCCGCGCCCCTGCGATGTGGCGAGCCGACCGGGCTCCGGATGCCTTCGACGACGCTCGGTTGCACCCCACGACAATCCTGGCGGAAATTCTGACATGCTCGGCGTGATCGAAGTCTTCGACGTCATGCACCTGGATCCGGCCACTGGCCATCCGGTGTGGACCGGCCTCACGGGCACGCGCACCGACCTCAAGCGCGACGGGCACGCGATCGATCCAAAAGCCACGGCCTATTGCCCGGTCGAATGGATCGACGAGCGCGGTTATCTCGATGCCCAGCTCGCGCGCCGGCATCCGCGACCTTGGGGCATCTGACAATGAGAAGGTCTCGTGCCATGTCCAGGATCGAGCTGCCATGAGCAGGCAATCCATGCTGTCACGAAATGCGAGCGGCCTCGTCGAACCGGAGCTACCCCTGCGGGGCTATTTTTTCTGGGTCGGAGGCGCGCTGCTCTTGCTGCTTTTGGCAGCCGGTTGGGCGCTGCCTGCTCCTGCGCCGAGCCCACTCACGGACTCGCGTTCTGCGCTGCCGCCGATCCGGATCCGCTCCGACACCAAGGCACCGGAGGCGGTCGTCATCGATACCAGCGGGTTCGGACTGCGCGTGAGGGCTGCCGAGCACGACATCGCCGACGGTCTAGCGGGGCAGCCCGAAGCTCACCTCGAAAGTAGCGACGAAACTCCGACGCAGCCGACTGATCTGCGCCTTCGGCAAAACCTGGCGCAATCGGAGCCTGACGTTCACGACCACGCAGGCCAAACCGCCGGTCGAGAGGAGATCGGGGCGCGAGAGCGTAAACTCGCTCGAGCCCATCCCGTAAAGCGGCGGCACGCTCCGCATTCTGCTTTCGCTAAACAGCCTTGGTGCCTGCGGTTCATCGATCCGCGAGCGCCGTCATTGCCGGTATGCGTCGGCGCCGAACTAACCCACCAGCCATGTTTTGCAGACCACAACAGGACTTATCCGATGCCAAAGATGCAGTTGCTTGCCCTCATGGTTTGCTCCGCCGCCCTGACCGGGACGGGAGCGATGGCCGACATCACCCAAGCTCCTTCCGACGCTGCACAGCAAAGCGCTGCCGCGCAGGACGATGTCGACGAAGCGGCCATCCGCCGAGTGATTGAGCAGTTCCATACCACCCGCGTGCCGCTGTATCAGGCGATGACGATCCCCGAGCGCTTGCACGACGGCTCAAGGACCGCTGACGTCAACTTCGAGATATCTGGTCCGCCCGTCTACCGCGTACGCACGGTCAAGAACGAGCATATCTACGAGAACGTGATTGATGCGAGCACCGGGAGCGTGTCGCAGCGCGAGATCGCATCGTCATTGAAGGAACTCGATCGAGAAGATCTGGCCAAGGTCGTCGCCCTGAAGTGGATCAAGCAGGAGCTGTCGGATGCGGTGCGGGTCGCGGAGAAAGCGGCGGAGGGAAAAGCGCGTGCTGGCGGGCTGATGAAACAGGACGGCAAACTCAATTTCGTTGTCGTCGTCGCCACCGGCGATCGTTTGAAGGAAGTCCTGCTCGAGCCGCCCAAGGCCGGGCGGCAGCCAACGCACCGCTAGGCCGCAGCACCGGTCGTATGCGATCGTCGACGGCGTGCCTGTGCCGTTAGCCAATCCGCGTCGGCCGGAGGCCGAGCTCATCCGCGTGTTCGAAGACGTGCCGGACGATCTGAGTGCGCTCAGAGTGCGCGGCCACGGAGGAACCCGGTACGACCTACTTGCCGCTGAGGGATAGGCTTATGCGGGTGACGACGTCGTCCCAGGCATGCTCTTCCTCGGCGGGATAGTTGATCAACACGCAATGGACCAGCCGCCCGGAGAAGTTGCAGCGGTCGTAAAAAACCTTGTCCCCCTTGTAGCTGGAAACCGCGAAGAAGCGCGACGTCACGCGCTTGTACTGGATGCGGGAAGGTGGATGCTTCTTGGCGAGAAAGGCGGCGGGTGAATCGTTCTCAAGGTTGGGAGCAGCCTGGATCGTGAGGTCGGCGCGGCCGTCTGCGGTTCGGAATCGCTGCCCGTACCCGTCGGGTTGGCCGGCTTCTTCCGTGAAGATCGAGGCAGGGAAATCTACAGAGGTGCCAGTCTGCGAGATGGTGTACTTGGTCCATCTCACCGGTTGCGCCGATACCGTCACTGTCGAGGCAGCGAGTGCCAAGGCAAGAGCCGCCATCGTTGCGTTCATTGCATTTCCCTCCGGGTCGCGTTCCGCCGAACCGGCGAAGCCCGGTCCTATCCTTCCTTCAGCGCCGACTTGACCTCACGTACCGGCCAGCTTTCGACGTCCGCGATCACGCGGACCTTTGCATCTCCGCCGACCAGCACGTAAGAACTCAAATCGTCGTCAGCCGGCATGACGACGATGTCCGTCTCGGCTTCCAGTTCAGCGTCAGATCGAGATCGCCAGGGAATATTCGCCAGCGCGAGCCATCGTCGAGCTCGACGATGTGGCTCTCGGAATGTGATCTGATCTTCACGACGAGGCCCGGGCGCCCGCTCTACTTCTGCCCCGAGGGAGCCTGGGCGTTCGAGTTGTTCGGGTTCTGCTTGTTGGCTTCGTGATGTCCGATCACGCATCCGCCGCGGCGCCAAGCTTGCCATGGCCTGCTACATGCCGGCGACGCCGCCGACGATGGCGCCCTTGATGCATCCTTTGGCTTCCGCCGGTGACGCCAAGGCGAGTACGGACAGGCAGGTGATGGCTAGGATTGTTTTCATGATCGTTCTCCGAGCTGAGGCGCTTGGGAGAATCAAGTCGCATGGAGCAAGGCCGTTCCGCTGCGGACGGCGAATGCTGGCCGAATACCGCGTGCGGCACGCTTGGCTTCCCGGACGCCCCCTCGAGCATCGTCGAATCCCAAAGACCCGCTCGATCGACCGGCCGGACGTGCGATGAACGCGAGGGGGTTTGCGGGAACGCTCCAAAGCTTCGGCCGTTCGCAGACAGGCATCAAGATCGAAGATTCGAGGAGTCGCCTGTGCGAATACTCGTCGTCGAGGACGACCCCCTCATACGCGAATTCGTGGTGGAGGCTCTGCGGGAAGAGGGCTACCAGGTCATCCATGCGGCCAATGGCGAAGACGCGCTGGCATGGTGCGGGAGGCAGGTCGCCGACGTGCTCGTCACAGACGTCAGGCTGCCCGGGCGTGTCGACGGGTGGCAGATCGCTGAACGTTGGCGCGAGCAGGATCCCGATCTCCCGGTGATCTACGCCACCGGTTTTTCGCCCGTCGCGCCGCGTCCGGTATCCGGCAGTCTGGTCCTGCAGAAGCCCTATGATCCGGCGGACATCGTCAGAGCCGTGAAAACCATGCGCAGGCGCGCTTCGCCGAATTGACGGCGGAGCCGGCTGCTCGCTTTCGTCCTAACGCTCGCTCCGGGAGGAGCGCACGCCAGAGCGGCCCACCCTGCCACTGGACGTCCGAACGATCGGCGTCGCGCGGATCCCGCTCACTTCGCCGGCGGGCGAAGCGGACTGCCAGCCCATTTGAGGGCCGCCGGGTCGTGCAGCGGGTCGTGGTCGCAGTTGGCGCAGACATACCGCGACCTACCCTCTCGAGCATCGTCGGGCACAGCCTTCATAGGCCTGCCGCACGCCTGGCACGCCTTCCGGACGGGATCGAACACTGGCATCTGATTTCCCCTGCGCCGGCCAGTCTACGTCCGCCGACATTGCGATCTCAAGGCGGTTCGCGGAAAATGCCGCGGCGTCGGCGCGCTTGACTCCACGACCGCAGGCTACTCAACTCTGGGGAGTGATGTTGTGGGGGTGCGTCATGGAGCAGGAATTTTATCAGGGTCTCGCCCATCGGCTCCGGGCCCTCGCCGAGAAGGCCGACCCGTTCACCCGACGTCGTCTTCTAGATCTCGCCAAGCGGTACGACGCCAAGGGCGGCACCGCGCGATCAGCAGCAACCGAACGACCGCTGCCGGTCCCGCGCACCACGCCGCCGGCTTCCGTCTTCGCCGGACCGGGCGAAACCTGACTTCAGGCCTCCCCGGCCAGCCGCTCCCTCGCGTTCAGTCAAACCGGAGATCCGGCGAGCGCCGAAATTCAGGCCGTCCTGTCTCAACGGTGAAGCTCGTCTAACCAGCAAGCGAATGCTCGAGGAAGAAACGCAGCATCTCCCTGGTCGCGTCCGGCCCGCGCGGATCGGTGTAGGACCCGGCAGGACTGCCTCCCGACCAGGCATGGCCGGCGCCGTGGACGATCCAGTGCTCGGACATCGCCAAGCTGCCTCCATCGGTGAGGATGGTGCGGGTATACGCGTGCCCGTGGGGCACTCGCCCGCGAACCACCTTGGCTTTCTGGCCCTCGGCTTCGCCGGGCCGATCGAGAACCCGTTCACCGTTGACCGGATGCACGGTGGTGTCGCCGTCGCCATGAAAGACGATTGTGGGCACCGGAGAGCAAGCCTCCGCGATAGCTCTGGGTGCACTGCCCTGCCGCATCGCCGCGAACGCAGAAGGAAGATCGCTCGCCGCCCCGCACGCCAGACCCGAGTGGACGCCGACCGCAGCGTACAAGTCGGGGTAGGTCGCGCCCATGATGGCGGCGGCGGCCCCGCCGGCTGACAGGCCCGCTACGTAGACTCGTTTCGGGTCAATGCCGTGATCCCGCATGATCTTGCGGGTGATGCCCGCGATCAGCGAAGGCTCGCCGCCATCCCGCTGCTGGTCGCCCGTGCGAAACCAGTTCCAGCATTTCGCCTGATTGGCTCCGCGTGGCTGCTCTGGATAGACGACGAAGCAGTTCTGCTCTTCCGCCAAGAAATTCATCCGGGTGCCGACTGCGAAATCGTCCGGTGACTGGGTGCAGCCGTGAAGCATGACGATGAGCGGACGCGGTCCTCCATCAGCGCGGCTCGGGATGAACAGCTTGTAGGTCCGGCTTCCCGCCGCGTTGCTGAAGCTGGCAGCGACGAACCTTGTGCCGTCTGGTGCGATATGTCCTTTGGACGGTGGAGCGCGTCCGACCGGACTTGGCAGGCTAAATCCGGAAAGATCTTTCATGCCGCCGAATGGCGCAGGGCATTTGCGCGTTTGGGCAGAAGTTGCCCGCGTGGACTGGCTTCTCTCCCTCTCCTCGACGACGTTGGCCTTCAGGTCGATTGTGGGCGGCTCGAGCCTCGCCGGCTTGACATGCACAGCACCGCCTCTTGTCGCTGCGGGGGCGCCATCGCCGCGCAGCATTCGCTGCAGGAGTGCAGTGGCCTCGACCAGTTGACCGGCACGCGTGAGGCGGGTTGCTTCGCGAACCATATCTGGATTCAGCATCGTTTCACCTCGTTCTGTCGGCGAGAGCGGCCTTGACCGCGGGGGTGGCATGAAGGGCTCCGAGCACCGAGACCGAGGCAATTGTGGCGCGGGCCAACTCGGGCGTGACGTCTTGGTCAATGGTCGCCAGACCGAGAACGTTGATGTGCAGCATCTCGCCGGCGCGCTGTGCCCTTTCGAGATCGACGCGGGCATAATTCCGCAGCCCGAGTTCCAGACTCTTCCGGGCCGTCGACTGTTTGACCACATCCGCGTGCCGCTCGAGCTGGTTCCGGATCGCCGTCCGGATGAAATCGGTGCGGTTTGAGTAGAACCCTTCCTGCACCATGAGATCGACATGGCCGAGGTCGACATAACCCAGGTTGATCGTGATCTTCTCGCTTTCGGAGGCCCGGGGTCGCAGTTCGCGTACATTGTCGGTCATGGATACATCCATCTCACCATCCAATTGGATGGTGTCCGGATGGTAAGTGGGTGCTAGTCGCGCAGTTTCAAGGACGACGGCAAACCGTCCCTAGCCGCTGCTGCGGGCTTCGAAATCGGATGCGATCTGCCGCCGCCCGGATTTCCACATGAAGGACGGAGCCGCCGGCCTGCACGGAGGCCTAGCCCCGGCGTTGGCCGCACCGGACTTCGTCAGTCCGCCGTTGGCTCCTGCTCATCTGTCGAACTGATTGCGAACGCGGCCACTTTTGGCTCGCCGAGCTGCTGCGCCGTCCGCTCGAAATCGCTGTTCTGCCGACAGCGGCATGCTAGTTTCCAAGCGCCCTGCGTCGCGATCTCATTCGATAGGACTTGGCCAATGCCCATCCCCCCGGGGAAGGAGTCGGTAGCGGCTCCCAGCCGAGCCACCGAGGTCACCAGGCAGGAGCTGCCGTACCGGCTGCGGCAGCAGTCCCTGCTGGGCGAGTTCGGCCGCTCCGCCATGCAGATCCGCGACATCGGAAAAATCCTGCAGCGCGCGACCGAGCTCTGCGCCGAGGGCCTCGAAACACCATTTGCCAAGGCTGGAGTACATGCCGAGGACAAGCGGCTGCTTGTGCGGGCGGCGTCGGCTGGGCGCCGGGCACGATCGGCGAGGTGTCGCTCGGGATCGATCTGGAATCCCCCGCCGGCCCGCATTGAGGCGGGCGAAGGCGGTGCCGGTCCGCGGCGTTCTGGGCGCGTAGATTTTCGGCCCCCCTTCACACTTCGAGAATAAAGTTGGGGTCGAAGCGGGGATTTTCCCAGCGGCTCTCCTTGGGCGGCCAAGGCCCGTAACCCTTGCTGTTCGAAACCACCCTGGTGAGACCAACTCTGGCATCGAAGAATTCGTGGGTATGGCCGAACAGCCAAACATCCGCCGGATGCATTTCGCTCATCACCTCAGCCGGAGGTGGCGGGCCCATCAGGGCCGTCAGGTCGCTCCGGAAGGCGGCGTCCAGCACCTCGTCTTCGGACAAGTGGACCGCCGGATCGGGGCGTTCATCCGGAGGGTCGGGCAGCGGCGAGTGATGGGTCACGATCACCAACCGGTGGCCGTGCTCCCTGCACTTGCGCATCTCCGACTCCAGGAAAGCTCGAGACTGCTGGTGTCGCAGCAACGCATGCGAAGGCGTGAAACGCTGCTTGTAGTTCCCGGTCCGAATCTTCCGGAAATCGTTCATCCGCGTTGCGGCAACGAGCATCGCGCGCCGCTGGTCACCGCGCAGCAGGAAGTCGGTCCACAGCGTTGCACCGGCGAATGTCACGGTCCCAGCGTGGTCCTCCAGCGTGACGCTCCGATTTTGAAGCACGTGAATGTTTGTGCCGAGCGCAGCCTCCATCGCCTTCTCTACCGTCCGGGTTTCATCGACGCCGTAGAATTCGTGGTTGCCCGCGATGTAAACCACCGGCTTGTCCGGTATGCGCTCCCGCAACCAACGAACGCCGCGGTCCATACGCGGCACCAGATCGCCGGCCACGACCATGACGTCGAACTCCGGCCGCTTCTCCGGAAGGTCCCATCCCCTGGTCAGTTCTAGATGCAGATCGCTTATTGGCCAGAGGCGCATGTCACGCGTCCCAAAGACGAAGCGGCGGGATTGAGGTCGACGAACAGTCGGTGTTTAGCGGCGCTTGCGGCGGCATTCGCATAAATTGTCAAGACGACCACCTGCATGAACTGCGAATGATCGAGACGCGCCTCCACCTCGAGTACCGCCGCGCCGGTGTGGTCTCGGAGCGGGTCATCAACTAGCCAGACGTGTCCGTGCACCCTGGACTCCCTCGACCGACCCTCCACAAATGACACCTGATCACAGCGGCCGCGCCAACTCGACGAATCTGCAGAAGGCGTTGACAAGCTGCATCTGTCTCGGAGTCCGACACTCTGCTTCGAACAATCGTGGTGATGCGACGATCACGCACAGGCACCTTGCCCGCGAGGTCGCCACATTCAGCCGGTTCGGGCTGTAGAGGAAGTCCATCCCGCGTGGCGCGTCGGCGTGGCTGGAGGTTGTCATGGAGTAGATGACGATCGGCGCCTCCTGCCCTTGAAATTTGTCTACGGTGCCGATGCGCGCGCCCGGAATACGCTCTTGGAGCTCGAAGACCTGTGCATTGTAGGGAGCGATGATGAGAATGTCCTCCAGCCCACTAGCGGCCTCGACACTGTTTCGATCGACCCAAGTCGCACCCGCCCCCAGAATATCTTTCACCAGATCGCAAACCGCGTCGGTCTCTTCCTGCGAAGAGCTTTGATTACCGGAGTGCTCGACCGCCAGGTAGCAGAGCCCCGCTCCGTTTAGCCTCCCTTTCGATTTTACTTTCTGGTTCTCCAAACCCGGTCGCGAAAAGAGGCGGCCTTCATAAAAGAGCTCCGAATTGAAGGCGCAGATGGTCGGATGCAGGCGCGAAGTCTCGGGCAAGAATAGACCGGGTTCAGGCGGAATTGTCGCGTGAGCTCCGAGGATATGATCCAGCGGCGGAAACCTCTGCTCCGTCTGGATGGCTACCCTGAATGGGCTGCTCGAGTTGTCGCGGGTCACCCAGTGGGACCACACTGTCGGCGGCCTGCGACACCGCAAGCACGTTTGCAAGCGACATCTGAGCTGCTTCGTCGATGAAGAGGACATCAACGGTGTGCGAGGCGTCCGGTCGCGCCCACAACCACGCGGTCGCACCTCCGACGTGGGCAGCAGCGCGCATCGCATCGAGAAATTCGCCGCGGACACGGGCTTGCCACCCGTCGAAAGCACAACGGGAAAGAAGCGCGGCCGCAGACCGCTGCCGGCGAACCTGCCGCGTGAGCGGGTCGAGTATGACCTGCCCGACGATCAGAAGGCGTGTCCTTGCTGCCGTGGCCAGATGCATCGCATGGGCGAGACTGTCACCGAGCAACTTCATATCGAGGTGAAGGCGAAGGTTTTACAGAATGTGCGCTTCAAATATGGGTGCCGCCATTGCGATCGCACCGGGATCAATGCCCCTGTCGTGACCGCGCCGATGCCGACGCAGCCCTTGCCGGGCAGCGTTGCCACGGCCTCAACGCTGGCGTTCGCGCTGGTTCACAAATATGTCGATGGCACGCCGCTCTACCGTCTGGCGCAGGCCTTCGAACGCGCAGGTGTTCCGGTCAGCCGCGGCGCTTTGGGTCATTGGGTGATCGGCTCGAGCGAGAAGCATCTGCATCGCATCTCAGACGCCCTGAAGCTGCGGCTCAGATTGCAACCTCTCATCCATGGCGACGAGACGACGGTTCAGGTCCTCAAGGAGAAGGACAAAAAAGCCACCAGCACATCGTACATGTGGGCTTATCGCAGCGGCCAGGGCAGTCACGAGCCCATCGTTCTTCTGGATTATCAGCCGGGCCGCGGCCAGATCCACCCGCAGGCGTTCCTCGGCGATTACCGTGGCATCGTGATGAGTGACGGCTATACCGCATGGCGCACGCTGGAAGGGGCCACCCACATTGGATGCATGGCCCACTCCCGACGGCGCTTTGTCGATGCCCTCAAGGCGAGGAAGAAGGGCGGCGGCCCGCCAGAGCAGGCGCTGCGGTTCTTCGAACAGCTTTACCGGGTTGAAAGGCAGGCGCGGGACGAAAAACCAGATCAATGCATTCGCCGCTTCCGCCAGCAACACAGCATTCCCGTCCTGAACGCCCTCAAGGAATGGCTCGATCAAATCGCCCCGAAGGTCTTGCCCGACAGCAAGCTTGGCGATGCCGTATCCTACACTCTGAACCAATGGGAATATCTGACGCGCTACACGCAAGACGGCAGGATGCCGATCGACAACAATCTCCTGGAGCGCGGTATCAGAATCTTTGCCACTGGCAGAAAGAGCTGGCTGTTCAGCGACACCGTCGAGGGAGCCAGGGCCAGTGCCGTCGTCTACAGTCTGATGCTGACCTGCCGCGCCTCACGCGTCGAGCCGTTAGCCTGGTTGCGCCACGTGCTCACCGATTGCCTCAGCGCGCCGACGACGCCGATATTACCGACCTGCTGCCCTTCAACTTCCCCAAAACCGCCGCCTGAACGGGTCAGATGCCGCCCTCGATACGAAGGCCATCCGTCAAAAGCGCGGGCGTCACCGTGCGGAGAAAATCGCGCTTACCAAAATCGTATGCGATCGCAGGACGCTCCTCTGCCCCTTCGACCCGCAGAACCGCAGGCCGTGGCTCCATCGAGCGCGGCGAGATCGGATCAAGCCTGTTCGATGCGGCGTCTCGTATGGGCCTTGAGGGTTTGGTCTCCAAGCACCGCGAGCGACGGTACCCGCCGCGAACCTGCGACTGGGTCAAGGTAAAGAATTGAGCACATCCCGCCTTCAGCCGCTTAATGGGCCAGTTCTGAGACCTCAGCGCGGCAGCTCCTTAGTTGGGCGAAGGTTTTGCCGTTTGAGCCGGCCCCCTGTTGCACGCGTTCGATCTCGACGATCGGTAGGGAGCCGAGAGCAGCATCAGAAAAAGCGCCCTCGCTGCTTTGTACCTGGCGGCGGCTCTGCTGGTCTCCCGTCCTGACATCACGGTCATTTTTTCGCAAGTGCACACGCGCCAAGTCCACCTTCGGCTTCGCCGTTCAAAGGCAATATCAAAGAATTCGAATTGGTCAGGCATTGCGCTGCACAACAATTCCGGCCAGTCGAGAATAGTCGAACGCGTTGACCCAATCCACAAGTCGCGGACATGCCCCTCAATGCCGCCAGTTGGAATTTTCCTTGCCTTGCGGAGTTACGGATTAATTTCGGTCGGAGCAAACCGTTTGAAGGTTAAAGGACCCCGGTATAGCATCGGAAGCTCCGGCTTTGATGAAAGCTTTGGAAGGGCCGCCTCATTGGCGGGTTCGTATTCCCCGCAGCATGGCACTTCGTGCTTCCGAGATTACAATGTCGTCTCTCAACAGGATTGCGCTCTTCATCGACGGAGCCAATCTCTATGCGACCACCAAGACGCTCGGTTTCGATATAGATTACAAACGCCTGCTGAGCGAATTTCAGAGCCGCGGTACGCTTCTGCGCGCGTTCTACTACACGGCGACTATCCAGGACCAAGAGTTCTCTTCGATCCGTCCGCTGATCGACTGGCTTGACTATAACGGCTTCACCGTCGTCACTAAGCCGACCAAGGAGTACGTTGACGCCGGCGGCCGGCGCAAGATCAAGGGCAACATGGATATTGAGCTCGCTGTCGATGCCATGGAACTCGCCGAGCACATCGACCAAATGGTGCTGTTCTCCGGTGACGGCGACTTCCGGTACCTGGTGGAGGCGGTACAGCGCCGCGGCGTTCAAGTCACCGTCATCTCCACGATCGCGAGCCAGCCGCCGATGATCGCGGACGAGCTGCGCCGCCAGGCCGACGTGTTCACCGATCTCATCGAGCTCCAAGCCAAGATCGGCCGCGATCCCTCCGAACGCGCGGTCATCACCGCAGCAGGTCCCGGAGCGTCCCGTCGCGGGGCCGAAGGGAAATGACAGCGTTCACGAGAATTGATCCCGAGCGAGAATGAGGATCCCTAGCGAATAAGCCCGGCATTTGCGCCGGGCTGATCGCAAGTAAGCTTTGCGTGCTCGCAATGGAGTAATTGGAGAAGATTCTCCGCTGTCAGTCGGTTCGGATTGTAACGTTGGGCGCCGGCTCGCGCCACTTTGCACGGGCGTGTTGCTGACCGGTCACGCTCCTAAGCTAAGCCTACCCCTAGCGGCGCATCGCCTTGATGCCCGGACTTGCGCGCTCCGAAGCACCCAAGTAGCATTCGAAACTGATGTGAAGCTCAAAACGAAAATGGTGCCGCTCACACGCGCTATCGGAGCGTCACTTGGCTGCCGATTGGCGCCAAATTAATTCTGTCTCATAATGATGATGACTCTATCGCAACATAAAAAAATAAGGTGGAAAACAGAAATAGGGAGATTAGGGATGGAAACTATGCGCCGCTTTCGCGCGATGGCGTCACTTTGCCCCAGAGTGCCGCGTGGGATCCTGAAAGAAGCTGGAAGCTGCTCGCAGAGGCAGAGTACTGGGAGCATCTGGCGGCTTCGGCTCTAGGTCATTGAGCGCAGAAATAGCGATTACTCGATTTACCTATTTATCGTTGGCTCCTTTGTCGGTCCCTTCAATGGGGCACACCACCCGGTGACCTCTTGCAAGTAACAACTGCTGACCTCGAACATCGACCTTAACCCAACCGAGGTCCCGGCTGGCAGCTTGTTCGCCGGGATCGGACGCTTCACAACTGTTCTACCGGCGGGCGAACTGGCAATCGGTCAGCGCGTGATGGCGCGGCGGGGCTGGGTCTAACGGGGCAAGGCACCTCGCTACAACTCGCAGGCGTCGACCTCCTCGTCCGAGAACTTCTCGCTCTCCAGGTTCAGGCGATCCATCGCCTCCTCCAACTCCCCCGTGACCACGGCGTAGTCCTCGAACGTGTTCGAACGTCCGATGTGGATTTCGATTAGCCGCCGAAGTTCGGTCCTGAACTGATATTTGCTGACGGTCATCAGTCTCCTCCGTGAGCCCGGCGCCGGATCTCATTCTACAGCGCTGAGCGCTCAGGTTTGATCGAAGTTCGACGCGAAACAACAAGACGCGGGCGCGACATTTCGATACGATTCCACTGCAGTCAAGCCGAGCATTTGCATGGATCGTTTGCATACAATTCGCGGAACGTTTGCAGATATGACTAGGTTGCCGGGTTGCGTTGGCCATCCCATCACCATCGACGGACGGCGCTTCCGTGGGACGGCACCCCACGGAATCGACTAACCAATCCTCCTGAAGGGGGCCGTCTTGGTTGCGGGCCATTCGTGGAGGGGGCTGCGGCGGCGGCCCTGTCCAGGCTTCAGACACTTGGGCCAGTCGTCGCTCGCTCCAGCGACCCGGGGCACTTACTCCAGAAAAATGAAGAGGTTCCATGGCGAAGCAGGTGAAGAAGAAAATCGAGCGCGCCCGCTACACGAAGGACGACGTCAAGGCGCTCAAAGCGCACTCGAAGGGATGATCTCCTAATTGTAGTAGCGCGGTCCGCGGATGTTGGCATCCAGGATCGGCGCATCGTCCGCGGAACGCTGCTGAGCAGAACGCCGATCGAGATTGTTGGCGAGGATCGACTTGACCGAACCATAGGTGCGCGCGCCGATGTCGATTGCCCGCGCAGCCGCGGCGTCCAGCCGTTCGCGCCCATAGGAGGCGGCGAGCCTGAGGATGCCGAGGCAGGCGCGGAAGCCTTGCTCGGGGTGCGAGCGCTCGTCGAGAATGAGGTCGCACAACGCGCTGGTCGCCGGCCCGATCGCGGCGGCGTCCTGGCGGATACGCGCGATGGTCCAGCCGGCGTAGCGCCGATGGCTGGAGGCCATGTGCTCCGGCACGGTGGTGTGTTTGTGATTGCCGCTCATGCGCTGATGCGCGGCGATCCGCTCGCCCTTGTGGAAGATCTCGAC
>NZ_JBVVPR010000066.1:0-27270 GCF_055811835.1 Bradyrhizobium sp. WSM4874
AGGCGGGGTGAGCGCGAGTTTGTGACGATAGCGGCGCCTCATCCTCGGTGTCGTCCCGGCGAAGGCCGGGACCCATACGCCGAGGCACCTGTGATAGCGCGAGAAGGTCATTGCCTATCTTCGCCAAACCAAACTCGGTGGTTATGGGTCCCGGCCTTCGCCGGGACGACAGCGAATATGAAGCTGCGCTGTTGCCCTCACATCCGCAGCAGCGCCTGCCGGTCGATCTTCCCCGTGCCCGTCTTCGGCAGTTCGTCGATGAAGATCACCTCACGCGGATATTTGTAAGGTAGCAGCTTGCCCTTCACGTAATCCTGCAGCCTGCGGGTCGCTTCGCTTTGATCGGCGGCGCGGCTGTTCATCACCACGACCGCCTTCAGGGTCATGCGCCGGTCCGGCAGCTCGGCGGCGAACACCGCGCACTCGCGGATGTCCGGGTGGTCGGCGAGGCACAGCTCGACCTCGAGCGGGTAGACCCACTGGCCGGAGATCTTGATGAGATCATCGGCGCGGCCTCGGAAGAAGTGAAAGCCGTCGGCATCGCGGACGAAGCGGTCGCCGGTGTAGATCCAGCCGCCCTCGCGAATGGTTTCGGCGGATTTGTCCGGCCGGTTCCAGTACAGCGGCGTGTTGGAATCACCGCGTACCCACAAGATGCCTTCCTCGTCGTCGGCGACATCGCGACCGTCCTTGTCGCGCAGCGCGACCTCGTAGCCGGGCACGCGCAGGCCGGCGGCGCCGAGCTTCTTCCGCTCGGGGTGGTTGGAGAGATAGATGTGCAGCGCCTCGGTCGAGCCGAGGCCTTCGACGATCTCGAGACCGGTGAGCGTCTTCCAGGCGTTGAAGACGTCGGCCGAGAGCACCTCTGCGGCCGAGAGCGCCATCCGCAGTGACGAGAAGTCGGTCCTGTCGGCACCCTCGGCCTTGGTCAGCGATGTATAGAGCGTCGGCAGGCCGAAGAAGACCGTCGGCTTATACTGCTCGATCGCCGAAAAGATCGCCGCGGGCTTCGGCTGCCCCGGCAGCAGCAGCGTCGTCGCGCCCGCCGAGAACGGGAAGGTGATCGCGTTGCCAAAGCCATAGGCGAAGAAAATCTTCGGCACCGAGAAGCAGATATCGTCCGGCGTCAGCTTCAAGATGTTCTGCGCAAAGGCCACTTCGCTATAGGCCATGTCGTGCTGGAGATGCACGATGCCCTTGGGCCGGCCGGTCGATCCGGACGAGTACATCCAGAACGCCATCTCGTTGCGATGCGTACCGGCTTCCGCGAGTTCGACCGGAAACTGCGGGAGCCAGCCGGCGGCAGAAACGGCGTTCGGCGAGGCGTGATCGCCCGCAGCGCCGTGGACGACGACCAGCGTATGCAGGGCCGTGTCCTTGCAGGCCTCGGCGTTGAAACGTGCACAGAACTCGGCATCCGCCACCGCAACAGAGGCGCCGGAATCCGCGAGATAGAATTGCAGCAGATCAGGCGGTGTCAGCGTGTTGATCAGCAACGGCACGAAGCCGGCGCGCACCGCGCCGAAGAACGCGGCGGGATAGGCCGGGGTATCGTCGAGGAACAGCAGCACCCGATCGCCGCGCTTGAGGCCTAGTGACGCAAAGCCGTTGCCCCAGCGGCAGGCGTCCGCGCAGAGCTCGGCATAGGTGCGCGTGCCCGCGGGGCCAATGAGCGCGAGCTTGTCGCCGCATCCTCTCGCGAGATTGTCGAACAGCACGCGGCTGGCATTGTAGACCTGCGGAACGGAAAAGCCGATCTCGCGCGCGCCCGCGCAGTCGGCGGGCACCTGGTCGTTGATCTGCCCGCTCATGCCTCGTCCCCACCGTTTTTGGCGGCTTCGTAGCGCGCCATGAACGCCGGCGACATCGCGCGCAGGCGGGAGTCGTCGATGCGGCCGGAGCGGGTGATGTAGCTATAGGCAAAGTCCATCAGGCCTTGCTGCATGTGCTGGGCAAAGTGCTCGTACCAGAAAGCGCTGGTCCGCGCGGCGTTGACGAGCTTCTGCACCACCGGTTTTCGTGCGGCCTGGTAGCGATGCAGCGCGGTCGAGAGATGTGCATCCGATTCCAGCGCCTTGACCAGCGCAATGGCGTCCTCGATCGCGAGCCGCGTGCCAGAGCCGATCGAGAAATGCGCCGAGTGCAGGGCGTCGCCGAGCAGCA
Organism: Bradyrhizobium sp. WSM4874; assembly: GCF_055811835.1. Classification (NCBI taxonomy): domain Bacteria; kingdom Pseudomonadati; phylum Pseudomonadota; class Alphaproteobacteria; order Hyphomicrobiales; family Nitrobacteraceae; genus Bradyrhizobium; species Bradyrhizobium sp. WSM4874. The sequence goes on from NZ_JBVVPR010000066.1 coordinate 2,164, forward strand.
CCATGTTCTTGAACGACCAGTGCTCGTTCCAGACCCAGGGGAAGTTGCGCCAGACTGATTTGTTGGAGACCAGCGAGCGGCCGCCGAGCGTGTCGGCGAACACCTCCTCGCAGACACCCTTGGACTGCTCCACGTCCTTGTAGGCGAAACCGTAAGCCTGCCACGTCGCATGATCGCATTCGACCAGGAACGTGCTCATGGTCGGCGAATAGCGGTAGTGATGGGCGTTGAAGGCGCCGCGGTCCGTCTTCACGAAGGTCTGCGACAGCGTGTCGAAACGCTTCGAGGTGCCGTACCAGACGAACTTGTTGGAGGAGTAGGACAGCGAGGTGCCGAAATCGCCCTCGAAGGCGCGGCGCACCAGCGAGTTCAGCCCGTCGGCGGCGACGATCAGATCGTGGCCGTTGAGCTGGTCGATCGCATGAATTGGCGTGTCGAAGCGCGGGGTGACGCCGGCATCGAGCGCGCGCTGCTGTAGGAATCGCAGCAGTTCGAGCCGACCGATCGAGGAGAAGCCGACACCGTCGATGGCGACGCTGTCGCCGCTCAGGTTCAGCGTGATGTTCTCCCAGCTCTCCATGTGCGGCGCAATCGCGTCGACCGTCTCGGGGTCGTCAGCACGCAGGAATTCGAGCGCCTGGTCAGAAAACACCACGCCAAAGCCCCAGGTCGCGTCGGCCGGGTTCTGTTCGAACAGGTCGACTTGATCCTCGGGGTGACGCTTCTTCCAGAGATAGGCGAAGTAGAGTCCACCGGGCCCCCCGCCAATCACGGCGATCCGCAACGTCTGTCCTCCCTGATTGACAGTATACTTACTATCTAGGGGTAGACTAATGTGCTCCGGCTTCCCGCGCCAGCGGAATTTATTGGCAAAGCGCGCGGCACGCCGAAGCTCGTGCCCGGACGCGCGTTTGGCGCGTGTCCGAAGCAGTGGCGTGCGAAGCATAGCCAAACCGCGCCGGCTTGGCCATCCGCACGTCAGACGCAGCGCTTCACCCAGACACCATTTACGAGCACGGTGCAGCAGACCGCCGGATGGCTCGCTTCTCTAGCGTGCAGCAAACGGCGCCAGCACGTCCTTGCAGGCGGGCGACAGCGAAGCGGCATTGTTGGCAACGCATTGGATGATCCGACCGCCACCTGGCGCCACGCTGCCGCATAGCGTGCGGACATCCTCGCGACATGCGGACTGGACGATGAACAACTCTTCGCGCGGCCGCAGCGGGCGCAGCACGATCACGGCAGGCGCGGCCGCCGGTGCTGCTGCCGCCGCAGGGGTTGCGCCCGCAGGTGCCGCCGTTGCTGCCGCGCCACCGCCACCTGCCGCGGCGCTCACGGCCTTCTCGCAGGCCGGCGAAACCTTTGCCCTGTTCTTCTCCAGGCATTCGAGTGCGGGCGCGCCGCCCGGCGGCACGCTGGCGCACACCTTGGGATAATCGGCACGGCACGCGCTCTTGACGGCAGCGATCTGCGCGCTGCTCGGCTGTTTGGCGGCAGCGGTGGCTGCGGCGGCCTTGGGCGCGGCCGCGGCAGCCGGCTTTGCGGCGGGAGCGGTTTCAGCCTTCGGCGTGGCGGGCGCGGACTCCGCCTTGGGTGCAGCCTCTTTGGGTGCAGCCTCGGTCTTCGGGGCGGCTTCGGTCTTTGGCGCGGCAGCAGGCTCGACGGCGCGAACCGCGGTTTGGCATCCCGAGGACAGGCCGGACATATTCTTCTGCAGGCATTGATAGGCTTCCACGCCGCCGGGCTTGATGCTCGCGCAGTGCGCCATGAAGTCCGAGCGGCATGCGGAGCGGATCGCGCTCTTCTGCGCCTCGGTCGGTGCTTGCGCGAATGCGCCTGCTGCAGTTGCGAAGAGAGCCGCCGCCAGCAACGCCCCGCGTGCAGACGCATGTTTCAACGTGTTGAACATCTGAGTGAATTCCTGCCCTGTCGGTAACGCCGAAGTTTTACAAATCTGATGCAAACGCAATCATCGCGAGTGATGCCTCGCGAGCGATATCTTTGGCCGCTTTGGCTGCCACCGCAAGTAGATATGCCCGCGAAATTGCGACGTAACTACGTCGTCAGAGCTTGACCATACGTTTGCCGCGGTTCTCGCCCGCCAGCAATCCGATCAGCGCCTTCGGCGTGTTCTCGAGGCCGTCGATGATGTCCTCCTGCACCTTCAGCTTGCCGGATGTGACCCAGGCCTGGAGGTCGGCGAGCGCACGCTGGCTTTCCTTCATGTAGTCCATCACGATGAAGCCCTGCATGACGAGCCGCTTCACCACGATCAGGCCGGGCACGCCGCGCGGGCCGTGTGCCGAGGGCGCGCCGTCATATTGCGAGATCGCGCCGCAGCAGGCGATGCGGCCGTAATTGTTCATCTGCGGCAGGCAGGCTTCGAGAATGTCGCCGCCGACATTGTCGAAATAGACGTCGATGCCCTTCGGCGCCGCCGCGCGCAACGCCTTGAACACCGCGCCGTCCTTGTAGTCGACGGCGGCATCGAAGCCGAGCTCGGAGGTCAGCCAATTGCACTTGTCGGCGCCGCCGGCGATGCCGATGACGCGACATCCTTTGATCTTCGCGATCTGCCCGACGATCGAGCCGACCGAGCCCGCGGCCGCGGAGACCACGACCGTCTCGCCCTCCTTGGGCTTGCCGATCTCCAGCAGGCCGAAATAGGCGGTGAGGCCGGCGATGCCGAAAACGCTGAGCAGATGCGTCATCGGCTCGAGCTTCGGCATCTTGGTGAGATGCTTGGCGGGCACTGCCGCCAACTCCTGCCAGCCGGTGTCGCCGAACACGATGTCGCCCGGCGCAAGCCCCGGCGCCTTTGAGCTGATGACCTCGGCGATGGCGCCGCCGGCCATCACGCTGTTGGCTTCGACTGCTGAACGATAGGTCGCGCCGTGCATCCATGCGCGGTTGGCGGCGTCGAGCGAGATGTATCGAACGCGCAGCAAGGCCTCACCGTCTTTCGGCTCAGGCATCGCACCTTCGATCATCTTGAAGTGCTCGGGGCCGAGCTTGCCGCTGGGCTTTTCCACCAGAAGAATCTGACGATTGACGCTGCCGCTCATGATGTTTCCCCTAGGTCGTTTGACGATTATTGATGCAGTTGCCGCAAGAAAAACGTGCAAGCCGCATTCGTTGTGCGCTGCATGAAGCTAGATCGCGGGCGCCAGCTTCGCAACGGGAACATCCGCCCCGGCGATCGCACGCCAAGCGTGTTGCGCAGTCTTCATATCTGCGACATCATGAAGCGGTCGGTGTAGCGGGGGTGTTCAATGTCGAACAGGTTTACGCAATTCATTCTGGTGGCGATGGTGCTCGGCATCATCATGGGCGCGGCGATCTACAATTTCCTGCCCGACACGCGGGGCGACTGGGCCTCGTCCATCAACCTGATCGCCGTGATTTTCCTGCGCCTGATCAAGATGATCATCGCGCCGCTGGTGTTTGCGACCCTGGTCGGCGGCATTGCTCATATGGGCTCAGGCTCCAAGCTCGGCCGCATCTTCGCCAAGACCATGGGCTGGTTCGTCAGCGCCTCTTTCGTCTCGCTGATGCTCGGCCTCGTGATGGTCAATCTGCTCCAGCCCGGCGCGAATTTCCCGGGTACGCTGCCCGACAAGGCGCAGTCGACCGGCCTGCCGGTTTCCGCCTTCTCGATCGAAAAATTCCTGACCCATCTGATCCCGACCTCGATCGCGGATGCGATGGCGCAGAACGAGATCCTGCAGATCGTGATCTTCGCCGTGTTCTTCTCGGTGGCGATGGGCTCGATGCCCGAGCGCTCCAAGCCGATCCTGGCGCTGATCGACGATATCGGCCACATCATGCTCAAAGTGACGGGCTATGTGATGCTGTTCGCGCCGTTCGCTGTCTGGGCCGCCATCACCGCGACGGTTGCCAAGAACGGCCTGCTGGTGCTCTGGAAGCTCATCGTCTTCATGGGCGGCTTCTACCTCTCGCTCGCGATCCTGTGGGGCATCCTGGTGGTCGTGGGCTTCATCGTGATCGGGCCGCGCTACGCCCATCTGCTGAAGCTGATCCGCGAGCCGCTGATGATCGCGTTCTCCACCGCGAGCTCTGAAGCGGCCTATCCGAAGACGCTGGAGGGGCTGAACAAGTTCGGCGCCTCGTCGCGGATATCGAGCTTCGTGCTGCCGCTCGGCTATTCCTTCAATCTCGACGGCACCATGATGTACTGCACCTTCGCGAGCGTCTTCATCGCGCAGAGCTATCACATCGACATGCCGCTCGGCACCCAGCTCGCGATGCTGGCGACCCTGATGATCACCTCGAAGGGCGTTGCCGGCGTGCCGCGCGCCTCCCTGGTCGTGATCGCCTCGACGCTGTCGCAGTTCGGCATCCCCGAGGCGGGGCTGTTGATGATCATGGGCATCGATACCTTCCTCGACATGGGCCGCAGCGCTACCAACGTGATCGGCAACACGCTCGCGACCTCGGTCGTGGCCAAATGGGAAGGCGAGCTCGGGCCCGAGCACGAGCTTGGACCGGGCGACGCCGTGCCGGGAGACATGATCCCCGGCGAAGTGCCCGCGATGGCCGGCCATTGATCGGAGTGCATCATGCGCCTTTCAATGGCGATATCGGGCGGCCTGTTGCTGGCAGCGTGCCAGCTGGCCACGGGTGCCTCCGCCCAGAGCGGTGGCAGCGAAGGGCTTAGCCCGACGCTGTCAGCCATCAAGACCGCGCACACCGTGCGGCTCGGCTATCGCGAGAGCTCGCCGCCGTTCTCCTTCCTCGACCAGGCCAACCGGCCGATCGGCTACAGCCTCGAACTCTGCGAGGCTATCGTCGAGGAGATCGGCGTCGAGGTCGACGATCCCAATCTCAAGATCGCCTACGTCAAGGTCACCTCGGATGATCGCATCGACGCCGTGCTCCAGAACAAGATCGACCTGGAATGCGGCTCGACGACGGCGAATGCCGAGCGCGGCAAGCGCGTTGCCTTCTCGCCGCTGATGTTCGTCGCCGGCACCAAGCTGATGGTGCCGAAGGCGTCCAGCGTCCAATCACTGACTGATCTGAAGGGTAAGACTATCGTGGTGACGAAGGGCACCACCAACGAGCAGGCGATCCAGGCGGCCGACAAGAAGTCCTCGTTGGGACTGACCATCGTTGTCGGTGCCGATCACGAGCAGTCGTACCAGATGCTCGTCGACGGCAAGGCCGACGCGTTCGCGACCGACGATATCCTGCTGTCCAGCCTGATCGTGCGCCACAAGGCACAGGACAAATTCCGCGTCACCGGCGATTACCTGTCCTACGATCCCTACGGCATCATGTTCCGCAAGGGCGAGCCGCAACTGGCGGCCGTGGTCGATCGCACCTTCCGCAAGCTCGGCTCCAACCACGACCTCGTTCCGCTCTACAACAAATGGTTCACCGCAAGACTTCCGACCGGCGAACGGCTGAACGTGCCGATCTCGCTGCAACTGGAGGAAGCCTTCAAGGCGATGGACGATTCCGCGAGCGCGAATAACTAGCGCTTGTGCGACGAGCGAAAACTCGCCCTCTCCCTGACAAGGGGAGAGGGCCTAGCAAACGATCAGCGCGGCCTCACGCGCCCGCGGGCACCTGGTCCAGAAATCCCGTGATGCTCCTGATGCGGCCGTCCTTCAGCACGGCGAAATCCGTCCCCTTGATCGGGCTGTCGATGCCATCAGGACCAAGACCCCAACTGAAGCGGACATGGTCGCCGTAGCCGTTGGGCTCGCCGATCAGCTTGAACTTGAAGTCGGGAAAGCGTTGCTGCACGCCTGCGATCAGCGCGTCGACGCCGTCATGGCCGTCGCCCTTCATCAGGGGATCGACATAGCTCGCATCCGCCGTCCAGTTCTGGCTCAGCAGTTCGCGCCGGCGGCCGGCTGCACGTTCGTTCCAGAGATCGATGTAGCGGCGGGCGATGGTGATGGGGTCGGTCATTGTCGTCTCCTTCGATGGCGCCGTATCGTTCGGCTGACCTGACTATCGAAGGTTCACGCGCGCTGATCGATTACCTCTGAGGTCATCAGCGCGCGTGAATTTTCCGCGGTTACTTCGCCGCCGTGACCATGATCTCGACGGTGTATTGTGCTGCCGCGAGCTTGGCCTCGACGGTGGCGCGTGCCGGCGTGTTGCCGGGCGAGACCCAGGCGTCCCACACCGCGTTCATCTCGCCAAACGTCTTCATGTCGGTGATGTAGATCGTCGCCGAGAGAAGTTTCGACTTGTCGGTGCCGGCCTTGGCGAGATGGCTGTCGATGGTCGCCAGGATGTCCTGGGTCTGCTTCGTCACGCTTTCGCCGGCGGCGTTGTTGGCGACGACACCGGCGAGATAGACGGTGTTGCCGTGCACGACGACCTGGCTCATGCGCGGGCCGGTTTCAAGACGCTGAATGCTCATTGGGTGTCTCCTTTGAATGGCGGCCCTGTCTAGCGCAGCGGCTTGCCCCGTGCCACCCCAGGCACGCATGCGTTGCCAGGCACGCATGCGTCGCTGGCCATGCATGAGTTGCGCTTTAAGGAAACTGGCCGAAGAACGTCCAGATCGTCTCGGCGGCGTCGATGTCGCCGTTCTGCGATCCGAGCAAGCTGGCGGCGACCTTCGGGAAGCGGGCATCCGGAGAAAATCCGGGCATGCGGTGACCGCCTTGATTGATGCGGTAAAGCACGACGTCGTGCCCTTCAGGGCAGCGCGAGGAGATCCGTGTCACCGTGGACTGGTCTGTAGGCGCCCTGTCGGGCAGATCGGTCATCTCGGAATTGTCGGTCTCGCAGCCGTTGAGCTTGCGCCAGAACGCAAGCGTCTCGTCGGTGGACCAGAAACCGTCTGCGGCATAATAGCTCGATCCGCGGCCGCCCTCGTAGGGGACCAGCGGATCGGCCGTGCCGTTCATCAGCAGCATCGGCAGCGGCCGCGACGGGTGGCACGTGACCGCGGCCTCATCGGTGAGGTTCATGCTCACGCTCGCGCCGGCAGCAAACAGATCGGCGCGGGCGCAGACCAGTGTCATCGCCATGGCGCCGCCATTGGAGATCCCGGTGAGATAGACGCGGCGAGGATCGGCGGTGCCGTTCGCCACCAGCTTCTCGACGAGTTTGGCGATGAAGGCGACGTCGTCGGTGCCTGCGGGCGGGCCACGGAGCGCCGGTCCCGCCTTGGTCCTCGCATCGGCCCATGCGTGGTTGAGGCCATCAGGAAAGACCACGGCGAACCCTTCGCGCTTTGCGACCTGCGGCCACGCCGTCCGCGTCATCATGTCGGCGCCGCGCTGGGTCTTGCCATGCAGCACGACCACGAGCGGCACGAGCCGCTTTGCCGGCAATTGCACAGCGTAGGACCGCTTCACGCCGTCGATGTCGATCGTATCGGCGGACGCAGCCGGGGCGGCGGCCAATGCCGCAACAAACGCCGCGATGCGCATCCGCCGCCCCATGATCTAGCCCACGGCCTGCGCCGCGGCGCGGCCCGCATTGCGACCCGAGAACAGGCAGCCGCCGAGGAACGTGCCTTCCAGCGAGCGATAGCCGTGCACGCCACCGCCGCCGAAGCCGGCGGCTTCGCCCACTGCATAGAGGCCGGGGATGACGCTGCCCTCGTCGCCGAACACGCGCGAAGAGAGGTCGGTCTCGAAACCGCCCAGCGTCTTGCGGGTGAGGATGTTGAGCTTGACCGCGATCAGCGGCCCTTGCGCGGGATCGAGGATGCGGTGAGGGGAGGCGGTGCGGATCAGCCTATCGCCGATATAGCGCCGCGCATTGTGGATGTTCATCACCTGCGCATCCTTGACGTAAGGGTTGGCGATTTCACGGTCGCGCGCCTCGATCTGCATCTTGATATGCTCGAGCTTGAGGAGGTCGCTACCGGCCAGCTTGTTCATGGCCGCAACGAGATCCTCGATCTTGTCGCGCACGATGAAGTCGACACCATGGCTTTTGAACGCTTCCACCGGCGCCGGCGCGCCCTTGTTGGTGGCGCGCTTGATCGTCATGCGCCAGCTCTTGCCGGTGAGGTCGGGATTCTGCTCCGAGCCCGACAGCGCAAACTCCTTCTTGATGATGCTCTGGGTCAGGATGAACCAGGAATATTCGTACCCGGTGGACATGATGTATTGGAGCTGGCCGAGGGTGTCGGAGCCGGGAAACAACGGCGCCGGCAATCGCGTGCCGGTGGCGTCGAACCACATCGAGGAGGGGCCGGGCAGGATGCGGATGCCGTGGCGCGGCCAGATCGGTGACCAGTTCTGGATGCCTTCGACATAATGCCACATGCGGTCGCGGTTGATCAGCCGCGCGCCTGATGCCTCGGTGATGCCGATCATGCGGCCGTCGACATGCTCGGGCACGCCGGAGATCATGAATTTCGGCGGCTCGCCGAGCCGCTTCGGCCAGTTCTGCCGGACCAGTTCGTGATTGCCGCCGATGCCGCCGGACGCCACGATCACGGCTTGCGCCTTCAACGCAAACTCGCCGACGACGTTGCGCGATGAGCTCTTGCCGCGCTCGACATTGTCGGGGGCGAGAATGGCGCCGCCGACGCCATCCACCGTGCCGTTGGTGATCGAGAGCGCATCGACGCGATGGCGGAACCGAAAGGTCAGCCGACCGCTTTTGACGGCCTCGCGCGCGCGGCGCTCGAACGGCTCGACGATGCCGGGCCCGGTGCCCCAGGTGACATGAAAGCGCGGCACTGAATTGCCGTGGCCCATGGCGTCATAGCCGCCGCGCTCGGCCCATCCGACCACGGGAAAGATGCGATGGCCCATCGCGCGCAGCCAGGCACGCTTTTCGCCGGCCGCGAAGGCCACATAGGCCTCGGCCCATTGCCGCGGCCAGAAATCCTCGTCACGGTCGAAGCCGGCGGTGCCGAGCCAGTCCTGCATCGCAAGGTCGAAGGAGTCCTTGATGCCGAGCCGGCGCTGCTCCGGCGAATCGACCAGGAACAAACCGCCGAACGACCAGAACGCCTGGCCGCCGACCGACTGCTCGCCCTCCTGGTCGACCACGATCACGCGCTTGCCGGCATCCGCAATCTCGGTTGCGGCCACGAGGCCCGACAGTCCTGCGCCGACAACGATGACGTCAGTCTCTTCAGTCATCCGTTCGGCCATGTGTTTTCCCCTGCATGTGTTTCCCCCTCCACAGGTTCCCCCCTGTAGTTGCCCGGATTGAAGCCGGCGGTTGCAACTGAGATCAAGAGTGTGGCGCGTAAGACATCGTTAACTTGTTCCACTTCGGGAAAAAGAGCGCCCGAGTGCAGCGCCGGCGCAACACTGGATTTGAATTTGTTTTGAACGAGCCGGCATGCCTAGACAAAACCGCGGTTACGACAGACCCTAGCAGGGCATCACCACCTGACACACAGATTCGAATTCGACTGGGGCGGGGGCCAATGAAGTTTCTGACGGGGTTGCTTGCGGCGGTTCTCCTGATCGCGAGCATTGGCGCTTCTCAGGCAGTGGTTCGGATCGCGGATGACCGCGGCGGCCGAATCGGAACCTACGTCGACAAATACCAGGACCTGCGACAGTCAGGCGATACCGTCATCATCGACGGTCTCTGCGCCTCTGCCTGCACCATCGTCCTCGGCGCTATCCCGCCTGACCGCATCTGCGTGACCTCGCACGCGACACTGGGCTTCCACGCAGCGTGGGATTTCGGCAGCAACGGCCGCGCCGTCACCAATACCGAAGCGACCCAGATGCTCTATGCGATGTATCCCTCGCAGGTGAAGCGCTGGATCAATCAGCGCGGCGGCCTCACCCCGCATATGCTCTTTCTGAAGGGCAGGCAGCTCCAGGCCATGTACAAGCCCTGCTACCTCGACGCGCAGGCCTCGGCCAACAAGCCGTCGTCGCGGTAGGCCGCATTCGGTCGTTTTCAGCGCTGATCTCTATCCTTCGTCATGGCCGGGCTTGACCCGGCCATCTCCGTTTTTGGACTGGGCGAACTAATACGTGGATGCCCGGGACAAGCCCGGGTATGACGAGAACCTCCGCGCTACATGATCTCCGGCCCGCCCACCGCGCTTGCCCGGCCCCGCCCCAGCGCCTATTTGAACGGCAGGGAACCCTTCACCCCGATCGTTGTCATGGCTCAACCACTGCACCCCGCCCAGCCCGTATCGGACAATTCGCCCACTGCCGGCCGGATGCCGGTCGTGCTGCTGTTGGCGGGTGCTGGCGTCGGCGGCCTGGTCGTGCTCGGGGCGCTCGCGCTCTGGTTCCACTACGGCAGCCAGGTGTTCTTCGAAATGATCAGGACCGGTTTCGCCGCCTGCTTCTGACCCGCGACAGGAAGTTTTTCGCCCATGAGCTCCGCCGCCCGTCCGCTGGTGATTGCGACCGCCTTCGCCGCAAGCCTGGTCCTTGGGCTCCTGATCGTATTCTGGGCCATGGGCGGGGTCGGCAAGGTGGTGCAGCCGGCCGCGATCGGCGGCCCGTTCCAGCTCACCGACCAGAACGGCAAGGCCGTCACCGACAAGAACCTCAAGGGCAAGCCGACCCTGATCTTCTTCGGCTACACCCATTGCCCCGACGTCTGCCCGACCTCGCTGTTCGAGATCTCGGAAGTGCTGCGCGCGATGGGCAAGGACGCCGACAAGGTCAATGCCGTCTTCATCTCGGTCGATCCCGAGCGCGATACGCCAGCGGCGATGAAGGATTATCTGTCGAGCTTCGACCCGCACCTCGAAGGCCTCAGCGGCGATCCTGCCGAGACCGCCAAGGTGATCACCTCCTACCGGGTCTATGCCAAGAAGGTCCCGACCAAGGACGGCGACTACACCATGGACCACACCGCGCTGATCTATCTGATGGACCGCGACGGCCGCTTCGTCTCACCGTTCAACCTGAAGCGCACGCCGGAAGAGGCCGCGGTGGAGTTGAAGCGGTATCTGTAGGCTCCCCTATTAGCTGCAATCCGCGCTCGCGTTCCCGGCCGGATGGGCTATAAGGCCCTCCGATCCCAACGAAATTCGTTCATTTTCAGCCGATGGCTCCATCGCAACAGGCGAAATCGTCCAAATCCGCCCGTGGCTTGCTGACCGGGTTGGTCGCCGGCGTCTGCCTGCTCGCGGGCCTGCCTGGCGCCAAGGCGCAGGCCCCGGCCAAGCAGCCCCCAGCGGCGCCGCAAGCCTCACCTCAGGTCGCGCCCCAGGCGGCGCCGCAGGCCGTGCCGGGCTTCTGGGACCCGCGGCGGCGGCCGGAGCGGCCGGATCTGTCGCGCCTGACCGTGATCCGTTTTCTGACCGAGACCGACTATCCGCCGTTCAATTACACCGGCGCCGACGGCAATCCGGCCGGCTTCAACGTCGACTTCGCCCGCGCTCTCTGCGAGGAGATCAAGGTCACCTGCACGGTGCAGATGCGCCGCTTCGAGACGCTGGTCGATGCGCTCGCCTCCAACCGCGGCGACGCCATCATCGCCTCGATGGCGGTGAGCCCGCAGCTCCGCGCCCGGGTCGACTTCACCGATCCCTATTATCGCGTGCCGGCGCGCTTCGCTTCGCGCAAGGACGCGGTGATGCCTGAGATCAGGCCCGAATATCTCGAAGGCAAGAAGGTCGGCGTCATCGCCGGCTCCGCGCATGAAGCCTATCTCAAGGCGATGTTCACGGACGCCGAGCTGCACCCCTATCCCAACGACGATGCCGTGCGCGCCGCCTTGCGCAAGGGCGAGGTCGATTTCATCTTCGGCGACGCCATCGCGCTCGCGTTCTGGATCAACGGCACCGATTCCGGCGATTGCTGCGCCTTCTCCGGCGGTCCCTTCGTCGAGAGCCGTTTCTTCGGCGAAGGCATCGGCATCGCCGTGCGCAAGGGCAACGACGTGCTGCGCCAGGCCCTGAACTGGGCGATGTTTCGCGTCTGGGAAAAGGGCCGCTACACGGATTTGTGGCTGCGGTATTTCTCGGTGAGCCCGTTTTAGCTTCGCTGGCTCCTCGTCGTCATTGCGAGGAGCGCAGCGACGAAGCAATCCAGGCTGTTTCTGCGGAAAGATTCTGGATTGCTTCGCTTCGCTCGCAATGACGGTGGGTGCGGTTGCCCGCCCCGCAAAATTGCATTCTGCCCGGAAATCGCTATTTTCCGCGGCCCGGAGGCCCCTTAGATGTCCGTTATCGATCTTGCCGCGAACCCGAGCGATCTGCGTGCGCTCGCCGAACAATCCAACGCCTGGCCGTTCGAGCAGGCGAAGGCCATTGTTGCGCGGCTGAAGAAAAGCCCGAAGGACGAGGTGCTGTTCGAGACCGGCTACGGGCCATCAGGCCTGCCGCATATCGGCACCTTCGGCGAGGTCGCGCGCACCTCGATGGTGCGGCACGCTTTTCATGTGCTGACCGAGAACAAGATCAAGACACGCCTGCTCGCGTTCTCCGACGACATGGACGGGTTTCGGAAAGTGCCCGACAACGTGCCGAACAAGGAGATGCTGGCCGCGCATCTCGGCAAGCCGCTGACGCGCGTGCCGGATCCGTTCTCCAACGAGTACCCGTCGTTCGGGCACCACAACAATGCGCGGCTGCGCGCCTTCCTCGATCATTTCGGGTTCGACTACGAATTCGCGAGCTCGACCGACTATTACACGTCCGGCCGTTTCGACGCGACGCTGCTCAAGATGTTAGCTGCCTACGACAAGGTGATGGCGATCATCCTGCCCACGCTCGGACCCGACCGCCGCGCGACCTATTCGCCGTTTCTGCCGATCAGCAAGACCACGGGTGTCGTGCTCCAGGTGCCGATGATCCGCCGCGACGTTGCAGCCGGCACGGTGACCTATCTCGATCCCGATACCAACCAGGAAGTCGAGACGCCCGTCACCGGCGGCAACGTCAAGTGCCAATGGAAGGCCGACTGGGCGATGCGCTGGGTCGCGCTCGGCGTCGATTACGAGATGGCCGGCAAGGATCTGATCGACTCGGTCAAACTCTCCGGCGCGATCGCGAGGGCGCTCGGCGCCACGCCGCCGGAAGGTTTCAACTACGAGCTCTTCCTCGACGACAAGGGCCAGAAGATCTCGAAGTCGAAGGGCAACGGCCTCACCATCGACGAATGGCTGCGTTACGCCTCGCCGGAATCGCTGTCGCTGTTCATGTATCGCGAGCCGAAGGCGGCCAAGCGGCTGTATTTCGACGTCATCCCGCGCAACGTCGACGACTACCAGCAGTTCATCGACGGTTTTGCCAAGCAGGACGCCAAGCAGCAGCTCGGCAATCCGGTCTGGCACGTCCATAGCGGCCATCCGCCGAAGTTCGACATGCCCGTCACGTTCCAGCTCTTGCTGACGCTGGTGTCGTCGTCCAATGCCGAGAATGCCGAGACGCTGTGGGGTTTCATTGGGCGCTACCGGCCCGGCGTGAGCCCGCAGACGCATCCCAAGCTCGATGCGATGGTCGGCTATGCCATCAATTATTATCGCGACTTCGTCGCGCCGACGAAGACGTTCCGCGAACCGACCGAGACTGAGCGCGCGGCGCTGCAGGATTTGCGGGATGCATTATCGCAGCTTCCGCAGGACGCCTCGGCCGAGGACATCCAGAACGTCGTCTACGAGATCGGCCGCCGCGAGCCGTTCCTCGACCAGGTCAAGAAGGGCAAGGACGGCCGTCCCGGCGTGACACTCGACTGGTTCAACATGCTCTACCAGGTGCTGCTCGGCCAGGAGAAGGGCCCGCGCTTCGGCTCCTTTGTCGCGGTGTATGGCGTGCAGAACGCGGTCAACATGATCGACGGCGCGCTGGCGCGGAGCGCGTAGCGGTGTTGTAGGAACGGGATGTTTCTACCACGTCGTCCCGGCGAAGGCCGGGACCCATACCGCGTGATCTGTCGGGTAGCGACGGTCGTCGTACCGAAGCGCAACTTCGATCCTCCGCCCAACTTCTCCCTGTGGTTATGGGTCCCGGCCTTCGCCGGGACGACAATTTGGTTGGGTTCGGACCTTCAGCCCCCGCTCAGATCGACCGCAGCACGTAGCGTCGGTTGTCCTTCTGCACCGGGCGCGCGTTCATCGGATAGAGCTTTGCGAACGCGGCGACGTCGGTGGCCGACACCTGGATCGGGTTGGTCAGCAGCAGCCATTCGACGACCTCCGAACAGGGCGGCGTCGTCAGCGAGCCGGGATAGCGGAAGTAGCTGAGCTTCGTGGGCAGCATGGCGTGGGGATCGATGGTCGTATCCGCCTTCACGGCGGGGCCTTCCGCGGCCGGCATGGTCTTGACGATCTTGCCGAAGGCCGGGTTCGGCTTGCCCTCGGCCATCAGCACGCCGACCACGGCGAGCCCGCCGGCCTCGTTGCGATGGACGAAATGCGCCTCCATCGGAAAATTCTTGCCGCCGATCATGTGCTCGCTCGGGCGGTGGAAATGCACCTGGAGCAACTTGTATTTGACGTCGCCGAGCGTGAGCGTGCTGCCCTCGCTGAAGTTGAGCTGGATCGTGTGCCCGTTGTTGACGATGGTGTCGGCGCTCTTGCCCCAGTTCAGCTTCAGCGCGGGCAATTGCGATTTGACCGTCGCCTCGATGTCGATCGGCGATTGTTGCAGGCCGACCGCGCAGGCCTTGTTGGCCGCGTCGAGCTCGCCCCATTTGGCGCCGGCGCCTTCATAGCTCCAATGCGCACCTTCGGCGGCGAAGGCCGGCTTGCAGAGCGGACAAAGCGCAAGACCCGCGAGGGCCTTCAATGCGTGACGGCGATTCATCATATTCCCCCTAACATGAATTTGCTCGTCAATGAGTGGCGGCAACCTATGCGAGAGAGATGCTGAGTCGCAAGGCTGCCAGGCGAGACGCGATCACTGGCTTGCCCACACGATCCGCGCGATCCAGCCGACCTCGCTCGCTGCCATCGTCCGCTCGGCCTGGGAGGGATCGAGCGGCTGCAAATCCAGAGCCTTTGCCGTGCGGCGCTTCAGCGTCGCCACCGTCACCTCGCCCGCCTTGGTCTTCACCACTACGCGATCCCCTTTGTGGATCGGCGCGCCGGGCGCGACCAGGATGATGTCCCCGTCGCGATAGGCGGGCGCAAGCGCTTCGCCGGTAATCTGCAGCGCGAAGGTGTGGTTGCCCTCGGCGGCGGGAAGGGCAAATTCGGTCCAGCCCTTGCCGACGGGAAAGCCGGACTCGTCGAAGGCGCCGCTCGCGCCTGCCAGCGCGAAGCCGAGCAGCGGCACCGAGCGGCAGCCGTCTGCTTCATCGCCGACCAGCCTGGCAAAGGTGTCGATCGAGGAATCTGCCGCCGCCAGCGCTTTCGCGATCGATTCGGTCGACGGCCAGCGCTCGCGGCCGTCGGAGGTGACGCGCTTGGACTTGTTGAAGGTGGTGGGATCGAGCCCGGCGCGCTTGGCGAGGCCGGACGGCGACAGCCCGGCACGCTCCGCCAGCCGATCCAGTGCACCCCAGATCTGGTCGTGGGTGAGCATCCTCTGCGCTTTGGCCTGCTTGACCATGGAAGGTCCAGCCCGTCGCAACTCAGGAAAACTATCCTCAAATCAACCGGTTTTCCGCTTTTCGTGCAAGAGGCGGCGTCTAAGTCTTGAGTTCGGCAGGGGTGGCCTTTACGGTCCCGCCCGGGATTCAAAGACCCACGAGAGACGAAAATCCCCAAGAGACTCAAAGAGCTGTCTCCACGGGCAAACAGGGCTGCGTAAGCGGTGGTCAAGATCTACAAAATCTGTCCGGCCTCGGCCTGGCGTGAGGCGGAACGGCAGGGTGTCTACCGCGGCAGCGCGGACGATTCGCGCGACGGATTCATCCATTTCTCGACCGCCGCCCAGGTTCCCGAGACCCTGCGCAAGCATTATCTCGGGCAGCGCGCGCTGTTCCTGGTCGAGGTCGACGGCGACGCGCTCGGCAGCGCATTGCGCTGGGAGCGTTCGCGCAATGAGGAGCTGTTTCCGCATCTCTACGGCGAGCTCGATCTTGGCGCGGTGATTGCCGTGATGAACCTCAACACGCGCTCCGACGGCGGCCACGATGTTCCGGAGCTTGCCCGGTGATCCGCGCTTTCGACGCTCTCTCGCTGCCGGTGTTGCGTTGGCTCGATCCCGAGGATGCGCATCGCCTCGCGATCCAGGGCCTGCGCTTCCTGCCGCCGGGCAAGCCGCACGCTGACGATCCCAAGCTCGCGGTGCGTGCGTTCGGGCTCAACTTCCCCAATCCGATCGGCATGGCCGCGGGCTTCGACAAGAGCGCCGAAGTGCCGGATGCGCTGCTGCGGCTCGGCTTCGGCTTCGTCGAGATCGGCTCGGTGACGCCGAAACCGCAAAGCGGCAATCCGCGACCGCGGCTGTTTCGTCTGGAGCGCGACGAGGCCGTGATCAACCGCATGGGCTTCAACAATGACGGCGCGGAGACCGCCCTGCGCCGGCTCGCGGCGCGCGCGCAGCACGGCGGCATCGTCGGCGTCAATGTCGGCGCCAACAAGGATTCGCCTGATCGCGTCAATGACTACGTCAAGCTGATCGAGACCTTTGCGCCGGTCGCGAGCTATTTCACCGTCAACGTCTCCTCGCCGAACACGCCGGGCCTGCGCAATTTGCAGGAAGGCGCGCTGCTCGACGATCTCCTCGCCAGGGTGATCGACGCGCGCGAGCGGGTGCGCGAGAGCGCCGGCGATACGCCGGTGCTGCTCAAGATCGCGCCGGATTTGAGCCTCGCCCAGCTCGATGACGTCGTGCAGGTCGCGCGCTCGCGCCGGGTCGACGGCATGATCGTGTCGAACACCACGATCGCGCGGCCGAGCACGCTGCGCGAGGAGATGCGCGCCAAGGAACAGGGCGGCCTGTCCGGCCGGCCGCTGTTCCGGCTGTCGACACGGATGGTCGCGGAGACCTATGTGCGCGTCGAGGCCGCATTCCCCCTGATCGGCGTCGGCGGCGTGGATTCGGGCGGCGCCGCGCTGACGAAGATCCGCGCCGGCGCGAGCCTGATCCAGCTCTATTCGTCGCTGGTCTACAAGGGCCTCGGCCTCGTCGACGAGATCAAGCGCGACCTCGCCTCGACGCTATTGCGAACGGGACGGGATTCTCTCTCCGAGATCGTCGGCTCCGACGCCGCCACGCTGACGGCGGAAGACTGGCCGGGGATGTAGGCGGTCTCGTGCCCCGGGCGCAGCGCAGCACGTCAGTGATGCGCTGCTGAACCGCGGCCCATCTCGGCGGCATTCTGGGTCCCGGCTCTGCGCAGCAGCGCTTCACGCTGCAGCGCGTCCGGGACACGAGAGTTACGATTTCGAAAACGTCTTCCTGTACAGCGCCGGATAGCGCGCGGCCTGCAAGCCGCCGCGCGAGACATAGGAGGCGATCAGCGCGCTCCACAGCCCGGCATTGCCGAACGATTGCAGCGCCCACCATGTGGCGAGGAAGATCGCGAGCGAGGCCAGCATCAGATTGCGCATCTCGCGCGCCCAGGTCGCGCCGATATAGATGCCGTCGAAGCCGAAGGCGAACACGCCGGGAATGGGCGCAAGCACGACGAACGGCAGGAATTCCCGCGCGCCGCGACGGACGCTTTCGCTCGCCGTCATGAAATCGATCAAGTTCGGCCCAAACAGAGCGAACAGCGCGGACACGACCAGCGCGAAGCCGAGCCCCCATAGCAGCACCAGCCGGGTCGAATCCGCAAATCCCCTGGCGTCGCGTGCGCCGAGCGTACGGCCGCAAAGCTGCTGGGCTGCGTTGGCAAGACCATCGAGGAAGAAGGCGCTGACCAGCAGAAAATTGTTGAGCACGGAATTGGCGGCCAGCGTGACGTCGCCGGCCCGCGCGCCCTTGGCGGTGAAAAACAGAAACACGGCGATCAGCGCCGCGGTGCGGATCAGGATGTCGGAATTCACCGCCAGCAGCCGCATCAGCTTGGCCCGGTCGAACAGCTCTGCGTATGGCACCGCGAACCCGCCGTCCGCATAACGGCGGCAGACCATCACGCCGAGCCCGAATCCGGCCGCTTCGGACAGCAGCGCCGCGATCGCAGCACCCGCGATGCCGGTGTCGTAGACCAGCACCAGCAGGATCGTCGCCGCCGCGTTGACGAGATTGATGACGACCTGGAGCGCGAGCGCCGGATTGGCGCGGGCTTGGCCGACCAGCCAGCCGAGGATGACGTAATTGGCGAGCGCCAGCGGCGCCGACCAGATCCGGATCACGAAGTAGGTTTTTGCCGCGCGCGTGACGCCCTCGCTGCCGCCCATCAGGTCGAACAGCACGGCGGCCAGCGGCAGTTGGAGCGCGATCAGGGCTATCCCGACCAACCCGGCGACGATCAGGCCGCGCACCAGGATCGCGGTCAGCTCGCGCGTCTCGCCGGCACCGAGCGCCTGCGCCGTGAAAGCGAGCGTGCTCATGCGCAGGAATCCGAACAGCCAGAACAGGCAATCGAAGATAACGGACGCGATGGCGACGCCGCCGAGCAGCGCGGCATCATCCAGCCGTCCGATTGCGGTGGTCGAGACCACGCCGATCAGTGGCGTGGTGAGGTTCGCGACCATCGCGGGGCCTGCGATGGCGAAGACCTGACGGGAGCCGATCTTCAAGTGAACGGGTGCGTGCATGTCAGAATACGAGCACCATGCCGTCTTCGGCGGCGAGATGCGGGATGTCGTCGAGGCGCGAGAGCACGTCTTCGCTCATATGGGTGAGCACGAGGCGTTTTGCGCCGATTCGGGAAGATGCTGTTCGAAGGTCTTCAGGCTGAGGTGATTCTTGACCACCTTCTCGTACATATAGGCCTCGGCGATGAAAAGGTCCGCGCCATGCGCCAGAGGAATGAGCGTCTCCGTCCATTCGGTATCGGCGCTGTAGGCCAGCGTGCGGCCCTCGGTTTCGACGCGATAGGCGAGGAACGGCCCGCCGGATTCGCCGTGCACGACGGGGTAGGGCGTCACCGTCACCGCGCCGAAGCTTTGGCTCTGCTCGGGCGCGAGCTCGACGACGGACAGCTCGAAGCGCTGTTTCGTCTTGGAGGAATGCTCGAACAGAGCCTCCATCGCCGCACGCAGCCGCGTCTCGATGCCTTTGGGACCGGCGATCGTGAGCGGCCGCGTTCGCCGCGAGAATTGCGCGTCGAGCAGGACAAACGGCAGCCCGGCAAAATGGTCGCCGTGGAAATGCGTGATCAGGATGAGATCGATCTCATTGCAGTCGATCTCGAGCCGCTTCAGCGCCGGCAAAGCCGACGCGCCGCAATCGATCAGGAAGTTGGCCTCGCGCCCCGAGACGTGGAAGCAGGTGTTGAGCCTGCCGCCGGATCCGAAGGCGTCGCCGCAGCCGACAAAGCGCAATTGCATCGGCCGCCAGCTCCCTAGAGCATGATCCGGAAAAGTGTGAAGCGGTTTTCCGACAAGATCATGCTCAAAAGTAACGACTTACCTGCGCGGCGCGCCGAAAACGCGCATCAGCAGCCAGATCGGGATCACGATGACGGCGCCGAGCAGGAAGTAGCGCCACAGCCAGTTCACGGTATCGAAGCCGAGATCCCACAACCGCTGGAACAAGAGACGAATGCTGTAGAGAATATTCCAGGGATCGAAGCCGATCGCCGCCAGCACGACGCCGACGAGGATCGAGAGCAGCACCAGGCGAAACGCGACCGCCAGCGGCGAACCGCCGAGAAAGCGGTTCAGGCCGTCACTGCGGCCGGCCGGCAAATCTCTGACGTCGTGGGCCATCTCAAACTCCTCAGCGGATTCGACCCTATCATAGGGCAAGGCGGGGGACATGGGGAACCCGTGAGGGGGCGTCAATCGGCTTACGGGATTTTAATGCGGGCAAGCGCATGCCCAGGGCTTCTTAAGCATCAATCTCCGCCGCCTCCGCTTTCAGCATCTTTTCCAGCGTTTCCAGCCGGTCGGCCTCCCGCGGCGGCTTGTCCCAGCGAAGCCGGCTGATGCGGGGAAAGCGCATCGCGACCCCGGATTTGTGCCGCGGCGAGCGCTGCAGCCCCTCGAAGGCGACCTCCAGCACCAGCCCCTTGTCGCCCTCGTGCACGACGTGGCGGACGGGGCCGAATTTTTCGGTGGTATTGCGACGCACGAAGCGGTCGATCTGGAGCAGCTCCTCGTCGGTGAAGCCGAAATAGGCTTTTCCGACCGGCACCAGCTCGTCGCCGTTGTCGCCTTCAGTCCAGACGCCAAAGGTGTAGTCGGAATAGAAGGACGAGCGCTTGCCGTGGCCGCGCTGCGCATACATCAGCACGGCGTCGATGATGTGCGGATCGCGCTTCCATTTCCACCACTGTCCTTTCGGCCGGCCCGGCAGATAGGGTGCATCGCGCCGCTTCAGCATCACGCCTTCGACGGCGTCCGCGTCCTCGCCCGCACCGGCGCTCGCGGGATCGGCGCGGGCGGCGGTGAGTGCGTCCCAGGTTGCGAACGGCACGGTGGGCGAGAGATCGATGCGGGGATCATCAAGCTTGCCGATGAAAATCTCCAGCCGCTCGCGACGCTCCGCGAACGGCAATTCGCGCAGATCGTTCTCCTCGTCGCCGAGCAGATCGTAGGCGCGCAGGTGAATCGGAAACTCCTTGATCAGCTTCGGAGACACGACCTTGCGGTTGAGTCGCTGTTGCAGAACGTTGAAGCTTTGCACACGCCCTTCGCGCAGGATCAGAAGCTCGCCGTCGATGGCGCCGGGTAGCCGCAACGATGGCACGAGGTCCGGAAAGCTGCCGGTGATGTCCTCGCCGGTGCGCGAATAGAGCCGCGCGGTGATGTGGCCGTGCTTATCGCGGCCGGCCACCGCCTGCACGCGGATGCCGTCCCATTTCCATTCGGCGATGTAGTCGGCGGGATCGAGCGCGGCGAAATCGGTGTCTTCGATAGCGTGCGCCAGCATGACGGGACGGAACGGCGCGGGATCACGATTGACCGGCTTGTCGCCGCGGCCTTCCAGCCAGGCGAACAGGTCGAGATAGGGTGGCGCGAGACCGGGCCAGATCAGCTCGACCTCATGCGGGTCCTTGTCGCCGAGCGCCGCGGCCGCGGTCTTGGCAAGGCGCGCGGAGATGCCGATGCGCAACGCGCCGGTGACGAGCTTCAACAGCGCCCAGCGGCCGGTCTCATCCAGCTCGTCGAGCCAGCGCTCGAGCTGTTTTGGTAGCTCGGTCTTGCCGAGCGTGCGCAGCGTGGTGACGACCTCGGTGAGGGTTGGGGGAGGTGGGTTGTTGTGGTTGCTCGGACGGAGAGCATCGCTGGCATCTCGCCCGCGGTACCCCCCTCCCTGACCCTCCCCCACAAGGGGGGAGGGAACGGAGAGAGCCGTGCGTCCATCACTTTGGAAATGGCTGTCAGTTGTCGCGCTCACTGACAGCGGCGCGCGCAACTGGGCTCCCTCCCCCCTTGTGGGGGAGGGCGGGGGAGAGGGGTGGCTCGGAAAAGACTCGTCGTTGCTTGCGCTCCGCTTCGGCCACATCAGCGCCACCGTCTCCGAGAGATCGCCAACATAGTCGTACGACAGCCCGAACAGCACCGGATCGGTGCGCGAGGCGATGAGGTCGCGGATCAGTGCGGGCTTGGCGTGCTTGAAGCTCAGCGCGCCGGTCAGCGCGGCCAGCGCGTAGCCGCGATCGGGATCGGCGACCTCGCGAAAATAGCTGGTGATCAGCCGCAGCTTGTTGTTGCGGCCAGGCTCGTAGGCGAGACGGTCGAGCAGTTCGGCGAAGCGATTCATGCTTCGGCCTCGTCAGCGAGCGGCGTCTCGGTCTCCTCCTCGTCGCCATAGCCGACCAGATCGAGCGGCCGTGCCCGCAAACCCCTGCCTTGGCACCAATGCACCAGCGCGTCTTCCTGGCCGTGGGTGACCCAGATCTCGCCGGCGCCAGTCGCGGCGATCGTGGCGGTGAGGCCGTCCCAATCGGCGTGATCCGAGATCACCAGCGGCAGCTCGATGCCGCGTTGGCGCGCGCGGGCGCGCACCCGCATCCAGCCGGAGGCGAAGGCCGTGACGGGATCGGGAAACCGCCGGGTCCAGAGATCGGACGTCGCAGAGGGCGGCGCCAGCGTGATGGTGCCGGCAAGTGCCGCCTTCTTGACGCCCTTCACCGGCCTGAGTTCGCCGAGCTCGATTCCGCGGCTCTGATAATAATGCGTGATCTTCTCCATCGCGCCATGCAGAGAGATCGGCGCGTCGTAACCGGCTTGGCGCAGCAGCGCGATCACGCGCTGCGCCTTGCCGAGCGAATAGGCGCCAACGAGATGCGCGCGCTCCGGAAACAGCGCCACCGACGCCAGCAGCTTCTTGACCTCGTCGGCCGCATCGCCATGGCGAAACACTGGCAGGCCGAACGTCGCCTCGGTGATGAAGACGTCGCAGGGCACGAGCTCGAACGGCGTGCAGGTCGGGTCGGGCGCATCCTTGTAGTCGCCGGAGGCGACGATGCAGGTGTCCTTGCAGCTCACCGCGACCTGCGCCGAACCGAGCACATGACCGGCCGGATGAAACTTCACGCTGACGTCGCCGAGCCGGATCTCCTCGCCATAGCGGATCGCCTGCGTCGAGCCGGCAAAATTCTCGCCATAGCGCAGCCGCATCATGTCCAGCGTTTCCTGCGTCGCCAGCACCGCGCCGTGGCCGGCGCGGGCATGGTCGGAATGGCCGTGGGTGATCACGGCCCGCTCGACCGGGCGGACGGGGTCGATATGGAAGCCGCCGGGCTTGCAGCATAGGCCGGCGGCGACCGGCAGCAGGATGTCTTGCGGACGCATGCCTGTTATATAGGTTGCGACCGCGCATCTTCGAGTCATCCGCCCACTTCGCTTCCTGGTTCCCCAATGCCTTTGCGCCTGTTCCTGACCTCCGGCGCTCTCATGGCCGACCGCCGCTTCGAGTTCGCGCGCGACCTCCAGCTCAAGGGCGATCTGGCGGCTGCCGCCGACCTGCTGGAGCAGACCATCGAGCTTGCGCCGAATTTCACCTCGGCCTGGTTCACGCTCGGCGAAATCCGCGCGCAACTCGGCGAGCGCGATAAGGCCATTGCGGCCTTTCGTAAATCGCGCGAGTCCGACCCGAGCGATCAACATGGCGCCCATTTGCATCTGATGCGCCTCGGCGACGCGCAACTGTCCGAGATGCCGAAGGCCTATGTGCAGGCCTTGTTCGATCAATACGCGCCGCGCTTCGAGCACGTGCTGATCAACGATCTCGGCTATCGCGCGCCGTCGCTGATCTTCAAGGCGGTCGTGGCTGCCCGCGTCGCCGCGAAGAAGCCCGCCCTGTTCAAGCGCGCCATCGATCTCGGCTGCGGTACGGGGCTTGCGGCCGCCGCCTTCGCAAAACAGGTCGACCAGTTCATCGGCATCGACCTGTCGCCCGGCATGGTCAAGGAGGCGCGCGCAACCGGCCTCTATGCCGAGCTCGAAGTTGCCGACATGATCGAAGGCCTGCGCAGCAGGAGCGATGCGAGCGCGAACCTCGTCGTCGCTGCCGATGCGTTCGTCTATCTCCCCGATCTCGCCCCGGTGCTCGGCGAAGCCGGGCGCGTGCTCGCGTCCGGTGGCGTGCTTGCGTTCACGCTGGAGACCCATGACGGCAGCGGCATCGTTCTCGGCGAGGGTCTGCGCTATGCCCATTCGGCGGAATATGTGCGCGATGCGATGGCACAGGCCGGCCTCAAGCTCCTCACGTTGGAGCAGGCCTCGCCACGCATCGAGAACAACGAGCCGGTGCGCGGCCTCGTCGTTGTCGCCGAGAAAACTTGAGTTTAGGCGCTATACGCGGCGCATTAAGCGTCATTGCGTCGCAAAGCGGCGACTTCCCACTTGCGACACGTGCCGCGATGCCAGCACAATGTCCTGGCTAGGGAGAAACAAACAATGACCAGGAATCCATCGCGGCGCGATTTCAGCGCCGCCGCGCTCGCGACCATCGCGGCATCCACCTTGCCCGCGCCCTCCGTCTGGGCCGCGGAGAAGAAATACGATGCCGGCGCCAGCGACACCGAGATCAAGATCGGGCAGACCGTGCCGCATTCCGGCCCCGGCTCGCTCTACGGCGTGCTCGGGCGCGTCGGCGAAGCCTATTTCCAGATGCTGAACGAAAAGGGCGGCATCAACGGACGCAAGGTCAAATTCCTCACCATGGACGATGCCTACAGCGCGCCGAAATGCGTCGAGGCGACGCGGCGCCTGGTCGAGCAGGAGGAGGTGCTCGCGCTCTACGGCTCGCTCGGCACCGCCCCGCAGACCGCCGTGCACAAATACCTGAACTCGAAGGGCGTGCCGCAGCTGCTGCTCAACACCGGGGCGTCGAAGTGGAATAACCCGAAAGAGTTCAAATGGACGATGGCGGGGCTGCCGCTCTATCCGACCGAGGCGCGCATCCTGGCGCGGCACGTCGTCAGCGTGAAGCCGAACGCGAAGGTCGGCATCCTCTACCAGAACGACGATTTCGGCCGCGACTTCCTCGGCCCCTTCAAGAAGGTTCTGGAAGACGCCGGCGGCACCGCAAAGGTGATCATGGAGCAGACCTACGATCTGACCGACCCGACCGTCGATTCCCAGCTCATCAACCTCTCGAAGTCGGGTGCGGACGTTTTCTACAACATCTCCACCGGCAAGGCGTCGTCGCAGTCGATCCGGAAAGTGGCCGAGCTCGGCTGGAAGCCGCTGCAGCTGTTGTCGGCCGGCTCGACCGGCCGCTCGATCCTCAATGCCGCGGGCCTCGAGAACGCCGCCGGCATCGTCGCCATCCGTTACAACAAGGAGGTCGGCCTGCCCAAATGGGAGAAGGACCCCGACGTGATGGCGTTCGAGGAGCTGCGCAAGAAGTACACGCCGGCGATCGATCAGGACAACACCATCGCCTTCGCCGGCTACGGCCAGGCCGTCACCATGGGCGAGATCCTGCGCCGCTGCGGCGACGAGCTCACCCGCGCCAACGTGCTGAAGCAGGCCTCCAACCTCAAAGGCTTCCACTCGCCCTATTTCCTGGACGGCGTCACATATGACTACACGCCGGACGACTACACGCCGATGAAGACGCTCTTCATCTCCACCTTCACCGGCAAGGACTGGGACATCTCCGACAAGCCGATGTCGGAGTAGGGGCGGGCGGGATGCTGTAGGGTGGGCAAAGGCGCACTTGCGCCGTGCCCACCATGTGCACCCGAATGCATGGACAGATGG
>NZ_JBVVPR010000067.1:0-27151 GCF_055811835.1 Bradyrhizobium sp. WSM4874
AAGAGATGGTGCGATCGATCGACCCGAGACGCGAGTAAATCCGTGCGACCCATTGGCTGTTCAAGGCCGCTGCGGTGCTTGCCTTCGAGGTGTTACTGCACACTGGCCTGCGTCGCAGCGATGCCGTGCGCCTTGGCTGGAAGCATCTCACTAAGCAGGGTTTCGTCATCACCACCAAACAAAGCCAAGGGCATGTCGAGTTGTGCATTCCGGTGCATCGCGACTTGGCGCGCTAAATCGCCGATTGCCCAAAGGACGGGCCGGCCTTCATTGAAACCATGTACGGAAACGCGCGCAGCGAGAAGGCGTTTTCGAGTTGGATTAGCGAAGCCGCGGCAGCTGCAGACCTTCCACCTCGTTCCAGCTCGCATGGAGTCCGAAAGGCGGCGTGTCGTCATCTAGCCGAGACAGGATGCACAGCGCTCGAAATTATGAGCATCACCGGCCATACGGATATCCGGGAGATCGAGCGCTATTGCCGGGAGGCCGCGCGCAAGAAGCTTGCCGTTGCTGCGATGGCGAAACTTGAAGGTGGTTTCGACATTCGATTGCTGAGGTCCACTCGTCGCTTCGCAGCGTTGTCGCTAATGCCGGCCCTCCTTGGTCGGTGAGGGGCACAAGCAGATCGCCTTTACCTCGCCCAGAAGCAGCTTGATCAGGTAACAAGGAGAGGACTGATGCGCTTCTCCGGCTCAACACGGACTTTTCGACTGCACACCTCCAACGATAAACGCCCGCAGCTCGAGCTCAAACGGCGGAAATTGGCTGAACACGTCTACGGCGATCACTGCCTGCGGCACGAGTTGAAGGGAACAGAGTCAAAATAGTCAAAACAGACTCGGGTTGGGAGAGAAGGTTCAGTCCGTGCCAGCTTCCTCGAAATTCTAGGAAACTATTCCATAATATTCCATAATGAAGGTTATGTGAATAAATAAACTCAGTTGCTTGCGGCAAGTGCACGATGCTGTGGATCACTTCCATTCATTTCACGCAGCTCCGAATTTGGAGCAGCTTGCGTGTTTGCTTCATGGCCACCTCCAGCCTCGCGATTACGGACCAGTCGCGCTTAAGTGTCAACCTGAGAAGCGCGTAAGCATACGAGCCCGGCAACGAAAACTCGTCGGTAGATTCCGTCAGCTCGAGCTCCTAACGCGGACGACGGAAAGGAGCGCTGCCTAGTGTTAGCGCGGCTGGCGCCCGGGAGGTCCGTCGCGGCAGATGTGGCTCGGTAGCTGGCCTCGCACTTGGTCGGGTTCGCAGTCCAAGGTTGGCATCGGAATAGGACGAGCCTTACGATAGTTAAGGCGACTTCGAGGTCGCTTTGTCTGGTCCGGTGATCGAGCAACGTCGTCTGTGACCTCCGGGCGCTGGTTCGGCTGGCTTGCGAGAGCCTCGGCTCTCGCCGTAACGAGGCAAAGAAAACAGGCCGCCATCTTTGCGGATGCTTGGAGGCTAATTTTCCAAACACGCCGGTGCGTAATCGTTGCAAGCCGCATCAACCAGCTTCTTTACGTTCTCGGCCACGAATGGGCTGGCGCCCATCCATTTGACGGCATTGTTGGTCGATCCCCAACTCGTCACGCCAATAATCGTGTTGGGGGTCGGCGCACTTCCGAACTGAGTTCCTGTCAACGCCGGCTGAACGCCAAAGTTCATTATCCAGGGCCCCCCACTCGAACCACCACACATCAACGATCCGATAATCGTGTTGTCCGAGTTTGCTGAATCGACCGCTCCTTGCGAGTCATTTCGCTGCATGTAACCCGCATTGTCGAGGCAGGCCGGATAGCCCAGCTGCGTCAGATGCGTGATGCGCTGGGGCGTAAAACCTCCACCATTCCAAGCGAAAGCAAACCAGCCGGTGCGTTTGCCAGGATAGGAGTTCTTCTGAGGAACCAGGACGAGGACGGCAATGTCATCTTTGCAAACGACTCCCGCCACCTTGCATGAATCTGATCCATCCAGGTACGACTTAAGCGCATATGCTTTCTTCACCGTCCATTTTCCGAACGGGGAACTTCCGTCGCGGTAACCCGGATGGAATTCCCAATCGGAATAGTATTGATCGCTTCCAAATTTCGCGACGCAATGCGCCGCTGTGATGACCAGTCCCGGCTTTATCAATGAGGCGGAGCAAATGTAGGACTCTCCTGACTCGTTGAAGAAAAGCTTCCCGGCCGCACTATAAGGGTATTGGTCGTTCGTCGCGTTCGGCTTGAGATCGGCTCGAGCCGTGGAGAACGGAAGGCCAGACGTTCCGAAATCGACCTGTGCCGGAGCTTCCGGCAAGTTCTCCCGGGCCTTGGAAACCGGAGAACGAAGCCCCGGCGTCGATGGCCTGCCGGTACCGATAGCCCCGGCCTGCAACCCTGGTATCCGTTGTTCCTGCGGCTCACTTCCTTGCAGAGCCTTGCGGGCATCGGCATCGGTATAGCCCTGCGCAATTGGCAGCGGCTTCGGGCGCGCGGTCGCGTAAGATATTTTTCCTCCCAGTTGCTCAGTCGACGTGCTCACGGGACCAACCGGACCGGTCTGCGCATGAGCGGCCGCCGTCAATGTCCACAAAAGCAGCGAAGTCATTCCTGCACGAAACATCATTTGCTCCTCCAGATAACTTCCGTACGTCGCAACCAGCGAAAACGCGATCAAGAAATGGCGGGCTGTGCTGAACTCTCACCAGATCGAAGCCTTAACGCCCTAATTCTTCCGAAACAGCCTCGGCACGTAGTCGATCAAATCGCTCCAGACGATCGGATCGGGTCTCCCGTCGAGCACCAACTTGTCGCTCGATGGCTCGCACTCAGTCTCCTGAAGCTGCTCTTGGCTGTCTGACCACAGAACTCGAAGGACAAGCGCGCCAGCTTTGTTCTTGACGTTGATCTTTCTGATCGTGGGAAGGATCACCGTGTCTTTGCAAATGTCGGATGGAGCGGTCCATTGCCCAAACTCCAAGGGACGCGATCGCAATTGCAGAACATCATCATACAGGCTAAGCGCCTTCGAAAGGTTGAGGCGGCCAGACCAGGCTGCAAGATCTTCCAAACGTCCGTCGTAGTCCACGGAGGCTTGCAGGCGGCGCTTGATATCTTTGGGTGTTCTGAGGCCGAACGATCGCAACAGGGAGGCAGTCAAACTCACCAGCGGAGCAGCAAAGGATGTTCCCGTCACGCCCGACGCCGTTTGATCGTACGGCACGTCACAGCCCGGCGCGAAGAGATCGACATACCGGCCACCCTTGTTCGTGAAGCCTGTGGGTGACAGGGTGGCATCTATTGCGGCTACCGTAATAAACTGCGTTCCAGACTCTTCGTTACGGCCACCATAATTTGCCGGATACCAATCCGTGAGATTAAGTTCGGCGCTCTCGTTACCCGCCGCGCTCACAACGAGCGACTGAGCATTTCTCTTTATGGCGTTCAAGATGCCCGGCAATTGGTCCTTAGAGGCGATACTTAGATTGACAATATCGCCGTGCGTGACGAACCATTCGAGCGCCTTCACCAGCCCGCCCGATGTTATGCCGTAACCTCCGCCGCCGCCCGCTGGCGGCTCCATAACGTTCACGACGTTCAGCTTGAACAGGGCCGACAGTTGCGGATAGGCCTTTTGGAGCTTGGGGAAACCCGCGGCGATACGAGCGACCTCGGTGCCATGTAAGCGGACCTCGTTCGGTGTGTGATCAGAATAGGGACGAATGTTGTCCAGGCGAAACACCCCAATTCCGTATGGGCTGTTCGCGTTTGTAAAATCATTGCGACGGAGCAAGCCAGACGGAAATGATGCATCAAGCCCCGTATCGATGACCGTAAGGGTGGCGGGATAGGACTGCTCGGCAAGCGAAAGCGTGCGCTTGATGACCCCGGCGACCGCTTGATCATCGTACGGCCAGGGACCGGCAGTATCGGGAGAGGCCGCCGGACATGTCTGACCGTCTGCATCGACCGGATTTATGAGCGAAATGGCTGGCGGCACCTCGATCTCTATCAGCGGGCTGTCCGGATCTGCAAATCCAGCGAGCTCCTTTATTTTTGCAATGTGTTCTAAGGCGGTGACGGAGCTGCCCCGTTTGACAGGGAACGTGGTGATTTCGGTCACGAAGGGAAGGCGGATGGTCGAGCCGGGCTTAAGATTAGCCAGATCGAGACCCTTATTGAGATTCTCAACTAGCTCCCGATAGGTTAAACCGCATCGCGGGGTAGCTGAATCATTGGGACTGCACTTCTGTATCTGATTGGCTTTGCGGCCAATTTTTCTCAGAAGAACGGAGTCCAAGGTATCGCCCACGAATACGCCGACGGCAACGCCATCTCCGGAATCTTCCCTCCGCCATTTCGCACAGGCGGGAATGACTGCGGATCTTCGCACTTGGGCAGGCTCGCGGACGAGCTTCGTGTTGTAGGTACCGAAGAATAACGAGCTGAACGTGTTCGTAACGTGCCCGCACACTTGCTTGATGAATCGTTCCGGCAGCTCACCAATATTGATGTATCCGACCTTCGGCTCGGAATTTCGCGCAATGTATTCGATCGTTGCGTTTGAAAGTCCTGGCGTTCCGCGCAACGAAATGTACTCATCCGCCTGAGCTGCGCTCTGAAACCCGAGAATAATGACGAGCGCCTTGAGACACTTCATGATCGATATCTCACCTACATGCAGCGCTAAAATTGACGCCGCAGACCTTTTGATCCGGATTGTCCTTCATCCAATCCTTAATAAACGCAACCGCGGCCGCCGACGTGACACTGGATAGAAGTGACTCGCCCTGCTTGTAGAGGGTGCGCGAGTTAACGGCTGCCAAAACGCGCAATCCGTCGATGCGTTGGATGTAGGCGCCGCCTCCGCTGTCGCCGGGACAAACGATTACCTGATCGCGAGTTACGACCGTATTGGGTTCTCCAGGGTCGGTACCGGGAAGTTTCGCGATACGCGCCTGTCCGATGCGAAACTTTCCATCATTTCCTCCCGAAGGCGGGCCACCTGTTGGTGGCGGCGGAATCGTGCAACCAAACCCCGTAAGAAGGAGCTTCGTATCCTGCACGAGCTTGGACGGGTCCTGATTTAGCCGTTCATATTTGATGCCGTCAGCAGCCTCTGTCATGCGACATAATGCGTAGTCTGCGCTTAGATCACCCGCGCCTCCTTTATAGCCCTCGGCGTGCCTGCAAGGTCCTGACAGCGTCCTTTCGCGGAATTCAATAGCCGCGAGTTGCCCGTTGCCGACGCAGTGGGCAGCAAGCAGCAAGGCCGTTGGACCAATCAAGGTCGCAGTACATCTCGCGCCTGCTTGAGCCGAATAAAACGAAGCCGGCCACTCGGTCGATTCGGCCTCTTTTCCTCCAATCAACTCAGGACCAATGCCGGGCTGATTCAATTTTTCCACGGAGCCCATCTGTATGGGCCCCTTGTTGATGACGAACGGATCATACTCCGCGGCATCTACAACAGAGGAAAACATCAAAGCGATGCTTGCCGCAATTACGCATCGAAATGCGGCATCCCTGAAACTGCTGACGCCCAATCTGCGCCCTCCTAGTCAATCAAAGGCCATCCAACGTTCGAATCTTTCAACGTTGGCCGCTCACTCTCGTCATTCAAAATCTACTTATGCTCAGGAAATCGGGAGCGTGACGCTCAGCCGTTTACCAGAGCATCAATCGCCTTTCGTATTTTATCCCGGTTCTCCTGCGATACCGCGGTCGCAACCGAACCGGCAAAACTGACCAATTGCGTAACGTGCTGCCAGAACTCATCAGCCTTAGCGGGGTTAGCGATAATCGCCCCGAAATCGGCGGTGATCTCTCTGAAACTATTCAGCCCGGCCGACGTGTCTCCAGCATCTGCGATGACGTCGTAGTCGCTTGCAGTCTTCAACGCCGCGCCAATTTGCTCCTGCACTTCCTTCCAAACTGCGTGATGGCATCGCAGAAAGATGGCGCTCGGTCCGCCTGTTTCGGAGCGGTCAAAGACTTTCTTGTCGGGATCGGCGCAAGCGTCGATCTTTCCGATATCGATTTTCGCTGCCGAGAGAACAGCCACCTGTTCCGCAAACGACCCGGCGAGCGTCATTCTTCTTGCAAAGGTATAATCGGAGACGGCTTGGGCGAGCTCAACGCCAGCGTTGCGTATCGCGGTTTGATTCTTCGGATCGGACAGGAAGTCTTTGATCGCTTGCTCACGCTTGCCTTCATCGACAATCGTCGCCGCCTCGATCGCGACAGGCGTGATAATTCCAAGCATTGTATCGATCAATACACCGATCGGACCCAAAAAGCTTAGACCCGGAATGCCTGAAGCCGCGGCGGGCTGAACCAAGTCACTCGCTACTGACTGGGCAACTATCTCGGCCCCGTAGTAGGCCCTGTCGAATTCCTTCAAATCGCCTTGGCAACGCTGGAGCGTCCGGACTCTGATCTTGTCGATGGCACCCAGTTGCAGCGTAGCGTTGCTGGCCTTGACTTGGTATGAAGCGAAGAGTGCCTGTAAAGCCGAGAGGATATCCCCAGGAGCCGTAGTCTTGCTAACGGACTGTATCTCGGTCGCGACCGAATTGAGATAGTTCGCCCGAGCAACCGACTGTAGATGATCTACAACGAGTTTCGCCGATTGATCGCGCTGAGAGAATTTGTCCAGGATGACAACGGAATTCGCGCGGATCCCGCAGAGTATCTCGGAAAGCTCAAGTCCCTTTCCAAAATCAATTGTCTTGCTCGTTGCGTTAGTCGCGTATGCGGCAAGTACCTGTTGCGTAACAGATTTGCGGATCAGAGCTAGCCGCCCCGCTCCCCTTTCAAGCAGCAGCAAGTCGGATGCGGAAGTGCCGACAGACGAGAGTGATGCGACAAAGGAGGTGTATCCCTTCTGGTCTTTGGGATCCGGCGCCTGAGCCAGCGCACTTGAGAAGCTCGTATAGATCGCACCCAGAGCAGTTGCGAGCAAACGCGCACGCAAGATGCTGGAATGGTGGCGGGTCATTCTGCCATCCCCCCTCACTCAATTCTTGATTGCATTGTACTTCACATTTTAAAGTTGAGTCAGGCCCCTCTTATGGTTTCGCCAAGGTGGCGCGCCTGCAGACTCGGATACCGACACGACGCTATTGCTTGATCGCGATGAAGGAAGCCACGACGCCTGCGGCTCCCCCGTCATGCGGCTTCGCCCTGATCACCGTGCCGACAAGCGTGGGTATTTGATTAACGCCGTTTGGCCATTTCGCCGTTGTCGATGCTCTGTAGTCGTATTCCCAATTTTCGGTCTTCGTCCCAGCTCTTCCGGTACCGAAAAGCTCGACTGAGATGTCGCCGGCAGGCGACGTCTGCATGGTTCCTTTCAGGTCGAGCACATAACCGCCGCCCATGTCGAAATTCCCGGTGACCGAGTTTCCCTGTGGGGGATCGAACGTCATGACGCCTTCGCCAAATACGAGATTGAATGCCGTCACAGCAGACGCGGCGTTCGTGACTTGCGGACCATAGATCGCACTCAGAGCCTGCACCGCCGCGTCCGGAGCTGCGTTGACCGTGACGTCAGCCCGGTTGAGATAGCTTCTGTAGGTCCATTTTCCCCGCAGTGAGCTATCCCACGCACCCGCGGCGGCGTCGGCTTTCAGGGCAAACGACGACTGGCGCGGTGCTTGACCGTAGGCCGCGCTTGCCAGGAAGAGTGAGATGATCGAGATGATGACGACTCTTGGCATTTGCACCCTCCTGTAACGGTCAGCTGTTCGGAGCGCCGGCAACTAGCCAATCGTGAATATCCTGCACAATCTGGGCGCCTGTCGCAGTCGATCCGTCCGACAATGTCAGGGAATATCCCGAGTCGGTGATAAACGGCCCACCGGGCGGCATCTGGCCCCGTCCGCAGAAGCCATCGGCGCTGGTCAATATCACCAACATCGGCGAACCATCTGCATCCACAGCGGTGTGTTGCTCGTCGATATATTTTACGGGGAAAATGGGCTGACCGTTGCATTTTGGATTCGGGAGAGGGGTCGCTGTCAGGTTCTGATAGCTGCTCCAGAAGCGCTTGTGTGGCGCAGCAGCAGCATTCTCACTGGCGTTCTGCACGATCAGATCAAGATATTCCTGTAGACGCGCGAATGAGATCGGCATTGATAACCCTCGCTAAAATATCCTGTTCTGACGCTCGCTTGAGATCACTGGGCCTGATCAGGAACGGACCAAAGGAAATCAGTTCGCAGTCTGCCGGCATTGAACGCTTGGTCTTGCGGATCGGGATTGCCGCGATAGACCGGCAGGAATGGCATGTCCGGATAACTCGCGCGGTTGTGGCAATTCATGCAATTGGAGACGACACCGCCACCATGCCCCGCATCGGGGAATCTGGCTTCGAGCCAAGGGTTGAACGCAACGTGGGGGCTGCCGTCACCTTCCTTTGGCAAGTTCAGGTCGTAGCTGACGTTCATCAGATAATTCCGCCAGGCACCAGCCACCCGAGCCGGTCGATCAGCAGCAAACGATCCCTGATCGGGTTGGTCGTGCCACCAGAACGTTGCCCAGACCCAGTTGTCGATTTCTTTCGTGGTCATATGGGTCGCGACTAGCGCGGCGAAGTCGCCGGCCTGAAGCGGGCGCCCCAGTGCTGCTTGCGCTACTCCCGACAGCACGCCATCGCTGTTGATGCCCGCCGCCTGGTCCGCGGTCAGTTGAATCAGATGGATCTTGTTCGTCCCTACAACGTGGGCACGTTTGGTCTGACCGTTGAACTGAACGTCGACGACTTCGTCCGGCGGAACGTCGGGGCGAGCTGGGTCCACCGCGACATAACGAGCCCAGGTTGTAGGTGGGTTGCCGGTCTTCAGCGCGGGATTCTGATCCGGATCCCAAATGGGCATCGCCGTGATCTTGTCCTTCGCAATCGGCCACCACACCGTCTTCAGCGAGATCGCGTTCACGGGAAATGGCGGGATATCGCGATCCTTCGGGAACGTCTTGTTCGATGCACCGGTCTTGAGAAGGCCGTCAAGCGTGGAGGCCTTGAACAGCCCGTTGGTTCTCACATGGTTGAAGGCAGGGAAGTTGTAGAGCACGAACGACAGAACGGACGCTCCGGCAACCGCCGGCGCGACAACGCCCTTCGGAGGCCGGAACTGTCGGGGTGTCTGGAAGCGCGGCAGGCGAGGTTGACGCGCGGCGTTCGGCTGTGCAGCAGCGGCAGCGAGACTCGAGTCAAACGTCTCTGTTTCGCTATACCAGGTTTCGAAGATCGCAAACTCGCCGCCTGGCGCGGCCTGAGTCATTCCGGCAAACACATTCCAGGCGTGCAGCCGTTCAGCCGAGACATTGCCGGCCGTAATGAACTGCTCCAGCGTCGCCTTTGGTGCGGGAAAATCAAATCCTGCCGGAATATCGTAGTAGCCCGGAGGCGGGCTTGCGCCCTGCGCAAACGCTGCTTCACTCGATAACGTTGCGAGGCACAAGAAAGGCAAAACAAGCCAGTTGGGGTGGTGCATGATCATCCCCTATGTGAAAAGCAATACGACAACTCTTAATAGAAAAATCATATTCAATTATAGGGTCATGTCAATTGGGAATACACGCGGCGGATTGTCCGGTCGAGGTCGTTCTCTCGAGGAAAGGCGTCTGCGGACCCACAGCTGGCGGGTATCAAAATATTGACGCAACACCAGGTTGACTGACCTTGGCTTTTCAATAACCATCACTTAATTGAATTTGAGAGGTCGGCGAGCCCTGGACAGCGCCGTGATATTCGCTAAAGGCGCTGCTCTGACTGTTAACGCAACGACGAGTCTCTGTAGGTGGCCCTGCTGGAGCGGCGGGAAGTCAATAGCCGCGTTCAAGAGAACGCCGCTACCGAAAAATTGCGAGGTGAACAGTGCGAATTTTCATCCTGTTGCTTTCGTTAATGTGGGCCGCGAGCGCGTTTGCGCAGGAATTAGCGCCCCAGCCCTATCTCAACCCACCGCAATTGCTCCAAAAGAGAGTTGGGCCAGCCGTGCAGCTTGCGCCGGTGACGGAAACCGGCTGCAAGCCCGAGGGCGACATCACGTCGGTTAGCAATCTCGTGACGATGAATCTCGTCGCAAAGATCGCGGCCAACAAGATCAGGAACCCCGGCTCGCTGAACGGCGGGATGGACAACGTCAAGCTCCGCTCCTACGGCGGATGTCTCACCGGGCCAGTGATCGACATGAAACCGGGAAGTACGTTACGCATCTTGCTGCGCAACGATCTTGATATCAAGGATACCACATGCACGGCGGGCGCAGCGCCCGGTCCGGAATGCTTCAACACGATCAACATGCACTTTCACGGATTGCACGTGTCGCCCACTGGCAACAGCGACAATGTTCTCATCAACATCGCGCCGCATACCAATTACGAATATGAAGTAAACATTCCTTTCGACCATCCGTCGGGAACGTTCTGGTACCATCCGCATCGGCATGGGTCGACGGCCATTCAGGTCGCGAGCGGCGCATCCGGCGCGCTCATCATCAGAGGCGATCGCCACTATACCGGTGAAGCGGCAGGAGACATCGACACGATCCTGCATGACGCAGCCGGCAACCCCATGCCGGAGAAGATATTCTTATTGCAGCAGATTCCCTATGCGTGCTTCGATGCGCAGGGCAAGATCAGCAAGAACGCCGACGGCACCTGGAACTGCGACCCGGGCCAGACCGGATATGTCGATAATTTCGGTGCGCAGCTCGCTTCTCCCACCGTCTGGGACAAGAGCGGACGCTTCACGAGCATTAATGGGGCGGTCCAGCCCATTTTCAATGTTCCGGCCGGCGAAGTCCAGCGCTGGCGATTTATCCATGCCGGCATTCACGACACGGTCAACGTTCAGATCGTGCCCATGCTCGATACTGCGCCGAAAGCGGCACTGGCAATCAAAGGCGTTTTGGATGGAACCGCAAAGGATCAGGCGCAGGTCGTCAAGCAGCTCTGCCCGTCGCTGGTGCCGGATGGGAGCCAAGCGGTCGCGCTGGTGCCGCAATTCGAGATCGCGTCGGATGGACTGACCCGGTCAAAGATCAATCCCATCGGGGTCGGAGCGAAGAGCCAGAGCGGAGCGATCGGTACGAACTTCCTGCAGCCGGGTTATCGCAGCGACATTCTCGTGGCGTTTCCACACGAGGGGACTTACTGCATTCTCAATCGGGCCACGCCAGCTGACGAGCGTCCCCATGGCGGCCAGGGGCCGAACGAGACCCAGCTGCTTGCGACGGTGGTCGTTTCGGGTGGCAAAGTGGTGTCCGGCGATCTCGGCGCGTTGGTCCGCCAAGCGCTGTACGATGGCAATGCGAACGACAAGACCTTGCCGAAAGCGGCACTCGATGGTCTTCTGATAGGCGACCTGTCGCCTTGGCGAGCGATGCCTGAGGAAGGCGCCGCTTCGAACAGCGGCAATCCACGCATTGCAAGTTTCTTCATCGGACCGCAATTTCCCGGAGATCCAGGCTTCGGCTTTTACATCAATGGAAAGGCCTACGATCCCGACCGGATCGACAAAGAGTTTACGATGCAGGTCAATACTACCGAAGACTGGGTTCTGATGTCATCTGGTGAACCCCACATCTATCATATCCATGTCAATCCATTCGAGATCATGGACGTGATGCACAACGGCAAAAGTATTTTTGGGCTCCACGGCGAGTGTCTCGTGCCTGCGGACAGCAAGGGACTCGAGAGTCAGTACTGTGGCATGTGGCACGCGTTCAAGGACACGGTCTTTGTCCAGAACGATTACGAAGTTCATATCCGAACGACGTATGATCGCTATATCGGCGAGTTCGTGATGCACTGTCACATTCTTGACCATGAGGACAGCGGGATGATGGCCAATATTCTGATCGTTCCAGATGCCTCGGCGCCGTTGGGCGGGCTTGGTATGCCGGGCATGAAAGCAATCTCGGACGGAACGGTGACGCACGACATGCACCATTAGCCGGCTTCACCGGTGCCAGCGCATGCGCAGTGGCGTAACTGCAAAGGATATCGTGCTTGATCTGCTGGCGTTGCCGGCCATGCGCAGGGGGGCGGGCGTCGGTCGCGTGTTTGGGTTCGCCGGCCCCGTCGTGAGTTCGCTCTCAATCGATGAGCGTGCCACGCTCCCGAACATGACGGCTGAGCTCGGCGATTTCACGGGCCTCGTGGCGCCTGATAACGTGACAATCTAATTCATGCGGGAGCAAGAGTGTCGGCTAGAGGACTGGATGCGCAGCGATGAGGATGCGGTCTATGCAGCGCCGGCTTCCTGCAGCACGGCGATGGCCCAACCGCGCAAGGTGCGGATCGCCGGCCGTCTTTCCTTGAACATCAGCATCGAGATCGCTCCTGGCATGCGTCCGGCGAATCCTTGGGAGCCGCGGCGCGTTCCGCGCTGCTATCACCGCCCAGGGATTCGAAATCGCGGGGACTGGGCTTTTCCGCCTGTTCCGCGCAGTGCGGGTCAGGAACAATGGACCTGTGGCCCCATTGAATAGGCGCGTGCGAGTTGCGTGGAGTACGTCGATGACCGCCGATAAGCAGGTGCTGGAAACCGTCGAGCGGGCGCAGGCCGTCCTGGCCCGCTAGGTGGAGCCGGGCGAGAGGGACTGCGAGGGGACGATCAACGAGCTTCTCGAGGTCCTCGACCGCGACGAGGTCGTCGCCGCGATCGAGGAGCTCGAACGGCGCGGGGAGGTGGTCGCCGAGCTTCGGCGCCTTCTCGATCGAGGAACTCCCGCTTGGGGATCTCCGCCGAGGAATGCGGTCGAGCCCGACCTGCCGCCCATGCCGCCGGAGAAGCGCCCTCAGGATCCGACAATGGACGGCCGGGACATGCGCTTCGAGGGCTACCAGGTCGAAACCAAAGAGCACGCCGGCGATTATCCCGACACGATGCCACAAGTCATCGAAGTGACGGATGCGGAGGGGCGCACGGCCGCCTAAGTGCCGCTCAGCCGCGACGGCAAGGTCGTCGACAGCTCGGCGGTCGTGAAGAAGCTGAAGGAGTGCGAAGACACGCGTTGATCGTTCACGCGGCGGGCGCGGGGTGCTAGGATGATGATTAGCAAAACGGCTGGCACTTGTTCGACCGACAATCCTGAACATCGGGAACGGAGCGATTGCAGGTTGGCTTGTCAGGCGAACCATACAGTCCTCAGCAATTGCCCCACCTGCTATTGAAGACGTCGGCTCTCTTCAGGAAGAGAATGCGCTGCTGAGTTATGGGACTTCTCATTTTTAAGTCGTTGATATCACATCAATATTCACCTTCGCATAACATAGATTATGGAATACTTTTGCAATTCTTAGGTATGACCGAATATGACTACGGATTACTTTGATATACTTTCTTCGGCCTTTCGTCCATCCTGGCCGTCTCACGCTGGGTCGCACGTTCGCTCCAGGCATGGCGAATGGCGCTGGACGTAACCACGACGGGTTTTTCGTTTGAGCCGGGACTCAAGGGCCTCGACCGCCTGCACGTGTCCATCGAACAGATCGAGCCGCCGTCGACCGCGCCCACCGAGACGGCCCCATTCGCGCACCAATGCCGTATCGCCAAACAGCGTCGGCTCGATCGTGAGCACATAGAATCGCGCCATGTTGCGGGCCGGATCGCGGCGCTCGAGCACGAGATATTGCACGGTGAATTCGGACATGCGCTAGAATCGCAATTCCCGAATCGACCGTCCAATTAAATAAATGAATCGATCCGGGCCAACGATTCAGAAATTTTATGCGCTAAGCGAGCGGCCGCGATGTCAGAATGAACTCTCCCGTCAGATCCAGCCCAACCAGCGCCTTTACGATTGCATGCACTCGGCATCCATTCAGCGTCTGGCGTACTGCGAGGCGTCTGCGTCGATGCGTTGCCTGATCAGTCAATTGTTAAACTTTGTAAAAGTCCGAGCAATGCCGCAACGCTCGTGTCCCACGTCGCGCTCGGGCTGTGTGCTTTGTGACAAGCCGACAGAAAGCGCCAAGACATCCATGACAATGCCGCATTCTTTTACCTGACAACGGGACATTCATCGTCTTAAGTGGGCCTCAACCCTGAACTATGACCGGACAGTTCGACGTGACAGGCCTGCAACATCGCGCACTTCAGGGCATAAAGGCCATCGCATTCGACGTGCAGGGCATCTGCGTTGACTTCTATCAGCCTGTCCTGCGCGCCGGCGCCGAGCTCAATCGCGCCAAAGGATTGTCGATCGCATGGGCGGAGTTTTCGACCGAAGGGCGCGATCTCTATTGCAATGCCATGGATGCCGTCATCGCAGGCAGGCGGCCCTGGATACGTGTCGACCGCATCTATCGCGAGGCGCTGGATGTGCTCTTGGAGCGGCGCGGCCTCGCCGGCTCTTTCACCGAGCCAGAGCGCGACGAATTAAACGCGGTCTGGACCAAGCTTGATCCCTGGGCGGATTCCATCGAAGGGCTGATGCGCCTGCGCCGCCACTACATCACTGCGACGCTGTCGAACGCCCGAACGGCCGCGGTGGTCGCCGTCGTGAAGCACGCAGGTCTGCCGTTCGATGCGATCCTGACAGCGGAGCGATCCTAACAGCGGAAATGGTCGGGACCTACAAGCCGTCGCCGGCTGTGTACCAGCTCGCCGTCGATTTCCTAGGCTATCCGCCGCATCAGACCTTGATGGTTGCGCGCCACAAATATGATCTGAGAGCGGCGGGCCGCTTCGGCATGCGCACCGCATTCGTTGCGCGCCCTCTCGAATTCGGCCCCGGCGCGGCGCCTGATATCGCGCCGGAGAGCTCGTTCGACATTTGCGCAGATGGTCTCACATCCCTTGCCGACCGGTTGAGCACGCTTTGATGGTTGTCGATGCAATTCTTGTAGTTGATGAGATCGCGCGGCAATAGAAGAATCTGAGTACCCGCTATTCACGACTAAATAGCCTTTGAGTGGGCGATCTGCAGCGGCGTTTCAGACGAGGCACCTAGGCTGCCGAACTGATCGACCATTTTTGGGCAGACTTTTTGGCCCGTGCGAGAGCTGATGCGATATATGCCAGATCTGCCTTGAAATACAGAAAGGGAACGCCTTCCCCTACGTCCGAGCCGGTCGGTCTCGGTATACCCCCTCTGCGGGGCTGGCTGCCCAACGCCCCGCCTGTGACATCATCTGAGGACCTTCAAGAAGCAAGTCCCTTGTTTCTAGACAGCTGACAGCCTTAATACCTTGACCGAACGACGACAGAAGGTCGGGCAGCGATCCGGCCTTCAATCTCCCGCTTCAAGATCTTCACCTGGTCGCGGCGATAGGTGTCTTTCATTCGCTCCGTCAGACAGTACCACGGCACTCTGTCGGCCGCCTCAATCCAAGCATCATCCTCGGCTTCCAATCCAACGATCCTGAGATGCCGCGTAGAGCCGACCGGAACGACCGCCCTCCACGGCAGGTCTTCATGGAGAATGTCGGGCGCCAGCGGAAATTCGTTATTCACCTGAACGGGCCCCGACCAATTGAACTTCAGGATTGCACCTTCCGCTTCAAATACTTGCCCGCGAAATGCTGGCTTGCCCTCTACAAACGCGTTCAGGCAAGCGTCG
Source organism: Bradyrhizobium sp. WSM4874 (assembly GCF_055811835.1). Classification (NCBI taxonomy): domain Bacteria; kingdom Pseudomonadati; phylum Pseudomonadota; class Alphaproteobacteria; order Hyphomicrobiales; family Nitrobacteraceae; genus Bradyrhizobium; species Bradyrhizobium sp. WSM4874. The sequence goes on from NZ_JBVVPR010000067.1 coordinate 15,548, forward strand.
CCGCCTCTGGCAGCGAGAAACGCGCCAGACCTCACGATCAAAATCGCGTTGTCTATGCGCGAGGATCTCGACAAGGAGCGTAAGTTTATGGGCCGGCAATGGGCCAAGCGGGAAACCCAAATCCTGGCCGTCATTGATTCGACCGTGGGCATGGTCGGCGACCTGCAGGCAATCGCCGGTAAGGCCATGCCGGATATTCCCAGCCTAGATACCCCGTTGTTGGAGAACTCTGTCGAGATCGAACGGAAAGTTGGATGATCCCTCCCCTACCCTCTCTACACTGCATCCGCGCCCGAGCGCCTAGGATCGCATGCAAACTTCGGCCGGCTGTTCACGTCAAGCGCGTAACCAGAAGCGCGCCGTTCGCGGTCACATGCATGCCGGAACTTGCCCTCTCGTCATTCCGAACCCCAGCCCTGCGCTAACGGAAAACGGACGACGGACATAAGGATTCGTCGTATCAGGAGCTGCCTCAATGCTGATGACGCGTCAACGAAGACCAGCGATACGGACACTGGGCAGATGGGCGATCCAGGTACTCCAGGAAGGGGGCGCCATCCGCGAGTGCGAAGAACACGGCTGGATGCAAGATCGCACCGATCCACACGCACGGGAGCGGCCCTTGACATCGCCCGTGGAGACCCGCCAGCAGGCGTCTCCCCTGATGCAGCGGCGGCCGAGGTTCTATACGTGCTGAACTCGATCGGTGATACCTGCCCGGAATGCCCCGCAGACTAGAGGGGCTGGTGCTGAGCCTCAACGCCAGCCCGGCCTTCCCATTTCAGCGGCCCAGCTTCTTCTCCACGCGCTGGCGCACATTGCCGTCCTTTTTGACCGCCGGTGCCGACTTTTGGCGAAATTGATGCGGATCGGCAGGCCGACCTGCTCGATCAGCTGATCGAATTCGTAGAATAGCAGAATGCCCGTGTTATCCGCATCGCGTGGCCGCGAGCGCCATTCTCGAAGTTGCGCCAGGCTGCGCCCTACTTCACTGGCACGGCGATACCTATGACACTCCTGCGAACGCTTTGAACCTTGCATCCACCACGGCGATCGCCAGGCCTTCTCTGCCGGCAACAAAATTCTAGGTCTGCGGTTTCATATCGAAGCCGACGTCGGGATCTCGTAGCCTGGCTGCACGACCTTGTTTGAACATTGCGACCCCGCCTTGAAAGGAGAGGCTCTACCCCAAAGGATCTTGGCGGAAGAAGCCTCTGCCGCCGCCAGCTCACTGAGCGCAAACTTGGTGATCTCTCGTCAAATACGATGAGAGTTCCTTAGCGCCATGCTAGTACCGCGGCGGGAGAACAACCATGACGCAGACTGTCGCGTTCGCATTCGGTGACGCATCGACATTCGACCAGAACATCGCGAACTATTCAGGGGAGCTGGCAAACCTGGATCCGGTGGCCGGCCCCGCATTGCAAGGCTTTCTTTCGGCTTTGGTCGATGGTGCGCAGGACAGAGGGGAGCTGCTCGATGCACTGGAGCAGGCCCTTGCAGCCGGTTCGTCCTCGCCCGCATCCCAACCTCCCGCTCCGGCGCTCTCGATCACAAGTTCACCGGCCGCTACAACGGCTCCGCCCGTAGTTGTCCGTTGGTTTCTTGAAGAGTTGGAGATCGAGGGATTTCGCGGCATCAACAACGAAGGCGCACCACTCGTCCTTAAATTCAAGCAGGACTGCGTCAGCTCGATTACGGCACCGAACGGCGTCGGAAAGAGCTCCATCTATGATGCCTTGAGCTTCGCGCTCCGCGGCAGGATCGACAAGCTCGACCAGCTGCTGCAGGCCGAACGAGGCCAGGACTATTATTTGAACCGCTTCCATCCGGCGGGGATCGGCACCGTCAAATTGAGATTGCGTCCCGACGATGGAACGCCCGCGGTCGCATTGACCATCACGAGAGATAGGCTCGGACAGAGAACCGTGGCTGGACATCCTCGAGCCGACGCCTTGCTCGCCGAGCTCGATCGGGAATTTGTACTGCTCGACCGACAGACCTTCGAGAGCTTCATAGACGAGACCGCGCTCAACCGAGGTCGCGCCTTCTCGGGCCTGTTGGGACTGGCCCGCTATTCCGCACTGCGCCAGCAGCTTCAGCAGCTTTGTCAAACGCGATCGTTCAACACACATTTCGACACCAGTGCTCAGACGGCGAGGAAGTCGGGCCTCGACCGGGCCATTGCCGCGGCACGAACTGCCATCGCGACCGACTACGAGGCGCTCGTTCTGGAGAAGCTGGTACCTGGCACGAGCTCGATCGATGCGCATGCGCGTTGCCATGCAGCGTTGCAGGCGATCCCGACCCTGACGTCGGAATGCGGTGGCAAGACGTTCATGCAGATCAGCGGCGAAAATTGCCATGCTGCCGTGAACGCGGCCGAGGGCGGCGCGGACAAGCAGCGGCTCGCCAGCCTGCTCCAGACCGAGGCGCGCTGGAAGGCTGCAAACAAGGCGGCTCCAACCGCAGCCGACGTCGTCACGCTCCAAGCGTTCGCACAGAAGCGGGAACAGGCTCTCGCCGCGACCTCCGGTGAGCCGTTGCAACGACTCTACAAGATCAGTGATGAGGTGATGTCGGCGGAGGGTTGGTCATCGGCCAATCTATGCCCGACCTGCGGGATCGAGCACTCGATCTCAGTACTTGATCACGTGCGCGCACAACTCGCGCATTATGATGAGGTCGAGGCCGCAACGACGGAGCTCGCGAGCGAATGGGCAGCCAAAGGCTGGTCCGACCTCGAGAAGCTCGAAAAGCTGACAATTGGCGATCAGGAGGCGTTGCTTCTTGGGCGGCTCAAACGTTCCGGCGAAGAGGGGACCATCGGTGGTTCCGAGGTCGCGGCCCTTGCCTCGCATCTCGCTACAATTCGCGCCCAGGCTCAGAGCGAAATCCAGCGGCTTTCCGACGAAACGGCAGCGCTGTCGCGTACCATGCCTGCTTCGCTGGTGAGCGTGACGCGCGCCATCGAAGCCGCACAAAGGCTGCAAAGCAGCTGGATCTCGCTCGAAACGGCCGAAAGCGAGGCAATGAACCTCGCTGCGCGCGCGCAACGAGTGACCCGGCTGAAGGCCTTCCTCGACAAGGCGAGCGCGACCTTCTCACTCGCTGAATCCAACATGGCGGCTGCTCGCCTCGCCCGTGTCGAACCCCTTTGTCAGACCTTGTTTAACCAGATCATGTTCAGTCCAGTGACGCCCATTCTGCGTAAACCGGCGGGAACCGAAGATCTTACGATCGGGTTAGGCACCTTTTGGTCCCTTCGTGACGTGTCGGCCCAAGCGCTATTGTCGGAAAGTTATCGCAATGCATTTGCTGTTTCGGTCTATCTGGCCGCAGCATCGCTCTACGGCGGATCACCCCGCTTCATGGTCTTGGACGACGTGACATCGAGCTTCGACGCTGGACACCAGCACCATCTCGTCGAAGTCATACGTACCCAGTTTGCGCGGCCCCTGCAGGCGGATGGACCGCAAGTGATCCTGCTCAGTCACGATACGTTGCTCGAAAAGCTGTTCAACAAGCATTCCGGCTCGCCCGCTTGGTCGCACCAACGCCTCGAGGGCACGGCGCACACGGCTGTCCTGTTGCAGTCCGGCGCGGTCAACAAGGTCCGAGATGCGACCAATACTCTTCTGAACCAGGGGCGTGTCGCCGACGCAGCCCCTCGCCTGCGTCAATATCTGGAATATGTCCTGCAGACCGTCATTGACAAATGCCGGATTCCGGTGCCACCCGACCTCGCCTTCGGTGACGACAAGCGAACCCCCGGGGAATATCTCAACGCCATCAAGGCCGCGGTCGAACTAGAGGACCGCGCGGGCAGTCTGATCCTCGCCCCGGCACAAAAGCAGGCGTTGCAGATGCATTCGGCGACGATCATCGGCAATTTCGTCTCGCATTGGGCGACGGGTCAGACACAGGCGTTCTCCGCACCGGCACTGCTGGGCGTCATGCAGGCCATCGATAACTACCAGGAATGCTTCAGATACGAGCCGGCACCGGGCGCGCAGAAGCGCTTCTATGCCACATTGCACAGCAGGTAGCTTGCTATGCCCGCCTACGATTTCACGAGGCTCTCTGCCTTTGATTTCGAAGAACTCGCGCTCGATCTGCTTCAGGCGGAATGGAAGACGGATCTCGAAATCTTCACGTCCGGTCCCGATGCCGGCATCGATCTTCGGGCCTTCTCCGACACGAAGAAGGAAACGATCGTCCAATGCAAGCACAAGCCGCATTCGACCTTCGCCAAGCTGCTCGCGCATCTCAAGAAGGAGGAACTACCGAAAGTCCGCGCGCTTGCGCCGAAACGCTACGTTCTCTTCACGTCGCTCGGGCTGACGCCGGCGAACACGAAGGCGCTTGTTCAATTGTTCAAGCCTTATCTGAAGCGGCAAGCGGACGTCTTTCATCGCGATAGGATCAATGCACTCTTGCGCCGGCATAAGAAGGTTGAGACCGTCAATTTCAAACTCTGGCTGACCAGCACGGCCGTGCTGCAACGTGTCCTGCACAACGCCGAACACGCCCAAACCCAGTTCGAGGTCGACCGGGTCAGTCGCAAAGTACCGCTTTTCGTCCAGAACGATGCCTTCCCGCGTGCCCAGCAGATACTCCAGGAGAGCCGTGTCGTGGTGATCTCGGGAGAGCCGGGCATCGGCAAGACCACGCTCGCCGAGATGCTGCTATTTGCGCATCTCGAACAGGGTTTCGAGCCCGTCGTCATCGAAGGCGGCATCGACGAGGGCAAACGCCTGTTCGACGGCCATGCCAAGCAGATCTTCTATTTCGACGACTTCCTGGGTCAAACGTTCCTGGCGCAACGGCCCGAACTGCTGGCCCGAAACCAGGACGCCGCGCTGATCCACTTCATGCAGGCGATACGGATGTCGCAGGCAAGTCGGTTCATCCTGACGACGCGGGAGCACATCTTGCGCACGGCGATGAGTACGTCCGAAAAGCTAAGTCACGGCTCGCTGATCAGCCATCACTTTCTGCTGGAGCTGAGCGACTATTCGTTCGGGCAGAAGGCCCGCATCCTCTACAACCATCTCTACTTCAGCGATCTTCCGGTCGAATATAAGACTGCCATTCTACAGGACGAATTCTACTTCGAGGTGGTGCGGCATCGGAACTTTAATCCGCGCTTGGTCGAGTGGTTGTCCGGCTATGCCCGTGTCAAGACCGTCCCGGCGGAAAATTACCAGCATCATGTCCGCGCGTTGCTCAACGATCCCCGTGAGATCTGGTCCCATGCGTTCGAGCATCAGATCTCGGAGGCCGGACGCAGCCTGCTGTTCACCCTCGCGCTCTTGCGCTGGGGCACGGAAACCGAGGTGCTCGAAGCTTCCTGGCAGGCGTTGCATCAGTTCAAGTCGCGAAAATACAATTTCGCGACTACGGCCAACGACTTCCGGAGGGCCCTGAACGAGCTTGAGAACTCTTTCCTACAGATATCAGAGCAGAAGGTCAGCTTCCTCAATCCGTCGATCCGCGGGTTCATGCAGAGGCTGCTGCAGACAAACGGCGATTATGCCCGGGACATCGTGGAATCGGCCAGTCGGTTCTCGCAGCTGCGTACGCTTCGGGACCTGCAGGGACTGGACGGTGCAAACGCTCTCGCCAAGACATTGATGCCTGGCGGCCATGTCGTCGAAGCGCTGAAACGCGTGATTGAAGCCCCTCATATCCGCTGGGACTACGACAGGCGTGGCAAAGGCGTCGGCACCTATATCGACGACACGCCAGCCGAACGCTTGCGGACGATCGTCCAGTGGGCCGAGGATACCAGGTCGCACGACATACTGGCGCTCATGGCTGTATCCCACGAACATTTGCGGAAGACATTCAGCTTTTATATTCCATGGCTGCTCGACGTCCTACGAACACTCGAGAAATCCGAATGGGTTTTCAACAATGGTGGCGACAAGCTTCGTCGCGCCCTGATGGATACGGTTCTGGTGCAGCTATCGGATGCCCGAACCAGCGAATGGCAGGCCACCTTCGACTATCGCTCGAGCTCCCCGCCCTGGGACGCGGAGGATGAGGCAAAATTCGATCTTGCCTACGATCTCTATCGACGGAAGGGCGTCTATGACGAGCTCAACAGCTATGACGAGCTGTCCGACCTTGAGTACATGAGAGACAGCCTGCGCGAGATCCAGAAATCGCACCACCAGGTATTCAAGAAGGCTATCAAGAAACTCAACGTCGTAATCCAGCGGGTCGGCAGCTCGCGGGACGATGCCGAAGACGATTACCAGCCGATTACCCCAAGCAAGCGGCCTCAACCCGAGGACGTCGATGAGGTTCGGCGATTGTTTGGCAGCCTTCTTTAGGAAGTCTGGCTCGATGCGCTACGCCATCCCCGGAAGTCCTCCGGTGGCCTCCAAGGGGCGTGCTCGAGCCCGCGGCGATCGACAGGTGTCGCGCGGGGTATGCCGAACCGCGCGTCGGTCCAGACCATGAAAGCGAGACAGCATGAACGCGACTCCATGGAACCCTTGAAATGACAATCTTTTGCGCGCGCATCAAGCGCCGATGCGCGGAAAATCTGTGGTACGAAGCGTGGTACGGAGATGTCCCTTAGGCGCGGAGCGCTGAAAACGCCCATTCTACTTGGTAGCGGGAGAAGGACTCGAACCCCGGACCCCCAGGATTGTGATTCCCACGCTCACTTATCTGATTCGCTCATTGCCTCGTGTTGTGTCGTGCCCGTCTGCATCGACGCCCTGCTCCACGCCGCGCTGCCTGGTATTGGCAAGGTGCGAAAGATCATTCTTCAACGCATGCCGGCGAGTCTCGACATCAGGCATCTCCTTAACGAATCGCCGAATCTGGCGCGATAACTCCTGATCTGCCGCCGCTCCAGAGCGATCTAGCTCGGCCGCATACTCGAGGTATCGCCGCCTGACCGCGTGCTGACGGGACTTAATCTGTTCGTCCCAAGGATGCTTGGCAGCCCTGCCATCCCTCACCTCCGAAAGCACCTCCTTACGGGCGAGCCGATCGACCTCGGGCGTGATCTTACGCTTGCGCATCGCGAGAACCGCCCCTCGATCCGCCTTTCGCACTCGTCCGCGGGTGCGCCGTGGCGTGGCCTCCGCCGCGATACCGCGCAGCCGGAGTTCACCAGCAAACCGCTCCCGCCAGGCCTGAAGATCCGCCTTGCGGGGATTAAGGCGCTTGCCGTACTGGCCGAGGGACCGAACGGTCAAGTGAACGTGGGGATGTTTGTCGTCGAGGTGCTGGACGAAGATGTAGTCGTGATTATCTCCGAACGTCTCGATGGCAAATGCCCGAGCTGAATCCTTGACTGCGATGGCATCGGTACCGGCCGGCATCGACAGAATGATGTTGATCGAAAGCGATGCATCACGGCGGCGCTTGCCGTCGAGACTGGCATCATCTTCCCAGCGTTGCTGCAGATCCTTCAATCCGGAACGACCCGCCAGCGTCGCGCCCTGCTCTGTTTCCGCATCGAGCTCGCCGTTTCGTGTGATGTATGCGAGGTGTGACTTGAGATGCGCCACGTCCTTGGTGCGACCGGTGATCTTGACCATCACCTCTGGTGCTCGGCGTACGATACGTTCGAGCTTTGCACGCATCGCCGGCGCAAGGCGGCCCGGAGCGGCCGGGTCGGGGATATCCCACTCGGCCCGCCGCGGGCGCCGATTAGGCGTTTCCCAGACATACGAGATCGGCGGAAGTTCTGAGGCCAGGTCGGTTGGCCGCGGCGAATTGCGCCGACTCATCGCCGCCCCTCCCAATAGTCCGCGTTGCCATTCAGCGCATGACGTAGTTGCGCCAGCTCTTTTTCGATGACCAGTTTGGCCTCTTGAATTGCGGACAGATCGGCCTCAACCGCCCTGCCCTGCAGCACACTGGCGTTCGCCGCGCGCGCGATCTGGTTGATGTTGCCGCCGATCCGGTTGAGCTCGCGAACGATCGCGCGAAGCGCTTCGTGCTCGCCTGGGGAATGCTGCACGGGTGATGCTAACCGCGAGCGCACCAATGCGACGATCCAGCCGGTTCGGCTCATGCCGCGCTGATGTGACACTTCCGCGAGCTGCCGCATCTCGCTCTCGCGAAATCGTACCGTCACCTTTTCCGGCCGTCCGACCGGCAACGCCAAGATGCGCGGCGCTGGTGCAGCTAGGGCATCAGCAATGAGACGCCGCAGCAGCGCGGATTTGCCGCCCTGAGTAGCTGCAAGAGCTGAGAATTCCGCCGCAACTTCGTCGGAGACGCGAAGCGAGATCAGAGCCATGCACTCCAATCCCAATCGCGATGTAATACATCGCTGGCGCGAAGCCTATCCTGCACTAGAAAGTGCGAATCCTTCCACCCCCTCCACGTTGGTTCAAACCAACAGGCTCGGCAGTGAAAGCTCGGGAGTTGCCCCAGGTGGGATCCAACCCAGCTGACGAGCGCGACGGAGAATTCGTCCGGGAATGACGCGGCCGTCGGCCCCAATCCTTGTGCTCCACAAACCGCGCGCGTGCAGGTCGGCAATACTGGCACCGAATATGTGGGCCGCGGCTTTCCAGCAGCCTCCGGCCTCTCTACAGCGCTGTGGGGGGCGCGTTCGGCCTCCGGCTGCTGCGCTAACGCGCCATCCTTCGGATGGGAAATCCGCTCCGCCGGCGCGCCAACCGTGGCAGCGTTTCTGCGGAGGCTGTCTAAGACCAGCTTCATGCGAACAGAATCTCTTCGATTGTGATGGTCGATGCTGGAACCTCCTCCGCTTCTTCTGCGCCATCGATCAGCAGCACGGCATGGCGTGAGCCTTGAGCCGCGAGTCGATCGACCAGAAGACAGCCAGTGCGGTTTTGGTGACGCACTCTGATCGTCAGTGATGTGCTCATTCGCGCACTCCGGTCGACCGAAGAGTTGGAGAGTTTTTCCGCGATCGCCGTCACGCGGTCGCTCTCCCTGAGTCGCAATTCCACTTGCGGTGCGATCGGGCTTCGTGCGGGTTGAGCTCCAGGCAGCCCCTCGCCATCAGCAGGGGAACCACGGACTTCCGCACGAACTTTGCGAGCCAGTTGACGGGCGTGGGCGTCGGTAAAGCTCTCCTGTGCAGCGCACAAAGTCTCGATGGCGTTGGGCTGCTCGCGCCAAGCCTGGTAGAGTTCATACACAGCACGGATTGATGAGCCGGCAAGCTTCGATCGGAGAAACTCCGGCATGCTCTGTACCGACGCGTAGCGAGACACCCAGTCCCTCGGCTTGCCGAGCTTGCGCGAGATGTCCGCTTGGTTGTCACCCTGCTCCAAGCGGCCCGCGATGAACGCCGCAATTTCGGGGGCATTGAGGTCGTCGCGCTGGATGTTCTCGATCATCTGAACATAACGATCTGCAGACCCAACGGCATGAATGAAGGCGGGGATGTCATGGAGGCCGGCGCGCATGGCAGCACGATACCGCCTCGCACCCATGATGATCACGTACCGGTCCTCCACGGTCGCTTGCCGCAGCACGATCGGTTGCAGCACGCCATGCTGACGGACTGATTCCGCAAGCTCCTCGAGCTTCTGTTCGTCGAAGCTGCGACGAGGCTGGTCTGGATCTTCGTCAATACGGTCGATGGCGATGCAAATCGGTTGCCCGGTTGCGGCGGCACCATCTTCGGCGGCGGCGATGAGCTGCTTAAAGCTGAGATCAAGCGCCATGGGCCGTCTCGTCCATCTGCGCGACGATCTTGGCGAGAACATCGCGGATTTCCCGACCAGCCTCCTGGGCAGAGCGCCGCTTCAGCTTCCAGACCGGCAGGCGTTCCGCAACGGCCTCAGCGTAGCCGTCCCTTGCAACGATCTGGCCCGGAAACACATATTTGCCCGCCTCGCGCAAGAGTTGCTCAAGATGGGTCCTTTGACGGGGCGATTTCGTATTGAAGTTCGAAGGCAGCAACCCGAGGAACTTCGTGTCCTGGCGGCCATAGCGCCTCTGCACGCCGATCACGGTCTGCATCAGACCTTTGACGCCCTTGATCGAATAGTCCTCCAGATAGATGGGGGCGAGCACATGCGACGCCGCAACCAAACAGCCGACGCTGCGCAGCCCAAGTGATGGCGGCGTATCGATGACGCAGGCATCGAACTGATCCGAGGTGATCGCGAGGTTCTCTTGCAGAGTCGTTATGGCGGCCGCACTGCTGCGATCAAGATCAGTCAGCGAGCTATCGGCTGCCGCGAGCGTTAGGCCTTCGTCTTCCCGAGGTACGACCCGCATGCCTGGCTTGAACAGATCCGCGGCCAACGTTGAACCGGCGTAGTGCCTCAACGTATCCGACGCATTGCTCTGCGCATCAACGTCGATCACGAGAACGCGGCGATCCGCTTCCGCCATGAACCAGGCCAAATGCACCGCAAGCGTCGTCTTGCCGACCCCGCCCTTTTGATTGTTGATGACAATGGTCTTCATCTTAAGGTCCGAGATGGATCTGACGGTGTGGGAGCCATGTCCTTGTCCATGATGTCCTGGGGAATGTTGGTTTGAACCAACAGACGATTGTGAATCCGGTCACCGGAACGATCCCGGAATTCGTCCAGCGAATCCCCTGCCACAAGAGTCAGGGCAGCCCATAGCCATGGAGGGAAATTCTGGGCGCGAACTGGGATTGTGCTCGTTGCTGGTCGCTCCGCGAGGGGCTCGCAAGAGGATCGTCACGCGAAGGCGCGGAGACCGCTTGTGGGCTCCGGGAGCGTCGCCGCGGCGGCGCGAGTAGAGCCGTCCCCGAAGGGGCTCGCCCAAGCAGGTAAGGCCGTAAGAGTCGCTGGAACCTTTGAATTTGGAGCCGATCTTTTCCGGGCGGCTGTTGTGATCGGGGACTGCCACTGTTGCAACTAGGCATTGCGACCCGCGCGCCCCGATGGCGAAGCCTCCATCGAGGAGAGATTCAATCCGGCAATAGGACGGTGCGCGGTATTTCCGGTGCAATGGGCCTATTGATAAAATGAATCGATCCGTCCGGTGGATTCATAAAAATGGAGGGGGCTTATACCCCCTCCTCGGCTGCGAGCGCTTCGTTGCGTTGGCGGATGAGTTCGGCCAGTTCGACTTCGAGCGCCTTGCGCTCCGCCGGCGTGAATACGCATCCGCGCAGCTCGGCGCGTAACTCTTCAATGGTGTCGATGGTCATGATCGCATCTCCAGTCGAAGGGAGTGGGCCCCGCCTTGCGGCGGAGCCCACTGGCTGAGCCTCAGTCCCGGTTCGGCCGGGACCAGATCAGCTGGAGACCTTCCGCACCTTCGACCTCGGTCAGGGTGGCGTAGATCGGAGCGGGGAAGCTCGGATCGTCCACCTTGACGGAGAGGTAGTCGCGCTCGGTGTCCTTGGCGGTCTTCTGCCAGGCAGCACCCAGCTCGACGTTACCCGAGTAGATGCGGAAGTGCGGTCCCTTGTCGGAAGGGCTCTCGACACGGATCAGCTTGGCCTTGACGTTGAGGTTGAGCGTCTTGATGGCGCCGGAGAAGCCGTTGCCCGTGGAGGTGAAGGTGCCGATGGTAGCCATTGTCTCATTCGTGCGCCAAGAGTGACGGGTGGAGTCCGTCACGCGCGCCTGTTGCCCCTGCGGGGTGGGAGACTCCGCAGCCCAC
>NZ_JBVVPR010000068.1:0-26890 GCF_055811835.1 Bradyrhizobium sp. WSM4874
TAACTGGTCGCTCGGTATTGTGACTACCCGCAACCGACAAATCACGCGGTATGGGTCCCGGCCTTCGCCGGGACGACACTGTGGATTGGGCAACACGATACCGCCAAAATGGACGCGGGTAAGCTGTCGGAATCCGCCCGCGTCGTTCGTCCTCCGCACGCAAACTATCAAACCCGAGCGACGCTGCCGCATCCCCGTCATTGCGAGGAGCGCTTGCGACGAAGCAATCCAGACCGTCTCCTCGGTGGTAGTCTGGATTGCTTCGCTGCGCTCGCAATGACGACGAATGGAGCTCTCCCATGCCCCCCACCATTACCGCCTTCGCAAACTCGCCCGACCGCGGCAAGGGACAGGCCCGCGACATGCGGGTGCGCTGGGCGCTCGAAGAGGTGGGGCAGCCTTATGACGTTCGCCTTGTCTCGTTCGCAGCGATGAAAGAGCCCGCACATCTTGCCCTGCATCCATTCGGGCAGATTCCGACCTATGAGGATGGCGACCTCGCCCTGTTCGAGTCCGGCGCGATCGTGCTCCATCTCGCGGATCGCCACGCCGGGCTGCTGCCGACCGAGCCGAACGCCCGGGCCCGCGCGATCGCATGGATGTTTGCCGCGCTGAGCACGCTGGAGCGGCCGATCGTCGAGCTCGGGATGGCCATGCTGTTCGAGCGCGACAAGGGCTGGTACGCGGAGCGGCTGCCCATGCTGCAGGATCGCGTCCGCGTCAGGCTCGGCGAATTGTCCCGCCGCCTCGGCGATGCCGACTGGCTCGACGGCGCGTTCAGCGCCGGCGATCTCATGATGGTGACAGTGCTGCGCCGGTTGAACACGTCGGGTCTGCTGGACAAATATCCAGATGTCGCCGCCTATGTCGCCCGCGGCGAAGCGCGGCCCGCGTTCAGGCGGGCATTCGATGCGCAATTGGCGGTGTTCAAGGCTGCGCCCGCTTCGTAACCCGGATGGAGCGGCTTGTCGGCCGTAGCTCGGAGAGCGAAAGCGGAAGCGCAATCGGGGACCACCGCCCCGCATTCCGCTCTGCTCCTTGCGGGCTACGAGACCGTCGCTACGCTCCCACTCACTGAAACCGATACGTCACCCCGAACGTCGCCAGATGCGTCCGCATCGCGACGTCGTAGGTGCTGGCGGACGGATTGCGCCCGGCGTCGGTGGCGGATCTGGCGAAGGTGAAGGACGAACTGCCGTAGTCGGCATAACGAAATTCGGCGCGTGCCAGCCACTGGCCGAAGAGCGCGGTTTCGATGCCGCCGCCGGCCGTCCACCCTGCTTTTGTGGTCGACCCCGTGATGATCGCCGGCGTCAACCCGAAAAGGCCGCAGACGACGCTGACGCAGGTCGAGGTCAGCTCGTAGTTCTGCCAGGCCACGCCGCCGGTCGCGTAGAGCAGTGTCCGCGGTATCACGAGATAGCCGAGCCGCCCCCGCAGGCTGGCGTCCCATTTGGTGCGAATAGCGAGGCTCTCGCCGCGCGACTGGGAGTCGGCGAGCGATATGGTGGTGAAGCCTTCGCGCGTGGTGGTGCTGTCGGCAAGACCAAAATCGCCTTCGACGCCCGCGGCCCATTGCGGGGCGAACTGCCAGAGATAGCCGGCATAGGGGTTGGCGCGGAACGCGGTGTTGTCCATCGGGCGAATGGTGGCGCGCCGCGTCAGATCCTCGGGGAAGCCGGCACGCGATTCCGACGTCGTGATGAGATCGGTGCGCGTGGCGCGCGCACCCAGGCCCAAGCCCACATACGCGCCGGTCCAGGACGGCAGGATCGCGGCCTGCGCGGCCAGCGGATCCGAACGGCCGCCGATGACGGGCTCGCCGAACTTCCAGGCGAGGCCGACGCTTGCGGAGTGGGTCCGCAAGCTCGCGTCGAAATTGTCGACCGTGAGCGCCGGGCCTGCGGTCGCCGTGCGCGTGAAATTGAACGGCGCGGCGCCGAAATCCGCGTAGTGATATTCGGCGCGCACGAGCCAGTTGCCCCAAAGCGCGGTCTCAATGCCGGCACCCAACGTCCAGCCGGTACTGGTTGCGGACTTCGAGATCAGCTTGGGTGCGAGGCCGTTGCTGGCACAGCTGGCGCTGACGCAGACCAGGGAGACGTCATAGTGCTGCCAGGCGAGGCCGCCGGTGGCATAGATCAGCGTCGCCGGCGTCAGCAGATAGCCGGCGCGGCCGCGCAAGGTCGCATCCCAGCCCGCTTTGACCGACAGGCTGTCGACCCCAAAGGTGGACGAGCCGGCCCATGGCGAGGCGCGAAAACCGGGGAGTGCCGTGGTTTTGTCACCGAAGCCGATATGGCCTTCGACGCCGACGATCCAACTAGGTGCGACCTGCCAGTTGAAGCCGGCATAGGGATTGACGCGAAAGCCGGTGCCGTCGAACGGCTGGGTGAGCACGGCTCGCGTCAGGTCGCGGGCAACGCCGTCTTGCAGCACTGACGTGGTGGTGAGATCGGCACTGGTCGATCGAAAACCGAGGCCGAGCCCGGCGTAGAATCCGGTCCAGGACGAGGCCACGAGCGGCGGCGCTTTCGTGTACGGTTTTGGCGCGATGTCCGCGGCCTTCGCCGGTGCGACGAGAGCCAGTCCGGCCAAAAATGCCGTGCCACAGCACAGGGCGGCAATCACTCGGCGGGTCGATGAACGTCGCATGTCGGGCCTTGGGTCGCTGCAGGAATGTCGAGCGATTCCATACTGCGAACGGGCGACGCCTATCGTCCTCCGATCGAAGGAGGCGGCGCACAAAGCGCTAGACTGTTGCAAGGGCGTCACTGCGGCGATACGACTTCAGCTTGAGGAGCGCGTCCGATGCTGACCCTCTACTCCTATCCAGACCTGTTCGGCGTCGCCGACAACAACGGCTACGGCCTCAAGGTCTATGCCTTCCTGAAACTCGCTTGCGTACCGTTCGTGCATGAGCATGTGTTCGATGGCTCCGCGGCGCCGCGCGGGCAGCTGCCCTATATCGTGGATGACGGCGAGACGCTCGGCGACAGCGAGACCATCATCGCGCACGCGATCGCGAAATACCGCCTGACCATCGACGCGGCGCTTTCACCGGAGCAGCGCCGCATCAACCACTTCGTCACGCGCATGCTCGACGATCTCTACTGGGTGATGTCGTATTCGCGCTGGAAGGACGAACGCTATTATCCCGCGTTCCGCGACGCCTTCATCGCGCAACATCCGCAGATCGATGCGGCAGGGTTCGAGAAGGCGGAAGCGTATAATGCGCAGCGCTATCATTTCCAGGGCATCGGCCGCTACACGCCCGAGCAGGCCTATGCGCGGGGACTCGCCGATCTGCAGGTGCTGGCGGAGATCGTGCCGGCGGCCGGCTTCATCCACGGCGCGACGCCTGCCAGCATCGATGCCGGCATCTACGGCTTCATCGCCAACATCTATTACTTCCCGATCCCGACGCCGCTGAAAACCTTCGTCGATGCGCACGCAAATCTCGTCGCGCATTGCGAGAGGGTGCATGCGATGGTGAGCGCGTAGTCCGCAGGTCTCGTAGGGTGGGCAAAGCGAAGCGTGCCCACCAACTTTTCGTATGCGGCTGACACCGTGGTGGGCACGGCGCTTGCGCGCCTTTGCCCACCCTACGGCAAGTCCTCCGGCACTCGCCCTACCGCATCGTGATCGCGAGCCCGCTCAGATCCGCATTCGCCATCAGGCCGACCTGCGTGCCGGACAGCTCGAGCACGGCGCCCTTCTGGTTGGTCAGCACGATCGCACGCGCGCCGCGACCCACCGCGATGCCCGCACCGGCGGCGCCGTAGACGCCGGCGATGTCGGAGGGCCGGTTGATGTTGGAGACGCGGCCGCGCAGCACGGTCTTGGAGCCGCCGAAGACGAGGCCGTAGTCGAGACCGCCGGTCGAGAGCGAATAGGCGCGGCCGCGGAAGTTCAGCACGCCGGAGCCGCCGGAGCCGCCGATGATCCAGCCCGCCTTGTAGATCGTCAGCACCACGGTGCCGCCGTCGGCCAGCGCCGAGGTCGAGAGGCCGGCGAGCGCGGCAATGCCGACCAGCGCGGCGCGAAGGGTGGATGCGAACTTCATTGGGGGTCTCCGGGGGCTATTCTTCAACGAGGGAAACGAATCAGACGCAGCGAATGTATCCGATGCATCGCGGCGGCAACATGATGGGGGCGGCATTGAGGCGCGAGCTGCAGCAGCGCATTCAACTGTCATCGCCCGGTTTAACCGGGCGATCCAGCATTCCAGAGACCGCGGTGTGATACGGAGACGCCGCGGCGTACTGGATGCCCCGGTCGAGCCGGGGCATGACGGCGGAGCTTGGCGCGACAAGACGCTCACCCGCCATCATGCCATTCTGCTCCTGTTTTGCCCGACGGAGCAACGATTATTTTGCTTTTCCCGAAGTCAAAAAGAAACATCAATGATTTCCGCCGGATGCCTACTGTGCATGGGGTTGTTTTCGCGTTTTTTGTTGGAGGCGCCCTGGCCTGCCGCTACGCTTGCGCTTCCAGCCGTCCATCCAAGGTGATCCCATGCCGATCCAGCATTTCGCGCCCCCGCCCCACGTCAAGGCGCCGCCGCTGTCCTTTGCCACGCGCGCCGGCGATCTCCTGTTCGTCTCCGGCATTCCCGGCTTCGACGCGAGCGGCGCGCTGCCCGAAGGCTTCGAGGCGCAGTTCGCCAATGTCGTCGTCAACATCAAGCGCGTGCTGGCGGAGGCCGGCGCTGGCATTCGTGATCTCGTCAAGGTCAACGTGCTGCTGACCCGCGC
This sequence comes from Bradyrhizobium sp. WSM4874, assembly GCF_055811835.1. Taxonomy (NCBI): domain Bacteria; kingdom Pseudomonadati; phylum Pseudomonadota; class Alphaproteobacteria; order Hyphomicrobiales; family Nitrobacteraceae; genus Bradyrhizobium; species Bradyrhizobium sp. WSM4874. Next base: position 4,758 of record NZ_JBVVPR010000068.1, read on the forward strand.
CTCCGATGTCGCTGCCATGAACGCGCTCTATGCCGGCGCCTTCGGCCCGCCACCCTACCCTGCCCGCACCACCTGCGTGGTCCACGCACTGCCCGATCCGAAGATGCTGATCGAGATCGAGGCGGTGGCATCGCTGGCCAAGGGATAGACGTGTGATAGTCAGGCGACAGTCAAGGCATAAGGGTCATCCGAACAGCCGACCAACGGCTGACATGTCCGTGAACGGTCGCCGCCCCGCTTGCCAGCCGCACCATTTTGCCGCACCAGTTTCCGTCTCACGTTCCCATCAGGAGATATTTCATGCGTCGCGTTCTCGCCCTTTGTGCCGTTGCCGGCATCGCCACCTCATTGTTCGCCGTGCCGGCGTCTGCGGCGGTCGGCTATTACGTGATCCGCTGGGACAACACCGGCATCTGCCAGGTCTGGAACGAAGACCTGAAGTACAAGCCGTTCCAGTGGGGCGTGTCGACCTACAAGGTCGTCAGCAAGCCGCTCCCGACCTTCACGGCCGCCTCGGAGCTCCAGATCAAGCTGCGCGCGGAACGCCGCTGCACGCTCTAGGCGTGAGGCGACAGATCGGATTTCAAAGGGCGGATCGCGCAAACGGTCCGCCTTTTCTTTTTGGACGGACAACTGGCTTTCCGGGCGAAATCACGCAATTCCGCGCACGCGCTTTGAACCTGGCCGGTTGGCGGACCTACTCACATCTTTCCGGGGCGCCCCCCAAGCGTCCCGCGCCATCCAGCATCCTTGCCTGCTTGTTTTTGCCCGCTCGTTCTTTCACCTCCTGACCTTGGAGCCATCGATGCGCGCACCGGCGACAGCAACCATTCTCGCCGTATCGCTCCTGCTCGCTGCAACGGCGCACGCGCAGGCCCCGCAATCCTTCCGCGTGATCTCGCCGGTGTTCGGCCAGTTGGTCAGCTTCGCGATGCCTTCGAATTTTTCCGTGGTGTTCGAGAACACCAAGGGCGTCCACTACATCCGCGAGGCCGTGCTGAAGGGCGAGACGCCCGAACGCTGGACCGAGATGATCACCGTGACCGGCGAGAAGGGCATGACGCTCACTCCAGGTTCATCGCCGGAGAAATTCGCGGGCTCGATCGCAAGCGGTTTCAAATCCGCCTGCCCCGACAGCTTCGCGGCAAGGCCGCTCGGCGCCACCACGTTCGGCCGCTTCGAAGGTTTCGTCGCCGTGATCGGCTGCGGCCGCGTCGACAGCGGCCCGACCCGGCACAGCGAGACCGCACTCCTGGTCACGCTCAAGGGCACGAGCGACTACTACACGATCCAGTGGGCCGAGCGCGGCCCCGAAACCGACGAGCCGCCGGTGAACGACGACCGCTGGCAGGCGCGTTTGCGCGCGCTCAGCCCGATCGAGCTCTGCCCGATCGTAGCAGGCGAAGCCGCGCCCTATCCGAGCTGCGTGAACAAGAGCTGAGCCCTCACGCGTCCTTGTACGCGCGGGGATGGATCAGGACATCGCGCGCGGCGGCGAGGTCGATGAAGGCTTGCGCGCTGCCGCCCTGGTCGGGGTGCATGCCCTTGGCCGCGCGGCGATAGGCCTGGTTGATGTCCTCGCAGGTGAGCTGCACCGCGAGCGGCAGGCCGAGCACCTTGCGGGCGCGATCCTCGCTGGACAATTTTTTCGGCGCAGCATTGCGGCGGCCGAAGCGCGGCGCGGTCAGATCATGAATGACGTCGAGCACCACACCGAGACGGCGGCGGGCCGCCACCGTGACGCTGTGATCGTCATTGTCCACGGCCTGGCGCAGCACCGGAAGCGCCTGCTCGGCCGCCTGACGCAGCATGGTATCGGTGCTCATCCGCGCGATCTCGGCCACGACCCGGCCCGCCTCGGCCCAATCGGCGCCGTCCGCCGACCGCAGGCGTTCGAGTGCCAGTTTCCAGGATTCAAGCCGTTCCATCATGCGCGCAACGTTTAGCAATCAAGACCAGTATGCCAAGGCCGCCGTTTCCGACCCCTTAATTTCGAGTTAGCCTTTCATGAAACTTCGAAAAGAAATCGGGAGGAAATTGTCATGGCATTGCTCGCAAACCACATCGCAATCGTCACGGGCGCGGGTTCGGGCATCGGGCGGGCCATCGCGACCGGCTACGCCCGCGAGGGCGCGCAAGTGGTGCTGCTCGACGTCAACGCCGACACGGTCGCGGAAGCCGCCGAGGGCATCCGCAAGTCCGGGGGCAAGGCCGAGAGCTTCGCCCTCGACGTGACCAAACGCGACGACTGCTTTTCGCTCGCCAAGCAGGTCGCCGACAAGGTCGGACAGGTCTCGATCCTCGTCAACAATGCCGGCATTACCCGCCGCAACGCCTTCACCGCCGAGCCGGAGACAGTGGCAAAGGACTGGAACGACATCATCGCGCTCAACCTCAACGGCGTCTTCAACATGACGCAGGCGTTCCTCAGCCCGTTGCGCGCAGCCAAGGGCCGCATCGTCAATATCGGCTCGATCCAGTCCTTCGTGCATCTGCGCACGCCGAGCTCGGCTGCCTACACCACTTCGAAACACGGCGTGCTCGGCTTCACCAAGGCGCTCGCGGTCGAGCTCGGCAAGGAGGGCGTGCGCGTCAATGCGATCGGGCCGGGCTTCATCGAGACCAACATCAACGCCAATGTGCGCGCGACCAATCCGGCGCTGGTGCAGGCCTTCGTCGATCACACCCCGCTGGCGCGCACCGGCAAGCCCGAGGACATCGTGGGTCCAGCGATCTTCCTTGCGTCGGACATGTCGGCCTACGTCACGGGAACGATCGTGATGGTGGATGGCGGATACCGGACGGTGTAAGCGGGATGATGCCTGCTTTGTAATGCGGAATATGCTCGCAGAAATATGCAGTCCGTGCCAATCGCGGCGGTGCGGCGGCATTCCCAAGGTCAATTGGTGCGATCGCCCCGCGGTTAACCTTTCGTTAACCAAACCCGCCCACCGTAGATCTACGGCTTGGGGGTCGTTTGTTCTCGATCCGCTTCCAAAGAGGGAGGCGGGCGTTGATCGGGGAGTGTGTCGATGACCACTGTTCATGTCGCCGCGTCCGAACCGGGCGCGTATGTCCTTTCACCGAACCAGATCGTTCCGCTGCTGATCGGCGCGACCGTCGACGAGGTCGAGCGTGAGCTCGTGCTGCAGACGCTCGCCCGCTGCGACGGCAATCGCACGCGCGCCTCGCGCGTGCTCGGCCTTTCGGTGCGCACGCTGCGCAACAAGATCAGGCTCTATGCCGCCTCCGGCATCGAGGTCCCCGCCTATCACGACTAGCGCGCGACGTGCCGCCGATTGGTGTTGATCATGCCGAGGCGCGAGCCCGGCGGAATTGCCGCTGTCGTCAAACGCCGCTAATTAGCTTGCTTCCGGTCAAGGGAGCAGCGGCGTGGCAGACGAACAAAAACGGCAGGGACCTCAGGGACCGCGCGGTCGGCAGGGCGAACCGGGGCGGCCGGGACCGCAGGGTCATCCGGGCAAGCGCGGGCCGGATGGCGCGCGCGGCAAGCCGGGTCCGCAGGGCAAGCCGGGTCAGATCGGAAAGCCCGGATCGCTGGGCAAGCCCGGTCCGCAAGGCAAGCAGGGCGAAGCCGGACCGCGCGGCGCGGCTGGTGCACAGGGACCTGTCGGACCGCAAGGGCCGGCGGGGCCGCAAGGTCCGCGCGGCGAGCCCGGCCCGCCCGGCCCATTGCCGTCAATCGAGCAGGTGCTGCCCTGGCTCGATCAGCTGTTCGACGCCTGGGACGAGCGCCGCCGCCAGCGCGAGCATGAAGCCGCCGAGCGCGAGGCGCTCGAGGCAGCCGTGCAGGAGACCGACGATGCGCCCCTCGGTGACGAGGACGAGGACAGCGAAGGTGATCACAGGAAAAAGAAGAAAAAGAAGAAGCACGGCAGGGACTGACAGACGAATCTATTTCGTCCCGTTCTCGCGTCGCGGCAGCATGCCCATGCGCTCGAACTGCCAGCGCATGGCGCGGTACCAGAGATAGCCGACCGCTGCGCCGCACAAGGCCAGGATCACGGCGCTCGCGCTCGAGAACGAGCCGCTCCACCACGTCATCCACGCGGTCCACAGCAGCGTGAAGACGATGGCACCTGCTTTCAGCGGAAGAAGGGGGCGGCTCATGGTCGTGCTCCGGGGTGTCAAAAGCCCGGCGAACATCATTGCGCGTTGAAACCGCTTCCACCGTGAGCCAAGTCACGGAACGGAAGCGCGAGCCGCCTAACCGAAGCGCAGCCGCGAACGTTCCTTGGCCTTTTCCGCCTCGACCTCACGGTCGCGTGCCGGGGCATGGGTGTGCAGCGACGTCAGCAGTCTTCGCGCAGCCTCCGAGACCTCCGCCACCGCACGATCGAAGGCCGCCTCGTTGGCCTGCGACGGCTTGTTGAAGCCGGACAGTTTGCGAACGAACTGGAGTGCGCTGGCGTGGATCTCGTCCTCCGTCGCTTCCGGCTCGAAGTTGAACAGCGTCTTGATGTTGCGGCACATGCAGTCTCTCCTGACCTTTCCCTCAAGGACGACCGGCGAAAACGAAATCCTACATCCTCCCGGGCAGTTCTGCTAAGTTCCGCCGCAACGCGGCCGCCGACCAGAGCCGCACGGGGGAAATAGACATGAAAGCTTCTTGCGCGGCGCTGTCAGCCATCCTGTTGTCCGTCTCGTTGTCGGCCATCTCGACATCCGCATGGGCGGCCGATTATCCGGCGCCGAAACAGGGCGACTGGGTCGCCAGGAACTTCAAGTTCCACACCGGCGAGACCATGCCGGAGCTGAAGCTGCACTACACCACCGTGGGTGAACCCAGCGGCCAGCCGGTCCTGGTGCTGCACGGCACCGGCGGCTCGGGCGCGAGCATGCTGTCATCAGCCTTTGCCGGCGAGCTGTTCGGCGCGGGACAGCCACTCGATGCCTCCAAATACTACATCATCATTCCCGACAATGTCGGCCATGGCAAATCGTCAAAGCCGTCCGACGGGATGAAGACGAGCTTCCCGAAATACAATTACGACGACATGGTCGAAGCCCAGTATCGCCTGGTCACGGAAGGGCTCGGCATCAAGCACCTGCGGCTCGTCATCGGCAATTCGATGGGCGGCATGCACACCTGGCTGTGGGGCGAGAAATATCCGAAGGCGATGGACGCGCTGATCCCGATGGCCTCGCAGCCGACCGAGATGGCGTCCCGCAACTGGATGCTGCGGCGGATCATGCTCGACACCATCCGCAGCGATCCCGACTACAACGGCGGTAATTACACCGGCCAGCCGCGCATGATGAAATACGCGATCACCGCCTACGGCATCGCGAGCATCGGCGGAACGCTGGCCTATCAATCGCAGGCGCCGACGGCGGCCAAGGCCGACAAGATCGTCGACGAGCGGCTGGCCATGCCGATCACGGCGGATGCCAACGACTTCGTCTACCAGTGGGAGTCCTCGCATGACTACAATGCCGGCGAGAAGCTGGAGGCCATCGAAGCGTCGCTGCTGCTGATCAATTCCGCGGACGACGAACGCAACCCGCCCGAGACCGGCATCACGGATGCCGCGATGACGCGGGTCAAGAACGGCAAGCTGTATCTCATCCCCGCCAGCACCCAAACGCGCGGCCACGGCACCACCGGAAACGCAAAATTCTACAGCGAGCAGGTCCAGCAATTGCTGCAAGCGGCGCCGCAGCAAACGATCGAATCTGCGCGTCGCTGATTTTGCATCGCATCACCGGCCGTCTACCCCGCATATTATTTGAGCATGCATTACGTTGGCGGCTCGGGCTTAATCGTATCGATGTACGAATCGACGCGTGAGACAATCACGCGTATGGCACGACACGCGATGAGGAGGATCGCATGCACAGGCTCGCACTGTGCGTTTGGCTGACCGCGCTGACGAGCGCCGCTTTCGCGTTCGACAACGGGCAATATGATCACGTCCCGCCCGACATCCGCGCCTGGTTCAAGAGCGTGATCGCACCGAACGGCGTGCCCTGCTGCGACGTCTCCGACGGCCATCGCACGGAGTACGACGTGCGCAGTGGCGCCTATTGGGTGCCGATCGAGGGACAATGGATGGAGGTGCCCGAGCGCGCCATCATCCGCGACCGCGGCAATCCGGTCGGCCAGGCCGTGGTGTGGTACGTCCGTCACCGCGGCGCCATCATCATCAGTTGCTTCGTGCCGGCGGATGCGGTGTAGCGCGCGATAGCGCCTCGGCGTCGCGCGTGCTAGTTCGGCCGATGGCTTTTTCGAACGACAGAACACGCGCTGTGATGCGCTTTGTGCTGGCAGCGTTTTACATCGCGGCTGGCATCGCGCATCTCCTTGTTCCCGAAAAGCTGCTTGCGATCACGCCGGCCTGGGTCCCGTTCGCAACACAGCTGATCCTCATCACTGGCGTCTGCGAGATCGCGGGCGCGATTGCGCTGGTGACGAAGCCGCTGCGCTGGTGGGCGGGCGTTGCGCTCGCGCTCTATGCGCTTTTCGTGTGGCCGGCAAACATCAAGCATGCCCTGGAGGGCATCGACCTTCCGCCCGTCCCCAACAGCTGGCTCTACCACGGGCCGCGGCTGGCGCTTCAGCCGGTCCTGATCTGGTGGGCCCTGTACTGCGCGGGCGTGATCGACTGGCCGTGGCGGCGCGACAAAGGGGGATAGCGATCGGGCCGGGAGATGATATTCTCGGGCATTCAATCAGGGAGACCTTCGTGACTGATCTTTGCGCCGAAGACCTCGCCACCATCTATGCCCAGCCGAGCCCGCGCGTGATCGCGAAAGCGCGTCCCGCAATCGACGCCCATGCGAAGAAATTCATCGAGATGTCGCCGTTCTGCGTGCTCGCGACATCGGGATCGGACGGCAGCGTCGATGCGTCACCACGCGGCGGCGGCGGCGGCTTCGTCCGCGTCGCCGGCCCCAACCAGCTGCTGATGCCTGATCGCTCCGGCAACAACCGGATCGACAGTTTTCGAAATGTCGTCGAGGGCTCGGGCTTCGTGCATCTGTTGTTCTTCGTCCCCGGCATCGACGAGACGCTGCGCGTCGGCGGCCGCGGTACGCTGTCGGCCGATCCGGACCTACTCGCGTCGATGGTGGAGTTTGGCAAGTCGCCGCGCGCGGTGCTGAACGTCGCCGTCAGCGAAGTCTATTTCCACTGCGGCAAGGCCCTGATGCGCTCGAAGCTGTGGTCATCCGAGAAGGTGCCGCGCTCGGTGATGCCGAGCATCGTCGAGGTGGTCCACGAGCAGACCGGTCTTGGTGAGCCGCAGAGTCAGGAGATGGTGGAAGAGCTCTACAAGACGCAGTTGTAGCTGGCGTCCAGGCTGTCGTTCCGGCCTGGTGCGCATTTGCGCATCAGGCCGACACGGAATTTGTGGGCAGCGCTAACGCGCCAAACTAATGTCCCTCGCCCTCGAGCCCACCAACGTGCTTCTGGGTATAGAGTTCGAGGCCGATGCGGCCGATCAAGTCGAGCTGGGTCTCGAGGAAGTCGATGTGGTGCTCCTCGTCGCTCATCAGCTTCTCGAACAGGTCGCGCGTCACGTAGTCCTTGACGCTGTGGCAGTAGGTCGCCGCTTCCTGGTACAGCGCCCGCGCGCTCATCTCGGCGGCGAGATCGCACTCGATGATCTCCTTGACGTTCTGGCCGATACGCAAGGGATCGAGCACCTGCATGTTCGGGAAGCCGTCGAAGAACAGGATCCGCTCGGTAAGCTTGTCGGCGTGCTCCATCTCCTCGATGGACTCCTTGCGCCAGACCTTGGACATGTCCCGCAGGCCCCAATTGTCGAGGAAGCGGTAGTGCAGCCAATACTGGTTGATCGCAGTCAGCTCGTGACGCAGTGCCTTGTTGAGATAGTCGATAACTTTTGCGTCGCCCTGCATGGTTCACTCCAGCTCTTGCAGTCCAAATCGGCCGTAAACCGAGTTTAGAACGCTTCTAAATGAGTTTGAGGACTGGAGCAACCGGCTACGGGGACGCAGCCGGGGAAAAGCTCAGCCAGGGTTGCGGAAGATTTCAGCAGGCCGCGAGGGCGAACTCGGCCGGCTGAGCCGTCTCGTCATTGGCAGCCACAGTGTGGTTGTGCGGGCAGCCGGAGCAGCAGGACGAGGCACAGGGGCCGAGCGCTTCGTCGATAATGGTCTTGATCGTCCGAGCACAGCGGCCGCATTCGGCGCTACAGCCGAGACAACCATAAACCTGCTTTGCATGGCGCACAGCGTCGTCGGACTCGGCGACGGCGGCGCGGATGTCGTCATCGCTCAGCACGTTACAGGAACAAACGATCATGGAAGCGGCAGGCCCTTTGGTGATGCGCCATCATCGATATTTAAGGGGCCGGCCGGATGCAAAAGGAAAAAGCGGAATTTGAAGCTATTCCAAACTAGCCCGGAACAGCCTAGAACGGCTCTAAAATAGGGCCTTGCGCTGGATCAAGATTGCGGCGGATCTAGTCGCCCCCGCCGCCTCCACCATCGCCGCCGCCCCCGCAATCTCCGCCACTACTGCCGCTATCGCTGCTGGAGCAGCTGCCGCTGTCGGCCGGGCTGCCGGAACTATCGCTGGAAAACCAGCTCCCCAACGAGAAGCCGTCGCTGGTGCCCGTGGAGGTGTCGCCACCGCTGTTGCCGCTGGCCCCGGCGCGGGAGCGCCGCTGGCCGCGGTTCTGGAGATGGGTGATCCAGCCGTAGCCGATCGCGGAGACGATCCCGGCAGCGATCAATGCATTTATCATCGCGTTGCCCACCATCACCCTCCCCTGGCTGAGCTGCGGTCCATGCTAATTGGTCGTCCTCGGCAACGGTGCGTTCATTGATCATTCAATCGAAATATGGAACTTTACCGCCGAAGAGTTCCCGCGTGTTTTGCTCGAAAGGTCAGCCAATGAAGAAGTCGCTCCTGGCAATCGCTGCCGTCGCCGCTGTGGCCCTTAGCGCCGCTACACCAGCCCAGGCGCAACGCGGCGTCGCCGCGGGCGTGGCGGCCGGAATCATCGGCGGCGCCATTGTCGGTGGGGCGCTGGCCTCTCCGTACTATTACGGGCCCGGCCCTGGCCCCGGCTACGCATATGGTCCGGCATATAGCCCGGGCTACTATCCGCCGCGCTACTACGCACCGGGCCCGGGCTACGTCGCCGACGACTATTACGGCGACGGCTGCGTCTGGCAGAAGCAGCGCTTCTGGGACGGTTATGCCTGGCGCGTCCGCCGCGCCAGAGTCTGTGGCTGAAGTCGTCCCAGGCCGGTTCATTCCGGATGCGCCGTTCATCCAGGGGCCTGAAAAAGACCGCTTTTTCTCGTCACAGTTCCGTGTGCGTTTACCGCGGATTGACCATTTGCGCGCTTCCTAGCTGCAAGGCCAAATCCATCAGAGTCTGCGTGAACCTTTGAACCCCGGGCGCTCCTAACAAGGAGCATCCATCTCTCAGGAGAGCTAAGCGTATGAAGAAGACTTTAGTTGCCGCCCTCACGGTTGCGACGATCGCCGGTTCGCTGGTGACCGCCACGCCGTCCGCCCAGGCCCATGACGGCGTCGGCGTCGGCATCGCAGCCGGCCTGATCGGCGGCGCGATCGTCGGCGGCGCCATCGCATCGAGCCGTCCCGCCTATGGTGGACCGGTTTATGTGGCCGAGCCCGGCCCGCCGCCCCCGCCCTGCTACTGGCAGCGCCAGCGCTACTGGGACGGCTACGGCTGGACCGTCCGCCCGGTTCGCGTTTGCTACTGATCTGATCGCACGGCGCTCATGAGCGCCGCGATCGAAGCCCGGCCGAGCACCTCGGCCGGGCTTTTTCTTTTAGCTGGCCCTGCAGCAGCTATCGCGCCGCCTGGATTGAGCGCAGCACCTCTTCGCTTGGCCAGCAATCGACCTTGAGCCCTGCCGACTTCTGGTAGGCGCCCAGCGCAGCGCGCGTCTGCATGCCGGCCTTGCCGTCGATCTTATCCTTGTAGAGTCCGACGCGCGTGAGCCCGCGCTGCATCGCCTCGACGTCCTTGGTTCGCAATTGCTTCGAGGCAGACCACGGCGTCGCGAACGGTTGCGGGCTCGTCATGCGGTCGGCGAGATGGCCGACGAACAGCACGTAGAGATCGGAGAAATTGTATTCCTTGATGACGAAGTAGTTCTTCGTGGTCAGGAAGGACGGGCCGTAGATGCCTTCCGGTTGCAACAGCGAGGCCGGGTGAGCCTGCTCGGCGGCAGTGAGCTTTTGTCCACGCACCGGCACAAGGCCTTCGCGCAGCCACTGGCCGATCGGCTTCGTCACCTCGGGCACGCCGGCGGTGCAATCGACCTTGGCCGGTGCCTGCACCTCGTAAGCCCAGCGCACGCCGCTCTGCCAGCCCTTGTTGACGAGCTGCTGCGCGGCGGAGGCCAGCGCATCCGGCACCGAATGCCAGATGTCGATGCGGCCGTCGCGGTCGAAATCGACGCCGTGCTTGTAATATTCGGACGGCAGGAATTGCGTGAGCCCGGTCGCGCCGGCCCAGGACGAGCGCATGTCCTTGCGTGTCACCACGCCGTCGCCGAGAATTTTCAGCGAGAGGATGAACTCGTTGCGATAGGTGTCCTTGCGGCGGCCGACATAGGCCTGCGTCGCCAGCACGCGCACGAGATCGTAAGGCAGCGTGTAGCGGCCGTAGTCGGTCTCGCGGCCCCAGATCGCCAGCATGACGGTGGCGGGCACGCCGGAGTTTTTCTCGATCTCGGTCAGCGCCTGACGATGTTTTTGGAGCAGCCGCTGCCCCTCGCCCGCAAGCCGCGCGATCGAGGCTTCCCTGACATAGTCGGCCGGCACCTGCACGAACTCGGCCTGCGACGGCGCACCGGTCGCTGGGCGCCCCGGCAGAATGAGATCCGGCAGCTTGTAATCAGGCTCGAGCCCGCGCGTCTCTCGCTCGAACGTCGCGCGCGACACGCCGGCGGCCTCCGCCTCCGGCCACTGCGAGGCGATGAACTGGGTGAAGGCGGCGTCGGCGGCGCGGACGGGCGACAGGCCACAGGTGATAGCGATCACCGCAGCTATGAGCACCCGCCGCATCATGCTGAGATCACCGCGTCAGCTTCTTGTACTTCACGCGATGCGGAATGATGCTGTCCTGGCCGAGCCGGCGCATCTTGTCCTTCTCGTAGTCCTGGAAGTTGCCCTCGAACCATTCGACATGGCTGTCGCCCTCGAAGGCCAGGATGTGGGTCGCGATGCGGTCGAGGAACCAGCGATCATGGCTGATGATGACGGCGCAGCCGGCGAAATCCTCCAGCGCCTCTTCGAGCGCACGCAAGGTGTCGACGTCGAGGTCGTTGGTCGGCTCGTCGAGCAGCAGAACGTTGGCGCCTGATTTCAGCATCTTCGCAAGGTGCACGCGGTTGCGTTCACCGCCGGAGAGCGCGCCGACTTTCTTTTGCTGGTCGGCGCCCTTGAAGTTGAACGACGAACAATAGCCGCGCGAATTGACTTCCCTCTTGCCGAGCAGGATCAGCTCGTTGCCGCCGGAGATCTCCTCCCACACGTTCTTGCTGCCGTCGAGCGCGTCGCGCGACTGGTCGACGTAACCGAGATGAACGCTCTCGCCGACCGTGATGGTGCCCTTGTCCGGCTGTTCCTGCTTGGTGATCATCCTGAACAGCGTGGTCTTGCCGGCGCCGTTGGCGCCGATCACGCCGACGATACCGCCGGGCGGCAGCTTGAAAGTGAGATCGTCGATCAGCATGCGATCGCCGAAACCCTTGCTGAGCCCTTCGAAGTCGACCACGTTCTGACCTAGGCGCTCGGCCACTGGAATCGTGATCTGCGCGGTCTGGGTCTGCTTTTCGCTCGCCTGTTTCAGCAGTTCGTCATAGCGCTGATAGCGCGCCTTGGATTTAGCCTGGCGGGCTTTCGGCGAGGATGCGATCCATTCCTGCTCGCGGGCCAGCGTCTTCTGATGCGCAGCGTCCTCGCGGCCCTCCTGCTCGAGCCGCTTCTGCTTCTGCTGCAGCCAGGACGAGTAATTGCCCTCGTAAGGGATGCCCTTGCCGCGATCGAGCTCGAGAATCCAGCTCGTGACATTGTCGAGGAAGTAGCGGTCATGGGTGACGATCAGGATCGCGCCGGGATAGTTGCGCAGATGGCCTTCCAGCCACGACACCGATTCCGCGTCGAGATGGTTGGTCGGTTCGTCCAGCAGCAGGAGCTCGGGCTGATCGAGCAGCAGCTTGCATAGCGCGACGCGGCGGCGCTCACCGCCGGAGAGTTTCGACACGTCGGCATCGTCGGGCGGACAGCGCAGCGCGTCCATGGCCTGGTCGACCTTGCTGTCGAGATCCCAGAGGCCCTGGGCCTCGATCTCGTCCTGCAGCTTGGTCATCTCGTCGGCGGTCTCCTCGGAGTAGTTCATCGCCAGTTCGTTGTAGCGATCGAGGATGGCCTTCTGCTTGGCGACACCCAGCATGACGTTCTCGCGCACGCTGAGAGCCGGATCGAGATGCGGCTCCTGCTCGAGATAGCCGACGCGGGCGCCTTGGGCGACCCAGGCCTCGCCGTTATACTCCTTGTCCAGGCCGGCCATGATCTTGAGCAGCGTCGACTTGCCCGAGCCGTTGACACCGAGCACGCCGATCTTGGCGTCCGGGTAGAACGACAGATGGATGTTATCGAGCACCTTCCGGGTCGGGTAGCTCTTGGTCAGGCCCTGCATGAAATAGATGAACTGGCGCGCCATCGGTCCCGAAAACCTTCGATTTGAGGAAATTTGCTTGCCGCCGATGTAGCGATCCCGCCCCCAAAGGGCAATGTTTTCCCTCCGTTCACCACGGATGAATACGGGACGGACACCATCCCGCCGCCGATCCGGACAATTGAAACCATCTTTTAATAAATCAGGCCAAAGCTCGGTTTCGCGCGGAAACAGCGCCACCCGCTCAGAATGAACGGGAGCACAGCGAGACAGCGTCATGGCCATGATCGAGACCAATTCCCTTCCCGTTCCGGCGGAAGCCGGCAGTGCCTCCGCGTTCGCCTCGGAGATCAAGGGCTTCTGGAAGCGCTTCTTCGCCACCGCTTTCAACCCCTACCGGCCCGAACTGCATTACATGCGCGGCCCCGGCCCCGCCTGGCGCGCCAAGCACGGCATGAATGCGCCGATCCGGCTCAAGCCCCGCGACCTCTGAGCCTCACCACCTGTCGGATTTTTGAAGACGCGAACGGCTTGCGCACGGTCCTGATTGCGCGCAACCATGGCCTGGTTCCACCTCTCGCCATGGAAGAACGCTGATGACGCGGCTGCGCTGTGCAATTCTCGACGACTATTTCAACCTCGCCCTCGATGTCGCCGATTGGCAAAGCCTGTCCGACCGCATCGACGTCACCGTGTTCAGCCATCCCTTCGCCTCCGAGCAGGCCGCGGCGAGCGCGCTGGCCGATTTCGAGATCGTCTGCGCGATGCGCGAACGCACCGCGTTCCCCAAGAGCCTCTTCGAGAGCCTGCCGAAGCTGAAGCTGCTGCTGACCTCAGGCATGCGCAACGCCTCGATCGACATGGAGGCCGCCAAGGCGCGCGGCGTCACCATCGGCGGCACGCAATATTCACGAGATCCGACCGCGCCCCTCACCATGGGCCTAATCCTGGAACTGACCCGCGGCATCGGCCGCGAGAACGCGCGCATGCATGCGGGCGAGCCATGGCAGGCCTTTGCCGGCGTCGAGATCGAGGGATTGACGCTCGGCGTCGTCGGGCTCGGCAAGCTCGGCAGCAAGATGGCGGGCATTGCGAAGGCGTTCGGAATGAACGTGATCGCCTGGAGCCCGAACCTGACCCCGGAGAAGTGCAAGGACGCCGGCGTCGGCTACGCCACCAAGGAGGAGCTGTTCGCCAAGGCCGATATCGTCAGCATCCATGTGGTGCTGAGCGAGCGCTCGCGCGGGCTGGTCGGGGCCGCCGATCTCGCGCGGATGAAGCCGACGGCCTTCCTCGTCAACACCGCGCGCGGGCCGATCGTGGACGAGCAGGCGCTGCTCGAGGCGTTGCAGCAGAAGAGGATTGCAGGCGCCGGCATCGACGTGTTCTCGGTCGAGCCGCTGCCGACGGATCATCCCTTCCGCAAGCTCGACAATCTCGTGCTGACGCCGCATCTCGGCTACGCCACCGAGGACGGCTTGCGCATCCATTACGGCCAGATGGTCGAGGCGATCGACGCCTTCACCAAGGGCGGCGAGCTGCCGCGGAAGCTGGCCTGAAGCCTCAGGCCGCCGAGCGCTGGCTGGTGGGCTGCCGTGCCGCATCGGCAAAGCCGTCGCGCCAGGAGGCATGCGCCGGCAGCCAGCCGAGCTCGCGCTTTGCCTTGCCGTTGGAGGCTCCGCGCACCTCCGTCATCATCGCAACCATATGCTCGCCCGCAAGCAGGCGGCCGAGCCAGGCGGGAATGTGACGCGGCGGCTTGGCACCAAGCAATTCGGCCAGCGCGGGCAACCAATCCTTCACCGGCGCCGGATGATCGTCGACGATATTGTAGATGCTGCCGGAGCGCCCGCGTTCGAGCGCGGCAAGCGTGGCAGAGGCGGCATCTTCGGTGTGAATGAACGACCACGTGCCGCCGCCATCGCCGATCACTGGCACACGCCGGTGGCGCAGCTGGTCAATCATCGCCGGCGAGAGCGTTCCGGTGCCCGGTCCATAGAAGAATCCATAGCGCAGCACGATGCCCTCCGGCGTCGTCGAAGCGGTGACGCTTCGCTCCAGATATCGGATTGCCTCCAGCGTGCGTCGCAGCTCTTGCGGCGGATGCGGATCGAGCTCATCGGTCTCGATCTTCACCGTTCCCCCGGCGCGACTGAAGGTCCAGCCGCAGAAGCTTTGCGCGATGAAGCGCCTAGCGCCGGCCTCGCGTGCGGCGTTGAGCAGAATGTCGGTTCCGCGGGTGCGGAGCTCGTTGGTTCGCTTGAAAGCGCGATCGAAATGCCGGAGGTCCGTAGCAGCCGCGAGATCTGTCATCTGGTGGATGACGGCGTCGGGCTTTGCCGCAATCACCGCAGCGCGCATACTGTCGGCATCGAGGCCGTCGGCGACGACCGGCTCCGCACCCAATCGCCGCACAAGCTCTGTTTTCGCCGCACTCCGTGTCGTGCCGATCACCGAATGACCCCCGGCGACCAGCGCCGGAACAAGATACTGACCGACCGCGCCAGTCGCGCCCGCAACAAAGATGCGCATCCTGTGCTCCTCAATTCGTTGCAATCCTCCCGGACGTAATCGAGGTGCGGAGCCGTTCAAGCATGCGCAAGCGAGACATGCGCATGGGTCAAATGACGACGGCGCGTGACCGAAGATCACGCGCCGTATCAGATCAATTCCTGGGAAGCCGGTTCAGCGCACGGTGACGGGCGCGGGCAGCGGCGGCACCACTGTCGGCTGGGTACCTCCGACCGGGCCGGCCTGCGCGGCCATTGGCGCGGGGCCGGCAGCGCCGGGCACGGGCGCGGCGGATGCGGTCGCAGTTCCCGGCGGCGGACCACCCGGCATCACCACCACGCGGGTGCCGACCTTGACGCGATCGAACAGGTCGGAGACGTCCTCGTTCAGCATGCCGATGCAGCCGGAGGACACGAACTTGCCGATGGTCGAGGGCTGGTTGGTGCCGTGGATGCGGTAGACGGTCGAGCCGAGATACATCGCGCGGGCGCCGAGCGGATTGCCGGGACCGCCGGCCATGAAGCGCGGCAGATAGGGCTGGCGCTCGATCATCTCGGTCGGCGGATGCCAATCCGGCCACTCGGCCTTGCGGGTGATCTTCTGCACGCCGGTCCAGGTGAAGCCGTCGCGGCCGACGCGGACGCCGTAGCGGATCGCACGGCCGTTGCCGAGCACGTAATAGAGGTAGGTATTCGGGGTATCGACGATGAGCGTTCCGGCCGGCTCCTTGGTCGCCAGCGAGACCTCCTGACGGCGCAGGTTCTGCGGCAACTGCGCCGGAGCGGCGTCGGGCTGCTCTTCGGGCGGCAGCGAGGCGATCGCCATCGGCCGGCCGTCGGCGCCAACGGGCGGCTGACCGGCCTGGACCGTTCCGGTCGCGCCGGGACCACCGACCGCCTCCGGCGGACGCAGGCCGTCACTGCCGGGCGCCTGACCCGGACGATCGGCGTAGATCACCGCAGGCGGGCCGGCGGGGCGGCCGTAGCGCGGATCGTCGGGCGACGTCACGGGACCCTGCGGCGGCGCGGCCGAGTACACGGGGGCGCCTGCGGGACGGCCATAACGGGGATCATCGGGCGACATCACCGGACCCTGCGGCGGCGCGGCGGAATACACCGGGGGAGCGCCGGCTGGACGACCGTAGTAGCGCGGATCCGGGCCGGGCGGCGGCAGCGCCGCCTGCGGCATCGAATCGTCTTCATCGTCCATAGCGTCGAAGTTCGGCGCGCGGTCGCCGGGCCGATATTCGGCCGGCGCGCCATAGCTCGGCGCCTGCTGGACCGGATAGCTTTGGGCCTGCGCGAGCGAGGTTCCCGCCGCAGCGACTGTTGCGGCAGCGCATATCGTCAGAAAATGTTTGATCATCATCGCTCTTGTATAGTCCCCGGGCCCCGTCCGGACCGTTAACGGCCAGATGACCGAAGATAGCGGCACATTCAAGACATTGCAGGCGGATTTGTGCCTGATTTGCCGATTTGTGATCCGCAAGACTACCGTTGCCTCCTTGCATCACGGGACGAAAATCAGCCCACGACTGAGATTGCCGGAGTCGCCGGCTCCGTTTTTTACGGAACGGCGGGGAATCGTTGCGGTATGTTCGAATCAGCCTGATTCGCCCCCGCTTTGAGCTTCGATCCCCGCGTGGCGAACGCGGCAAGCAGTACCGTCACCGCGTTCAGATGGCTCATGGGCCCTGGCCACTTCGCCGCCGGGGCGGAAATTCGCAATCCCTCGATGCTTCCCGGCTTTCGCTTCCTGTTTGCCGCGATCCTGCTGTCAGCTTCCATCCTGGTATTCGGCCTGGGCGCCGCCGCGCTGCTGCGGGCCAGCCACGAGCAGTATGTCAGCAACCCCTCCTGGCGGAATGGTCCGCAGGAGCAGGTGTTTGCACAAGCTCCTGAGCCGGCCCAGCCCGTGCTCGCGGTCCTGCGCGCAGAGCCGGAAGCAGCCACCGATCCGACGCCGTCGCTGCGTGACCAGGTGCCGACGATCGGATTGCCGGCGAACGAGCCCGAGCCGGTCGTCGCGCTGACGACCGCGACTGACGGTCAGCCGCCGCAGGTCGTTGCAGCTCCGGCTGACGTGCCGGGCGAACCGGCCAATGCGGAGACCAAGGCCGAGACGACGGTGGACGCCGCGGCGCCGGCCTCAAGCAACACGCTTACTCCGGCCGACGCCAGCGCCTCCATCGCCGAGACCAAGCCCGTTTCGATCGCTCTCACGAGCAAACCAGCACCTACCGCCCCCAGCGGAGCCTCTGCTTCGTCCACGTTCGACATGGCGAGCGCGAAGTTCGCCGCATTGAACGACCCGGCGACCACGGCCTGGAAAGATCCGCCTGCGAAGGCCAAGGCCGACTCTAAGGCCGACAGCAGTTCGCCGGAGAGCAAGGCGACCAAGCCGCGGGCGCATCGGGTGAAGAAGCGCCGCCGCATCGTCCGGCGTCCGCCGCCGCCGGTTCAGCAGCTCGATCCGTTCGGGCAGCCGCAACCCACGCTCGCCGCAACGACGACGCGCGCACGTCAGTAAGGTTACGCCGGGCCGGTTGCGATCGGCGGTCCCTTTTCCTGGCCCCATTCCGACCACGAGCCGTCGTAGAGCGCGGTGTCGGTGATGCCGAGGCGATAAAGCGCCAGCGTCAGCACGCCGGCAGAGACCCCGGAGCCGCAGCTCGTCACGATCGGCGCATCGAGCTTGACGCCGGCGTTGGTGAAGGCGGCGCGGAGATCATCGAGCGGCTTCATCGTGCCAGTCGCGGCATCGAACAGGAGATTGTAGGGCACGTTGCGCGCACCGGGGATATGGCCGGAGCGGATGCCCGCGCGCGGCTCCGGCGCCCGGCCCTCGAACCGGTCGGCGGCGCGCGCGTCGATCACCTGCTCGGCACGGCTTTCGACGTTGGCGATCAGTTGCTGCATGCTGCGCACGCGCTTTGAATCGTAGCTCGCCTTGAATGTCGCGGGCTTCGGCTTGACCTCGCCGCTCTCGACCGGACGCCCCTCGGCGCGCCACTTCTTCAGGCCGCCATTGAGGATGCGCACATTGCCATGGCCGAAAGCCAGGAACATCCACCACGCGCGGGGAGCAGCGACCCAGCCGCCGGCATCATAGATCACGACGGTGTCGGCATTGGAGATACCGAGTTGGCCTGCGTCGCGACCGAACTGCTCGGCGGTCGGATACATGTGCGGCAGCGGGTTGGAATGGTCCGAGACCGCATCGACATCGAAGAACACCGCGCCCGGCAGATGCGCGGCGAGATAGTCATCCTTCGGCAATGGCAGCACGCCGGGTAGTTTGAAGCTGGCGTCAAGCACCTTGACGTTGGCGTCGTTGATGTGGGCGGCGAGCCATTCGGTGGAGACGAGGGGATCGGTGATCATGCGAGGTCTTTCTTGTCATTCCGGGCGAGCGCAACGTGAGCGAGGTTGAAGCAGTGCGCATCCAACTCCGCTGTCATCGCCCGGCCAGTGCGCAATTGCGCACTAGGACCCGGCGATCCAGTATTCCAGAGACGATTGTGATTGAGCCGAGAAGCCGCGGCGTACTGGATTCCCCGCCTTCGCGGGGAATGACGCCGGAAATGGAGCGGCAGCGCAGCACCCTCACCCCTTCTTCTTCGGCTCCCACTGCTCCACCGGGCCGCCGGCGTCGCGCCAGGCGGCGTAGCCGCCGGCGATGTGGGCGACGGGCTTGAGGCCCATGTCCTGCGCGGTCTTGGCGGCGAGCGCAGAGCGCAAGCCGCCGGCGCAATGGAAGACGAACTTCTTGTCCTCCTGGAACACCGGCTTCGCGTAAGGGCTCTGCGGATCGATCCAGAATTCGAGCATGCCGCGGGTGCAGGCGAACGCGCCGGGGATGCGGCCGTCGCGCTCGATCTCGCGGGGATCGCGGATGTCGACGATGACGACGTCACCGTTCTTGGAGATCTCGATGGCGTCCTTGGCGGTGAGCGTCTCGATCTCGGCATTGGCCTCGTCGATCAGCGCCTTGATGCCGCGGGTGATGGTCTGGGGCATGTGGTTCTCCCTCTTGTTCTGTCGCCGATCCTAGGCGATCTGCCGGAGGCGGTGGTCACCTCTCCCGCTTGCGGGAGAGGTCGCGGAGCGGAGCGACGCGGGTGAGGGCTCTCTCCTCTTGGGGGCCGTCGCTCGTGGAGAGACCCTCTCCCCGCCCCTCCCCCGCAAGCGGGGAGGGAGCACGGTCCCATCGCCTCGTCATCAGCTAGTGCGTCAATTCCTTCATCGCACCCTCGAGCCCTTCGATCGTGATCGGATACATGCGGTTGGCGAAGATGCGTTTGATGATCGTGGTGGATTCCGAATAGTCCCAGTGCTTCTGCTGCACAGGGTTGAGCCACACCGAATGCGGATAGGTGCGGATGATGCGGTCGAGCCAGACCGAGCCGGGCTCCTCGTTGACGTGCTCGACCGAGCCGCCGGGCACCATGATCTCGTAGGGCGACATCGATGCGTCGCCGACGAACACGATCTTGTAGTCGTGCGGGTATTTATGCAGCACGTCCCAGGTCGGGGTGCGGTCGGTGAAGCGGCGCTTGTTCTGCTTCCACACGCCTTCATAGAGGCAGTTGTGGAAGTAGAAATACTCCATGTGCTTGAACTCGCTCTTCGCAGCCGAGAACAACTCCTCGACCTGCTCGATATGCGCGTCCATCGAGCCGCCGATATCGAAGAACACCAGCAGCTTCACCGCGTTGCGGCGCTCGGGGCGCAAGTGCACGTCGAGATAGCCGTGATTGGCGGTCTCGCGGATGGTGGTATCGAGATCGAGCTCGTCAGGCGCGCCGGTGCGCGCGAACTTGCGCAGGCGGCGCAGCGCCACTTTGATGTTGCGGATGCCGAGCTCGACATTGCCGTCGAGATCTTTGAACTCGCGCTTGTCCCACACCTTCACGGCGCGGTTGTTGCGGTTCTTGTCCTGGCCGATGCGAATGCCTTCGGGATTGTAGCCATGGGCGCCGAACGGCGAGGTGCCGGCGGTGCCAATCCATTTCGAGCCGCCCTGGTGTCGACCCTTCTGCTCCTCGAGGCGCTTCTTCAGGGTCTCCATGAGCTTGTCCCAGCCCATGG
This sequence comes from Bradyrhizobium sp. WSM4874, assembly GCF_055811835.1. Taxonomy (NCBI): domain Bacteria; kingdom Pseudomonadati; phylum Pseudomonadota; class Alphaproteobacteria; order Hyphomicrobiales; family Nitrobacteraceae; genus Bradyrhizobium; species Bradyrhizobium sp. WSM4874. The sequence continues at coordinate 25,012 of NZ_JBVVPR010000068.1, forward strand.
CCTCGATCTGCTTCTTCTCTTCGTCCGTCAGGTATTTCTCGGCGAGCTTCTTCAGCCACTCCTCGGGGATCTCGGCCCCCTCCATGGCGTCGAGCAGGCTTTCCAGCCCCTTGAAGACGGTGCCGAAGACGCGGTCGAACTTGTCGAGGTTGCGCTCGTCCTTCACCAGCGAGGTGCGCGAGAGATAGTAGAAATTCTCGACCGAGTAGTCCGCGAGGTCAGCGTCGAGCGCCTCCATCAGCGTGAGGTATTCGCGCAGCGTCACGGGGACCTGCGCATCGCGCAGAGAAGTGAAGAATTGCAGGAACATGGGTGACAGATTGCCCGTCGGGCGGCGAACGTCAAGGGGCGGAGGCCATCGCTCTGCGCTGGACCGGGAGGCTTTTTGCTCTAGAATTGGCGGTCTCACGGGGTTGTTTTGGGGACGTTTGCAATGGGAATTCTCGCAGCGCTGATCATTGGCGCGATCGCAGGCTGGCTTGCCGGCAAGATTGTCCATGGGGCGGGATTTGGGCTGATCGGCAACATCGTCGTCGGCATCATCGGTGCACTTGTGGCCAGCTGGATTCTGCCTCAGCTGCATATCCAGCTCGCAACCGGCACGGTCGGGGCCATCGTGGATGCCACGATCGGCGCGGTGATTGTGCTCGTCATCCTTTCGCTGATAAAACGGGTCTGAAAGCCTGACTGAACCAGGAACGGCCGCCACGCGCGGCCGTTCCGTTTGTTGGACCAGGGGGCCGAAACTGGAATCCCTGGGACGACGACCAACAAGGACGCACGATGAAATTTACCGGCACTAAGGACTACGTTGCGACCGACGATCTCAAGGTCGCGGTCAATGCCTCGATCGTGCTGGAGCGCCCGCTGCTCATCAAGGGCGAGCCCGGCACCGGCAAGACGGTGCTGGCGGAGGAAGTGGCGAAGGCGCTGAGCGCCCCGCTTCTGACCTGGCACATCAAGTCCACCACCAAGGCACAGCAAGGCCTTTACGAATACGACGCGGTGTCGCGCCTGCGCGACAGCCAGCTCGGCGATGCGCGCGTGTCCGACATCAAGAACTACATCAAGCGCGGCAAGCTGTGGGATGCCTTCACCGCCGAGCAGCGCCCGGTGCTGCTGATCGACGAGATCGACAAGGCCGACATCGAATTCCCGAACGATCTTTTGCTCGAACTCGACCGCATGGAATTCCATGTCTACGAGACCGGTGAGACCATCAAGGCCAAGCAGCGCCCGATCATGATGATCACCTCCAACAACGAGAAGGAGCTGCCGGACGCGTTCCTGCGCCGCTGTTTCTTCCACTACATCAAGTTCCCCGACGCCGATACCATGACCCGGATCGTCGATGTCCACTTCCCCGGCATCAAGAAGCGGCTGGTCGAGGAAGCCTTGCGCATCTTCTTCGAGGTCCGCGAGGTGCCCGGCTTGAAGAAGAAGCCGTCGACCTCGGAGCTGCTCGACTGGCTCAAGCTGCTGCTCAACGAAGACATGAGCGTCGAGCAGTTGCGCGAGCGCGATCCGCGCAAACTCATTCCGCCGCTGCACGGCGCGCTGCTCAAGAACGAGCAGGACGTGCATCTGTTCGAGCGGCTGGCGTTCCTGAGCCGGAGAGAAGTGTAGGTTCGAGCGCACTCCGCTGCCGCCCCACCTTCCGGTGTCATTCCCCGCGAAGGCGGGGAATCCAGTACGCCGCGGCTTCTCGACTCAATCATAACCGCCTCTGGAATACTGGATCGCCCGGTCAAGCCGGGCGATGACACGGAGAGTATGGCTCACTCTCTCCACCTCGTCATTTGGGGCGCCCCCCAGCCAAACCCGGGGGCGCCCCGGGAAGATAAATGGTTTGGTTGGCGGGCGCGGCAATAACGGGGCA
>NZ_JBVVPR010000069.1:0-894 GCF_055811835.1 Bradyrhizobium sp. WSM4874
AAGCATTCCAGCTGCGCGCCTCTAGTCGGCGATTTTTTCTATTTTGAGCCGGCGCCACGTAAAAGACGTCCCTGCTCGGTCACCCATTTGGCGCGTGCAAGATGACTCTGATATGCGGTCCGTGCACGGTCCGGCTCTCGCTCTGGATCGAGATGTAAGACGATTCGAGTTACCTCACGCCAGTCCGCCCCCTCACGCTCCGCCTGCAGAATGCGAATGTACGTGACGACATGCTGCTCGTCATACGGCGTTAGCTTCGGATCCGAGGGGGCAACGTCCGCAATGTCGGGATCGAGCGGCGGCTTCTTCATGGCTTCCAATCCACTTACAACGATTCTAGACGCTTGGCCGCCAGAGTGGTGAACGCGTCCAAATTTAGCCGTATTCCGCCGATGGGGCCAGCACGTGATAGTTGAATACATATTATAGGAGATAAACCTCATAGTATGTAAAGCCGCAACTTGCGCCGATGGACATGCGCAAGTTGGTCGGTCGGAATTTCGCAAGACTGCGGAAGCAGAAGCGCTTCACGCAGGAGAAATTCGCCGAAGCGTCCGGCTTCACGCAGCAATATATCAGTGACCTGGAGCGCGGCCGGCGCAATCCAACTGTCGTAACTCTATTTGAACTCGCCAGCACGTTGGGCGTCAGCCACGTCGATCTCGTTCTCCCAGATGACGAGGCGCGAGCCGAGCGATCAAAGCCCGCTAAGCGGAAGTGATCGGCTCGTGGGAATCCATTTTCAACAATCGTAGAGCCTGACTTCGCGAGCCGGGCCGGAGGCCCGGCTCGCGCAGGACGCGGGCGCCCCCCGCCCCCCCCCCCCGCCCGGGGGGGGGGGGGGGGGGGGGGGGGGGGGGATTTTGGGGGCCCCCCCCCCCCGGCGCGAGAGGG
>NZ_JBVVPR010000069.1:904-26047 GCF_055811835.1 Bradyrhizobium sp. WSM4874
CCCCCCCGCCCCCGCCGCGCCCCCCCCCCCCCCCCCCCCCCCCCCCCCCCCCCCCCCCCCCCCCCCCCCCCCCGGGCCCCCCCCCCCCCCCCGGCGGCGCATCAGGCATTGAGGGAAGCCGCGCAACCGTTCCCGATTGCGCGGCTTACAGTGTCAGATTGCACGCTCCATCAAGCGCTTTGCCTTGCCTTCTAGTTCAAGGCGCGCGTCCTGATGAGCCTTGCCACGAGCAAATGCGGTAATGCCCTGCACGAAGTCGAAGATGCTCTCCGGCTTGCGGTTTTCCTCGCCCAGAACAGTTTCAATGATCTTCGAGGCCTCGGATTTGGAAAACCCGCCTTTCCGGAGGAAGGTCTCCCGGTCCTCGTCAGTGCGGGCAACGATCCGCTCCCGCGCCGCCTTAATGCCGGCGACGAATGGCGCGGGTGACGAGTTGGCAAAGCTCGTCAGCGCTGGCGCAGCTTCATGCGCAAAGCGTTGTGCGGCAAATTTGGAATGTCGGATGGTGATCTCCTCGAAATTCTCGACACCCCACAAGTTGCGATTCATGCAGACGGCGCGAAGATAGAAGCTCGCAATCCCAAGCGTCTTGCTCCCCACCTCGCTGTTCCAGCAATAGAACCCCCGGAAATACAAATCCGGTGATCCATCCGGCAGACGTCCCGCCTCGATCGGATTGGTGTCGTCGACCAGAAACAGGAACACGTCGCGGTCACTAGCGTAGAGCGTGGTCGTGTCCTTGGTCACGTCCACAAAGGGATTGTGGGTCATGGTCGCCCAGTCCATCACGCCCGGGACCTTCCAACGCGTGTCACCCGTGCCATTGCCGGCGATCTTCATGACGGCCGCGACCAACTCATGATCCCAGATACGGCCATAGTCCGGCCCGGTGACGGCACGAAGCTCAACGCGTCCGTTGTCGGTCTCCAAGGTTTTCACGAGCTCGGCGCGATGCCACAGCAAGCCGTGTTGCAGGTTAATGGCGGATAGGGCTGCGGGAAGCTGCCGCAGGTAGGATGTTGGCGCACCGACCAGCGTGCACAACTGACCAAAGCTCCAATGGGTCGGCGCCACCGGCTCGTCACGTCCCGACACAGTGAGGGCCAGCCGCTCGGCATTGTCCCGGCTCGCCTCCACTCGGATGGTCCGGCTTTCCACCTTCCGTGCCTGCGCGCGTTCGGCTCGTCCGCGCACTGCCTCATACAGGTCCGGCAGGTTCAAATACCGCTCGTCATCCGGTCGCGCAAACCACTCGGACGACACGCGGCCGATCCGCTGGCCGCGCGATACGTCCACGCGAAAACCGCCGGAAGCAGGCTGTTGGCCTTCTGACAAAGTCATCATGTTCATGGTCATTCTCCTATGGGCTGAGGTTGAAGCGCAGCGCTGCGCTGCAACCCTGCCCGTCGGCGAGACCTGGGGTAGCAAGGGCAAGGGCGGCCGGAGTGGAGGGGGATCACCCGCCTGACAAGGGCGCGCGGAAGCGCGCGTCTGCACGCGCCTGACGACATCGTCGTCATGAAGATTCTTTGCGCGGAAGACCGGGGATACCGCTCCGGCCGGCACGCGAAGCGTGCTTCACCCTTGCCAGCGCGAGGGCGGAGCCCTTAGCAATCTCCTCAAAGAAAAAATGCTTTTCTTCCTGCAAATGGGCGCAAGAAATGCAAAAAAGCCCCGCCTCCGAGGAGGCGGGGCTGAAGATCCCACGGGATCAGTCGCTGTTGCGGCGGGACCAGATCAGGGCGAAGCCCTCGTCGCTTTCGACCTTCACCAGCGAGGCGTAGATCGGGGCCGGGAAGGTCGGATCGTCGAGCTTGACCGAGAGGTATTCGCGATCGGTCTCGCGGGCGGTCTTCTTCCAGGCGGCACCGAGCTCGGTCGTACCGGCGAAGATGCGGTAGTCGGGCGCCTTGTCGTTGTCCTTCTCGGATGCCGCGAACTTTGCCTTGACGTTCAGGGTCAGCGTCTTGATCGAACCGATGTAGCCATTGTCCGAAGCGGTGAAGGTGCCGATGGTAGCCATTGTGGTCTCCGTTTGTTGCTCGGGCCGCGCCCATCGCAGCCTCGATGGCGATCCTTGGCCCGGGGAGCGATCGGCCCGCAGCCTTCAGGCCCGCAGCGAAGCGGAGGACGGCGATAGCCTGCTTTTTTGTCTTCCGCGAGGAATGCCGCCACTTCGCGGCAGGGGAAAAAAGCAGGCGCAGCCATTGCGGGAAGGCGATCGAGGCTCTTGCCGGCCCTCGGGCCTGATCAGCCCATTCGAGGTTGCGTTGGACGCGCCATGAATGAACTGACGGAGACCACCATGGCGGCCGACATCGACGCAGCACAAGGACACAGCCGGATCAATCGGGCACCTGCTGACACCAGCGCATCAACGGCAAAAACGGCGCGTTCCGGCAAACGCTAGCGATCCTGATCGCACTCCCGCGTACGGGGGCGAAGGTGTGCTTGGAATGATCCGTCAGGCAGCGACCTCGATACTCCGGTCAACACCGATCAAAGCTGCCGGCCTTATCACCTGCTGCTGACTGGCGAGCACGACAGAGCAGTGACCTTCGGCTGCCGCTGACGGCGTGGATCAGAGTGATCGAAGTCTGGCTCGTGACGGCCCTTCCATGCTTCGATAGCCGCTGTGCGCAAAAAGAAGCGACCGCGCGCCGGTCAGGCGCGCGGCCGAAATTTAAAGCTGGCCGGGGCCGCTCGCGCGGCCCCGGCTCAATCCTCATTCTGCGGCTTGCGAATACGCATCACCGCTCTGCGTCTCGTTTGGCGCATCTGACTGATCCTTGGGCTTGGTCGTCCTCAGCAAAGACGGCAACCAGTCGGTCGCGGCCAGTAACTGTTCGGCGGCTTCCGCCATATCGACCTTCTTCATATCCACCATACGCTCGGCCGCCTCAACGCTCACGCCTTCGCAAACCGCCTCCAGAATACGCGTCTTGGTGACGCGACTCAGATAACTGCGCACCGTCGGCCGCCAGTATCCGGTCATGTCGAGAGACACGGCTTCCGCCAGCCGGTCGGCTGTTGCCATCGCGTGCGGCCGCCGCTCCCACGGCAGCTGAACCGCATTGACGGTCAATGCGGTGCAATGCGCAAAGAAGGCCATGCGGCTATCATGGTCGAGTTCGGCCACGAAAGTCCAAAGACCAGTGACATCCCGGGGCATCTGCCTTGCCCAATTGGCATGACGATCCGCCCAGGCCTTGCCGGCCGGTGTATCCTCGATCCCTTCCGCATGCCCAGCCAAATCCGTCTTGGCCAGCTGGATGCCGACGACATGCGCATCCGCACCGAGATAGAAGATTTGCGCCGCGAGCGCATGCGTCCCTGCCAGGATCGCGGTTTCGGGCTGTTCGCTCAGATTGAGGCGCAATCCCAAGGTGCGATGTGCGGTGAGGTCCCGAACGAGAATGTCGGACAGCGGGCGGTCGTCCTCTTCCTCGTCGGAGGCAGCTGCCCCCTCATCGCTCTCATCTTGCAATGCCTGGTCACCCGCTCCCTCCGGATCGACGACCGCCGAGGCTCCCGCAGTTTGCTCCGTTTCGGATTGCGGCTTTTCGTCCGCGGGCCGGATGAAACCGCGTTCGATCCGGACGGCACCGTCGTGATTGAGGATCACGAATGCACCGCCACGCGCGACGTCATCGGGGTCGTACGCCTGCCGTTTGGCTTCTAACCGCTCGATCTCGACCTCAAGCTCGCCGAACCGGGCGTCCACATCATCAGGAAGTTCATCGGCCGTCTGGTGCCGTTCGGTGAGGCGGTCGAATTCGGTCTGTGCCACCTCAAGGGCGGACTTGTCTTTCGCCGAAAGCTCGACCGGATGCGGATAGGTCCGCCGCATGCCGTGGGCATGCGGGAAATCGAGATAGGCCTCCGTCCATTTCCATCCCTCGGCCGCCCGCACCGCATCGGCTTCGCGGCCAAGCTTTGCGGTCACCAGCAGATCAAGCAGGGCCACGTCTTCCAGATAGCCGCCGCGATCCTCGGTGAAGAGATCGCGAAGGATCGAGCCCCCTGCTTCGGTATACGCTTCGATACCGACAAAGCGGGCACGGCGGTCGGTGGCGGCCACATGGGTTTCGGTGAGCATGCGACGGATGGTGCTGGCGTCGCGGTTATAGGACAGCCGCTCATAAACACCTTCCTGCCGCGCGTGGTCATCCGTGATGGCAAAGGCCATCAACTGCTCAAGGGCCAGATCGCCGTCGCGGTAGACCTGCATCAGTTTCGGAGAGACCGCGCCCAACCGGAGGCGTTGCCGCACCACATGGGGCGTCACGCCGAAGCGGGCGGCGATTTCTTCCGCGCCGAAGCCGCGCTCTTCCGCTAATTTCTTGAAGGCCTCGAACTGGTCGGCGGGATGCATGTTTTCCCGGGTGACATTTTCGTCAAGGCTGATCTCGTGCGGATCGTTCGCGGTATCCACGATGCAGCGGATGGGTTCGGTCTTCTTGATCTCCTTCCGCTTCACCCGCAGTAGCTGGGCGAGCCGCCTGCCCTCGCCGATGGTCACGAAATAGAGCCCCGTGGCCGCCCCCTCTCCGTCGACCTCCGGTTCAACGACCAGATTTTGCAAAATGCCCTTGGCGGCGATGCTCGCCGCATAGGCCTCGATCGCCGCATCGCTGTGCGGCGTCTTGCGCGCATTCCTCGGGGACTTCTTGAGCTTGTTGAGCGGAATGAGAATTTGCGTTCCGTTCTCGGGGAGTTGTTCAACGTGCTTGGCCGACATGATTGATCTCCTTTTGCTTTCATGGGTGCAGGGCGCACTCCGCGCCTGCGCCCCTGCCCGTCGGCGAGACCAGGGGTAGCAAGTGCCAGGGCGACCCGAGCGGAGGGGAATCGCCCGCCCGAAAGGGCCGCTCGAAGAGCGGGTCTGCACAAGCGCGTGCCTGGATTTCCAGTGTTGAGATTCTGACAAAGCGCGGAAGACCGGGGAGACCGCTCGGGTTGGCGCCGGCAGACCGGCGCTTTACCCTGGCGCGCGCGAGGGGCGGAGCCCCTTAGAGCGAGAGGACGGGACATGTTGGCTGGTGCAAGCCGTGCCCGATAGAAAAAGAGGCACCCGCAGGAGGGTCAGCATAGCGCCGACGCGTAGCGGCGGGACCCGGGACCGAGTGCAGTCGCGAGACCGGTCTAGGAAGGCACCCGAGCGCGGGACAGTGATAGCGACGCCGGCATGCAATGACGGCGGGGGCCCGCGAGCGAGTGCCTCCGGCGAGCGACACATTATTCTGCGCGAGGGATCGAAGCCGGACGGCCGAGACGCTGCGCGGCTCGGTTCAACGAGAGCCCGGTCCGGCACTTGCCGGATGCGCACGAACGGAAAGGAAGAGCTGGGTGGGGGCTTTTCACTCCAAACCCTGAGTTCTCACGATTGCGAATCCCAGTCATGTGGTAGCAGCCGGAACGAATGACAGACAAATCGATTCGCCGTATCAGGAGCGATTCCTATGCTGATGACGAGTGAACGAAGGCCAGCAGTCCGGACGATGCGCGGCTGGGCGATCCAGGTGCTCCAGGAAGCTCGCGCCATCCGCGAGTGCGAGGAGCACGGCTGGATGCAGGACCGCGCCGACCCGCATGCCCGGGAGCGGGCCTTCAATATCGCCCGTGAAGATCCGCCAGCAGGCGTCTCCCCCGATGCAGCGGCGGACGAGATTCGCGACGTGCTGAATTCGATCGGCGATACCTGCCCGGAATGCCCTCCTGACTAGAAGGACCGGCGCCGGGCCTCGACGCCGACCTGGCTCCGATTCAGCGGCCCAGCCGTTTCTCGACGCGCTTGCGCGCGTTGCCGACCTTCCTGACGACCTTTTTCACCGCCGGTGCGGACTTTCCGGTCTTTTTCGCCTCGTACCGTACTTCGTAGTCCTGCCCGCCGGCCACCCGTGCTCGGTCCTGCTTTCGGCCGCGCGCCGTCTTCGTCTTCTTCGCTACCGCCATGGAATCCTCCTGTTGCGACGTCGAAGCAACGCGATTGGGATTCGCAGGTTCCGGAACGATTCGAACTGTGCCAATTTGAATCGGCTGTAGCGTGGAGTTGTCCAGTGGCGTTTCAGCGTCGAAAACCGGCTGCCATCGGCGTCAAGGCGCCCTTCCCCGGCTTCATCGAACCGGCCTTGGCCACCTCGATCGAGAAGGTGCCGTCCGGAGAACGCTGGATCCACGAAATCAAGTTCGACGGCTATCGCGTTCAGGTCCAACTGGCCAACGAGGCGGCGACGATCTTCACCCGCCGTGGCCACGATTGGACGCATCGTCTCAAGAAAGTCGCCCACGATGCCTGGCGGATCAAGGCGACCTCGGCCGTGGTGGACGGCGAAATCGTGGTACCGGCCGCCGACGGCACGACCGATTTCTCGGTCCTGCAGAACGAACTCAAGGGCAAGTCGAAGAGCATCGTGCTTGTGGCCTTCGATCTAATCTATCTGAACGGCCGCGATATTCGGAAACTACCGCTGTTTCAGCGCAAGGCCGAACTCAAGAAGATCCTGAATGGCACCGACATCCAGTTCAGCGAAAGTTTCGACATAAACGGCCGCGAGATGTTCGCGCACGCCTGCAAGCTCGGCCTCGAAGGCGTGGTCTCTAAGGTACGGGACAGCGCCTATCCGAAGGGACGCACGAACGACTGGGTCAAGAAGACCTGCGTGCAGCGGGAGACGCTGACCATTGCCGGTTTCGCACTCGATGGCACGAAGCGGGACGGGCTCTATGTGGGCCGGCGCAAGGGCGACGATCTGGTCTACGCTGGCAAAGTCGACCACGGCTTCGACAAGGTCTCGGCCGCCGATCTGCAGAAGCGGCTTAAACCCCTGATCCGAAAGACCCAGCCCTATGCCAAGCGCATCAACCACAAGGGCATCTGGGTTGAACCCAAGCTTCTGGCCGAGATCGAGTATCGCGCGAAGTCGGCCGAGGGAAAGGTCAGGCACCCGTTCTTCCGGGGCCTGCGGCAAGACCTGTGATGGATGCATTCGATCGCTTTTAGCAATGGGCGGACAAGCCACCGGAAAGTTCGCTGACGATTCCGGCCGAGTTGCATCAGGCCGTCATGGAGCTCGCTCCTGAGGACCGACGCAACCGCGCCGCGGTGAATCAAGCCACAGCGCACGTACAGATCCCGACCGATGAACACTAAAGGGGACCGCGGGCCTTCACGCGTGGGTGCCACAGGCTCGCTATCTAGCCCCGTGCCGCCGTAGTACAGCTTCCAATCGCGCCTTCTCCTTATCCCAGCGGGTTTCTTCGGCCTGCGACCTCTTCTCGAGAGCCTCGACCTCGGCTTGGATGGCCGCGGCCTGTTTCGCGTGCTCCTGCTCGGCCTTGTCCAACGTAGCCTGCGCCTTGTCGACCGCCTGCTGACGGCGTTCGCGCTCCTTCTGCCTGGCGGCCTCTTCCTTGGCCCGTTCAAGCTCGCGGCGCCTCTGCTCCCGTTCGTAGGCGAGAGCGGCCCTCCGCTCCGCAGCCTTGTCGACAGGGCGAGAGGACCGCTTGTTCGCCTTTGAGCCTTTCGGCTTGCGGGCGGCTTTCGTTGGCCGGCCGTCGCCAAGATCGGTGGGCAGTTCGGCATGCTCTTTGAAAGATCCGTCGGATCCGACCGGACGCCTAAGCACGACGCCAGGCTTCGCCATGGTTGCGGCGATGACGTCCGGATCATCGCTTTCCTTGGCCGCGCCCTGATGAAAGAGATTGCTGTCTGCGCCCCACGCTTCGAGCGCCGCTTTCATGGAAGGTACGGCTATCGCCAGATCGAAGAAGCCCAGCGAAGTCTGGTAGGTTTTCAGTTTTCTTGTCATCGGTCTGGCTAGACCTTCCCGCCGGATAGTTGATGTCCTGCAGCCTACGACTTGCTGCCTGACGGAACATGCCTAGGCTTTGAGCGTTCCCTCATTCTTGAAGGACGTCCCTGCAATACGCAACACGCTCTGAAGGATTGGCCCTTGATGAGCCGGACGTCGACCCTGCCCAAGCGCTTGCAGCCGATGCTCGCCACGCTCACCGACGCGCCGTTCGACGATCCCGGCTGGGTTTTCGAGGACAAGTACGATGGCTTCCGGATGATCGCGGAAATCCGGCGGGGCAAGGTTGCGCTCTACAGCCGCAACGGCAAGATCATCAGCCGCAGCTATATCGAGGTCGCCAAAGCGCTGGAGGGCGTGAAGGGCGACGCCGTGATCGACGGAGAACTCGTTGCGATCGGACAAGACGGCGTCTCACATTTCCAGCTGCTTCAAAACGCGCTGCGCCATGAAGCAAAGCTCCTGTATTGCGCCTTCGATCTCATGATCGAGAACGCAGTGGACTTGCGCAAGCAGCCTCTCCTAGAGCGCAAGAAGCGGCTCAAGGCGATTCTGCCGCGCGACAAGCTGATCGCCTTCAGCTCTCACCGTAAAGCGAACGGCACAAAATTCTTCGCCGAGGCCGAGCGGAAGGGTCTCGAAGGCATCATGGCGAAGCGCGCCGACAGCGCGTATGGGTCCGGAAGTCGGACCCCGGATTGGCTGAAGATCAAGACGGCAAAGCGACAGGAAGTGGTGATCGCGGGCTTCACGGCGCCCAGGCGCACCAGGCCGTTCTTCGGCGCCCTGGTCCTCGCCGTGCGGGAGGACGACGCATGGCACTACATCGGACATGTCGGCACTGGCTTCAGCCACAAGGTCCTGGAGGACATCCATGCCAAGCTCATGAAGCTGACGGCCTCAAATTCACCCTTCCCTTCCAAAGTGAAGGACGAGGCCGCCACGACCTGGGTCAAGCCATCGTTGGTTGCCGAGGTCAAATTCGCGGAGTGGACGACCAAGGGCGAACTGCGCCAGCCCGTCTACCTCGGGCTCCGGTCCGACAAGCGGGCGAAGGATGTGGTGCGCGAGCGAGAACGTCCGCGCAAATAGCGCTTCCCTTCGCGCCCAACCGGCAAACGGAGCGAATTAGGCATTCACCTCCTCCGCTGTGAATTTCCTTCGGCACTTAGTCGCCTCCAAGGTCGTGGATTTCCGGTCGCACACCGTCAGGCGTGATTTCGAGGGTCGCAAGCGTGATCGGCAGCTTGAAGCGCCGCGGTCCCGCGCTGCCGGGATTCAGGTAGAGAACGCCACCGACCGTGTCGATCTTCGGCACGTGGGAATGACCGGAGACGATGACATCGATGCCGGCGCCGGGATCGGTCTTCAGGGTCTTCAAGTCGTGCAGAACGTAGATCGACTTTCCGGCCAGGCTTACGAGTTTCGTCTCGGGGTATTGGCGGGCCCACGCGCCATTGTCCACGTTTCCACGAATGGCCGTGACGGGCGCGATATGGCGAAGCGTGTCGACAATCTCGGGGCGTCCGATGTCGCCGGCATGGATGATGTGATCGACGCCCGTCAGCCCTCGTTCCGCCTCGGGCCTCAACAGACCATGCGTATCTGAAATGATTCCAATCCTGAACATCATTTCCCGGTGCCCTCAAACTCGATCGCCAAAAGACGGTCGAGAAATTCTACCTGAGCAGACAGTAACTTGGTCCGCGCGAGCTCGATATCGAACCAATCCGCGCGGTCGACCTCGGGAAAACTCTGCCGTCGACCGCTTCGGGGCGGCCATTCGATATCGAAGGTATTGCTGGTCAGCGCGGCCGGGTCAAAATGGCCCTCGCCGGCGAATGCGATGACGCGCTTGCCTCCCCGCTGTCGGACTTCTCCCAGCGGCAGGAGTGGACCAATCGAAGCGCTCGGGCCAAGTTCTTCGGCAAACTCGCGTCGCGCGACGTGCTCCGGAGGATCGTTGGCATCGATTTCGCCCTTTGGAACGGACCAGGCGCCATCATCCTTGTTACGCCAGAACGGACCGCCGGGATGAACGAGCAGAACTTCGAGCCCACGGGCACCCTTGCGGTAGGCGAGAATGCCCGCGCTCAAAGTCGATCTCCTGGAAGTCTTTTTCCCCGCAGTCATACCGCTCCTATCTTGCCGAGCAACCGAGAGCCGAGCAGGCGAGGAGCACTGAGGCGCGACGACTGGCTAATTGCACAGCAAAGATCGTTCGAAACAGGCCAGTAGTGCAGCGGGCCCCGGATACACCTCGGCGCACCCGGCTTTCCTCAATTCGTCTTCCGTAAAGCCTCCGCAAAGCACGCCGACCGTGCGAACTCCCGCCTTGCCAGCCGCCTCCGCATCGTACGGCGTATCACCGATCGCGACGGCGTCGGCGCCATCGACCTTGAGCTTCTTGAGAACGACATTGAAGATATCCGGCGCCGGCTTTGATTCATCTACGTCGTCGGAAGAAGTTGTGAGGTCCACGAGATCGACGACGCGCGCGATGTCGAGATACATATCGACTTCATCCTTCTTGGCCGAGGAAGCGACCGCGATCCGAACTCCAGCGTCGCGAACGCGTCGCAGCAGGTTCGGGACCGCCGAGAAGGGACGCACAAGCGGTAGATATTCCGATTTGAAACGCTTGCCACGCCACTCCTCCAATTCCTTGCCGTGGTCCCGTTGTTCGTCGACGGATAGAAAGACGGGAATGAGCTTGTCTCCGCCCTTACCGATCTGTCCTCGAACCTTTTCAAATGGGACTATTTTTGCAAATCGAGTACCATTTGGCACAACCCGAGGAGCCCTATGGACATCAGCAACCGGACACAGACCATCCAGCAGCCAGAAGGACCACGCCCATCGTCGCTCGATTTCTTCTTCAAACTCGCGGAAATCTGGGACTTGAGCACCGAGCAGCAGATCAAATTGCTCGGATCTCCCGGCCGCTCGACCTATTTCCGTTGGCGCAAGGATGGCGGCGACGTTTCGGCGGATACCCTTGAGCGGATTTCGCATCTGGGTTCCGTCTATAAAGCTCTCGGGATCCTGCTCGATTCGCCCGAGGCCGCCGTGCGCTGGATCCGCCGGCCGAACCGCTATTTCGAGGGAGCATCGGCCCTCGACGTCATGCTCACCGGCAATCTGAGCGACATCATCAGGGTGCGACAGTACGTCGACGCCCAGCGCGGAGGGTAAGTTTGGAGTATCCGCAAATCTCAGTCGACGACCAGTATCGTCGGTTGATTCCTTCTAAATGGCCGACCATCGACATTTACGAGAAGTTCGGTTCTCGCGAGATGCAGACGTTTGCCGCCGAGCTCGAGACGATCACCAACCCGCGTCTTGCAGCGAAAGCCCGCATCACCGGCGGCGACATTTCGTCCGACTCCAATTCTCCCAGGCTGCAGAACTGGAACCACGCGCCTTTCGCCTATCCTATGCCGGAAGGCACGTATTCGCTTCCGCCGCCGTACTCGGTCCTGGAACTCGCCGCCGACGAGCGGGGCGCGCTCGCTCGCGCGATCATTCGACGCGAGGAATTTCTTTGCCGCACCGACGAGCCGGCTTGCGGTGTCGATATGAGGATGATCACCAATAGGGTCGTCGGGAAATTCGTCGATCTTCGCGGACTGCCGCCCGAGACGTCGCAGACGGCGCGGCGGATGATGGGACAGCGCCTTTACGAGGACGGCGTTCACGGCGTCCTCTTCAAAATGGCCGAACTGCCAGGCAGCGAGTTCATCTGCATCTTCAACAACGAGGTGCTGGTGGACCGCGGCGTCCAAGGCGCCCACTTCCGCTTCCGCTGGGACGGCGAGCGCATCAGTCGCCTTTACGATTTTGCCGCCGACCGCGATATCGATCGCAACGACATCATTGCGCATTCGATGGCGGCGTTGGGGGTGGCTGGATAAGGAGCGCCAACATGCGCACGTGGCTGCTTGTTGCAATTTCGCTGATCGCCGCAGCCTTGTTTGGGCAAGCGCCGGAGTTCGCGCAGCAGTATGCCCAACGCCTCGGCGGAGCCATCGACGAACTCGACCGCATCGTAAGTCACTTCGACGAGGACTCGCGACGCTCGGGGTACGACCGCCCCGGCGCGTTGGCGCTGATGGGCCGAAATCAAGAACAGCTTATCCGCGACCAGGCGACCAGAATGTCGGAGACGATCGATCGCCTGGCCAAGCTGCGAGCGCAGCAATCCGCGATGAGCCAGCCAGGCTCGTTCACTCGCGTCGCCGCCTTTGCGAACGGCTACGACCAGGACATTGCCAGCCGCACCTGGAGGGACTTTCAATTTGCCTTGCCTATCTCGGTCGATTCGGTGCTGTTCATGAGCGCCGGCTTCATCGCCTCGCTTCTCCTCCTTTGGTTGGCGGCAGTCGGACTTGGGCGCCTGGCGAGACGCGAAGCGTCGGCGCAATAGAGCGCAGGCGCGAGATCGAGGCGGACGCCGCAATGAACAACGCAAAGAAGCGGCCCAAAGGGCCTGACATCGGGCTCCATCAGGCAAGGCGTCTATGCCAGCTCGATGAGGGCGAACGATTGGCGTTCATCGCCGAAGGCCTGCCAGTCATCCTGCGGAGTGCACAGGGCTTCTGGACCGCTGCAGAAAAACTTCAGGCGCACAGTCGGGAAGCAAAAGTCCTCGAGAACTATGCGGACGAAGAGGCCGCCAAGATCCTGATCCTGATCGACGCGGTGCGTTGCCCACCAAAACTCATTGCGTCCCGTCTGAACAAGATCGTCGGTTGGTTCTACAATCACCTAGCGCGGTTGATATATGCCGAAGCAGTTTCGTGGAAGCCAACGCACCTTGCCGAGCTTCGCGAACACGTGGATCGGCAACGACACGGGCACTATCTCGAAGGGCACGCCGGCGAATACATCACGCCCAATTGGGCCATATATCAGCGCGAGAGCCTGCTCTATGCCGATGTCGAGGCCTATCAGGACGGCAAACTGGAATGGAGTGCGCCGCGCGATCCACCCTACGGTCATTTCGGATCGTTTCGGCCGCGCGCGCTGCTCGTCGCCGAGGCCATGGAGCAAGTCGGCATGTTCACGCCCGCCGGATTGAAGGCGGTGTCCGATATCTGGGGCAGCCTGGAATACAGGGAGAAAGAAGATCACCACGACGGCAGAAGGCTGACCGAGCAATTGCTGACGCGGTTGCATGCCGAGGGCCTAATTCTGGATACAGCCAACGCTGAACATGCCGGGACACTGTACAATGAGTGGCAGATCCCGATGTACAACCTTGAATTCTCTCTCATCCCAGTATCGCTTGAGGAACTTGAGGCGGAGCAGGAGCGGGAGTTGTGGTCCATGGTTGGCGATCCACGATAGGGGCAGCCGACAGCTCACCGCAACTGGCTGACCTGACAATCCATTCAGTCGCCTCTCAGTCGAAGACCACGGACACTTCCATCGGCGCGAAAAAAAGGGGCGCGGGCAGTTGAGCGACGATCGTGTACCCACACTGCGGACCGCGGTGATCCAGGGCCCCCTGGCGTTCCAGATGCGCCGCTTCGCGGCGGCGCAGGCCAACGACTGCGGTCTCCAGATCCTGAACTTGCCACAGGTCGCCGCAAGGCTCGCCGGTGGTTTCGCGATTCCGGCTTCGGCCGATCAGTTGGAGCCCGCAATTCAGGAGGCGCTCGACGAAGGCGGCTTCGACGAGCTCGAGCGCGTGCGACATCTGCCGGGCATGACGCGGGCGGTGTTCCGGACCCTGAGGAAGATCTGGGCGGCGGACTTCGATCTCTCGGCGCCGGGCCGTGACAGTCACCGCCGCATCGCGGACATGTCTCGGATAGAGGTCAGACTGAAATCGCGCTTGTCTCCGGCAGCGATGACGCCACGGGAACTGCGCGACGCCGCGCTGAAGCGCGTTCGACATGCGCCTCGGATCATCGGTGAGATGCGCATCGAGGGATTGTCCTTTATTGCGCCGGTCTGGCGACCGTTGATCGAGGCGCTTCGCGAGGTCGTCCCAGTCGAGTGGACCGCGCCGACCGGAGCCGACGCCGGCTGGTTCCGTGGCACGATCTCGAGGCTGGATCCGGCCTCGACCAAACAGCCCGCCGTCGTTTCGTGCGCCGACGTCCGCCACGAGGTGGTCGAGAGCTTGAGATGGGCGCGGCAACTCATCGCTTCGGGCATCGCGAAACCCAACGAGATCGCGATCGCGTCGGCTAACACGACGGCGTGGGACGATCACTTTCTCGCATGCTCCGAAGGCACCGGCTTCCGGCTTCATTTTTCCCATGGAGTTTCGGCGCTCGCCTCGCGCGACGGACAACGCTGCGCGGCCTTGGCCGACGTCCTGATGCACGGCTTGAGTCAGCAGCGCGCTCGCCGGCTTTTCGCCGTGAGCCGGGGACAAGGCCTGCCGCCGGACGAACTCCCGGACCGTTGGCTGGACGCCATACCGCGAGGCGCGGCGCTTTCGAGCGTGTCGGATTGGAGGCGCGCGCTCGAAACGGCAGACCGCCAAGCGCCTGGACGAGTTTCCGCCGACGCCACCGTACGCCTCCTGGAGTTGCTCGCGAAGGGACCGGACGCGGCGGACGAGGCGGCGGCGATGTTCCTTCATGGACGCTCGCTCCGGATTTGGCAGGCCGCAACCCGTTCCGCACCGACCGATGCCATCGAGTTGTCGTTGCGGGGCATACGTCTCGCGTCGGATACGGATGCGGCCGATGCCGTCGTGTGGTGTCCGGCCGGCGATCTCGCCGCCGCACCCCGCCCCCACGTGCGGCTGCTCGGACTCACGAACCGAGGTTGGCCGCGGGGAAGCGGAGAAGATCCGATTTTGCCCGACCATGTCCTTCCGGCCAACGCCTCCGACGTCGATCCGGTGTCGCGCGCGGACCGCAGGCATTTCGCCGTCATCCTCGCTGCCGCGTCTGGAAGCGCCGTGCTTTCGCGCGGCCGCCGAGGCCCGCAAGGCGGTCGTGTCGGTCGCAGCCCGCTGCTGCAGAACCGCAAAGAGACCGTCCTTCCACGCGAGCGGATTCCCGAGCATGCCTTCAACCATTCCGACCGGCTGCTGGCCCGCCCCGAAGAGGCAGCCGGCATCGATCAGGTCGGTTCGGCTGGCCGGTGCTGGCATGATTGGCACGTCGAGCGCCTCACGGACCACGACGGATGCTTCCAGCCGGGTCATCCCGCCGTCAGGCGTTCGATCGAGAGGGTTCAGTCGGCGACCTCGTTGCAACGGCTCCTGCGAGACCCGCTGGGATTCGTCTGGAAGTACGCTCTCGGTTTCGACGTCCCGCAGGAGCGCGAGCAGCCGCTGACGATCGCGCCCGACGAATTCGGCAAGCTGGTGCACGAGCTGCTTCGACGCGCCGTCGATGCCCTCGAACCGGAACCTGGATACGCGAAGGCGTCCGACATCCAGATCGAAAACGCGCTCGAGGATGCGAGCAAGGTCGTTCACGCCGCGTGGCCCCTCGAACGTCCGGTCCCGCCGAGGCTGCTGTGGACCAATACCGTCGGCTACGCGAAAGCGATGGCGCTGGCCGGCCTCCTCCGAAAGGACATCAACGAAGACGGCACGCGCAGTTGGACCGAGGTGGCGTTCGGTCAATCCGCCGGCTTCGAAGCCGGTCGCGAACTGCCGTGGGATCCGACGATACCGGTCACAATACGGGGCACGCCCGTTAGTCTGCGCGGCACGATCGACCGGCTCGACATGCGAAGCAATCCGTTTGCGGTCAGGGTAACC
Organism: Bradyrhizobium sp. WSM4874; assembly: GCF_055811835.1. NCBI lineage: Bacteria > Pseudomonadati > Pseudomonadota > Alphaproteobacteria > Hyphomicrobiales > Nitrobacteraceae > Bradyrhizobium > Bradyrhizobium sp. WSM4874. The sequence goes on from NZ_JBVVPR010000069.1 coordinate 16,454, forward strand.
GACTACAAAACGGGAGCACCGCCCAAGAACGCGGCCCGCATCGTGATCGGCGGCGGTGCCGAACTGCAACGTGCCTTGTACGCGCTTGCGTGTCGGCAACTGCTCGAAGAAGAACCAAGGGTCTTGGCGAGGCTGCTGTATCTGGCCGGTGAGCCGTTCGAGGTCAGATTGCAGGATGTCGATGCCGCGATCGTCCGGATCGGCGACTTCGTGAGCGAGGTCATGGCAATATTGGACCGAGGAAATGCGGTACCTGGAAGGCTCTCCTACGACAGGTCCAACGACCTTCGATTGGCCTTTCCCGCTTCGCCCGGTTACGAACGTCGCAAACGCATAGCATTCGACCGTGCTGCGGGAGGACTCTCCAAATTCTGGAGCACGCCATGACACCGCGCAACGACGACGGCGACCGCCGCCGCGCATTGACCGAGCTCGATTCGATGCTGCTGGTCGAAGCCGCCGCAGGCACTGGAAAGACGTCGCTGCTCGCGGGGCGGGTGGTTATGCTGCTCGCCGGCGGTGCGGCTCCGAGGTCTATCGCGGCGATCACCTTCACCGAGCTCGCCGCGGGCGAGCTCCGCCAACGGATCGCTCACTACCTCGACGCCCTGCTCTCCGGAACCGTTCCGGACGAAATGCGGTTATGCATTCCGTCGAAACTGAAGGCGGCGCAGCGGAGATCGCTGGAGAAGGCGAGCGAGTTACTGGACGAGTTGACCTGCTCGACCATACACGGCTTCTGCCACGACCTGCTGCTGACCTATTCCGTCGAGGCAGCGATCGATCCGGGCGCAGAAATTCTCGATCGCGATCAGGCCGATTTCATATTCGACGCGATCTTCGATCATTGGTGGCGCGATCGGCTCGACGAGCCCCGTCCGGCCGATGATGCGATCACGGTGGTGGCGCGAAAGGATCCGACCGGAGCCGAGAAGCTCCTGCGCGACTTCGCCAAATCGAGGCGACGCCATCGGAATGCCCGCCCCCTATCGCCCGACCTGGATGCCGACGCTCACCTCGGTTTCGGAGAGAACGTTCGCGAGTTCCGCCGCTGGTACGACCGTGTCGGGGGACCGCGCGACGCCGAAAGCGATATCGCCGATCTCGAAGCGTTGGCCACGCACTTCGAGCGCAGCTTTGCGGCGGGCCTCGACTTCGCGCGGTTGTGGGACGCGGCGCATCCCGCGACGCTGCCCTTGATGCGGTCCAAATCGTTTGATCTCCGCGAATACAGGCGACGTTCGATTTGGAAGCGCGCCAAGGGTGACGTAGAGGGTGGGCCTCTCGCCGACCAGGCTGAACAGCATTATGCGCGATGCCGCGATGCCTACGGAACGCTGATGGGTCGGATCGCAACTGCGATCGTCAGCGTGTTTTCGTCCGAGCTCGACGGACTCCTTGCCGAATACGAAGCGTTCAAGCGGCGAGCGGCGGTAATGGATTTCGACGACCTGCTGTTCACCTGCCGCGAGGTCCTTCGCCGATATCCCGAGGTACGGGCCGCCGCCGGCAAACACTTCTCGCGTATACTGGTCGACGAGTTCCAGGACACAGACCCGGTGCAGGCGGAGATTCTATTTCTTTTGGCAGGATCCGACGGATCTGCCGGTGCTGCTTGGCAGGAGCGTCGCCTGAGACCTGGCCAACTCTTCCTGGTCGGCGATCCCAAGCAGGCCATCTACCGCTTCCGGGGAGCCGATCTCGCCACCTACCTCATGGTGCGGAACGCGATCGAGACCCAGTTTCCCGACAACATACTTCGGGTCACGGCGAATTTTCGCTCGAGACCGCGCATCCTCGAACACATCAACGGCTGCTTCGCGGGACCGCTCGCTGCGCAACAGGCGGGGTACGTCGCGCTGCAGGGCACGAGAGACGACGCCGATTACGGCTTTCCGAGCGTCGCCAAAGTATCCGTCGATCTGTTGCCGAACACCCGAATAGACACTAGCCGGGACGAAGAGGCTCGCGCTGTCGCCGAGATCTGCAGCCGCCTGATCGGCAACGTCGAACTGAAACTGAACAACGGCGGCAGCAGGCGCCTGACGCCGGGGGACATCGCCCTGTTGGCGCCCGTCTCGACCGAGCTGTGGCGCTACGAGCGAGCCCTCGAGGAGGCCGGACTACCCTTCGCGTCGCAAGCCGGAAAAAACCTCTTCAAGCGGCAGGAGGCCCAGGATCTAGTCGCGCTGGTGCGAAGTATCGTCGACCCGCGCGACACGCTGGCCTTGGGTGCCCTTCTGCGAGGGCCCCTGGTGGGTCTCTCCGAGCAGGATTTGCTCACGATCACCGCGAGCCTTCCCGTTCCGCCGGGCAGCGAGTCGGCCCGCCTCTCGCTAAACACCGACCCGACGATCGTACAGAACGATCTCGCGCGAGAGGTGCTCGGCATATTGCGCGATCTTCGGCTCCGGCTGCGCGTCACAACGCCTGCGCTGCTGCTCGCCGAAGCGATCGAACGGCTTCGCGTGCGCGCTATCGTCGCCGGACGCAGTGCGGATCAGGCCGCGCGCTCGCTCGCCAACGTCGATGGTCTGCTCGAGCGCGCCGGAAACTATGGAGTGCGCGGGTTCGTGCAGTTCGCCCGGGATCTGGACGAAGATTGGTCAGCCGGCACCGGCTTCGCCGAGGGCATCGTCGAAGCGGACGGCCGATCCATCGAGATCGTGACAGTCCATAGCTCAAAAGGCCTTGAGTGGCCGGTCGTCATTCCTATCAACCGGGCCTCGATGCCGCGTCCGCCCGAGCCCTTCGTGTACCGCCGGAGCGACGAGAGCCTGCACTGGGCGCTCGGTCAGGTGACGCCGCCCACGCTGGAGAGCGCGCTGCAAGGAGAGAACCAGGAAAAGCGCGACGAGAACCTTCGGCTACTCTACGTGGCTTGCACGCGCGCCATGGAATTGCTCGTCATTCCCGACTTCTCCTGGTGCGACGAGAAGTCCTGGGCGAAGCAGCTCGACTTCGGGCTCGACGACATCCCTGAACTGGACGTCTCGAAGCTTCGTCGCGCTGTCGTCACCACACCTAAGTCGAGCGAGAATCGACAGTCGGCGGAGGTCTTCGCCGAAGAACAGTCGCGGATCGAGCGAGGCTCTCCGCCGATTGTATGGATCAAACCCAGCGAGAGCGATCCGGATGTCCTGTCGACGCAGCTCCCGGATTCCACCGAAGATGGAGCGCTCGACGCCCTGGTGCTGATCCAGGGAAGTCGCCTGCGCGGCATCATTCTGCACAAGCTCATGGAGGAGCTGGCGACCGGAGAACTCGCCGCGATAGCAAGCGATATAAGAGAAAGGGCTCACGACCTTTGCCGGCAGCTCGCCACGGACGCGACGCCGAACGGCAAGCCCGATCCCGACGAGATGGCAGACACCGCCCTTCGCACCTTCACCCTGCCCGAATTACAGCCGTTCATTCATCGGCTCGTTCCGGAAGTGCCGTTGTATGGCGCAACGAGCGCTGGCGCCAGCGGACTGATTTCCGGGCGCGCCGATGCGGTCGCTCTGGCAGACGACGGCGATCTGGTCGCGTTCGATTGGAAAAGCGACGTTGCGCCGAGCGGACGAGATCGCATGGCCTATCGAGAGCAACTCGGTCAGTATCTTCATGTCTTGGGCGCACAGCGCGGCGCGATAGTGTACATGACATCTGGCCGCATCGACTGGATCACCGCGAAAGGTTGAGCGGGCAGGCCGGCACACATCGCGTAGTTCTCATCGACGAATTCCGTCCGCTGTTCCGGACGCGCGTCCTTCTGCCAGCGCCTCGAGCAATCGATCGTCGAAAATAGCCTTCCCTTGAGAATTTTCCGTCTCGCGTCGGCAACGGCGAACCAAGCCGCACGGTCGATCTCCGGAAAGGCCCGACGGCGTCCGGAACGTGGCGGCCACTCCAATTCGAAGGTGTTGCTGCGGATGAGCGCGGCATCCCAATCGCCTTCGACGGCCCACGCCTGGACGACCTTGCCGCCCGGTTGCCGTGCCTCACCGAGTGGCAAGAAAGGTCCCTCGGGGTTGTGTCCAGTTTCTTCGGCGAATTCGCGCCGGGCGGCGGACAGCGGCGCTTCATCGGCGCCGATCAGACCTTTCGGGATGCTCCAGGCTCCGTCATCCTTGTTCTGCCAAAATGGTCCGCCTGGATGACCGAGCAAGACTTCGAGATCGGTGGCGTGTCCTCGAAACAGAGTAGCCCCGCGCTTTGTGGCTTACGCGAAGCCATCGCGCACGCTAGGCTGACTTCCGCTGCGGCTTGGACACCGACTTCTTAGCGGCGGCTTCCTTCGGCTTCTTGCCGGCGATCGGCATCAGCATTTCCTTCTGGCCGGCTACCGCCTTGCGCGGCTTCTTGGCCGACTTCTTCGGCGCCTCTTTCGCGGTCGCCGCTCCTCTAATGCTTTTGCGCAGCGCGTCCATCAGGTCCACGACGTTCTCGCCCCGAGGACGTTCTTTCGCGGTGACGGTCTTGCCGGCTCGCTTCTGGTTGATCAGATCGATGAGGGCTGTTTCGTACTGGTCTTCGAACTTGTCCGGCTCGAAGTGACCCGCCTTCTGATTGACGATGTGTTTGGCGAGATCGAGCATGTCCTTCGTGACCTTCACGTCCTGAATGTCGTCGAAATACTCCTTCTCGGAACGGACTTCGTAGAGATAGCGCAGCAACGTTCCCATCAAGCCCTTGTCCAACGGATCGAGTGCAATGATGTGCTCCCGATTGGTCAGCACCACGCGACCGATCGCAACCTTGTTCATCTCCCGGATCGTTTCACGGACGACGGCAAAGGCGTCGTGACCGACCTTCCCATCCGGCACCAGGTAGTAGGGACGGATCAGATACCTCGGGTCGATTTCGCTGCGGTCGACGAACTCGTCGATCTCGATGGTCCGCGTCGATTCCAGCGCGACGTTTTCGAGCTCTTCCTTCGTCACCTCGATGAAGGTGTCGGTGTCGACCTTGGCGTACTTGATGCGGTGCCCGGTCTTCCGGTTGAGCTGGTTGAAAGAGACCATTTCGGATTCCGACGTGGCCGGATAGAGCGCTACCGGACAGGTGACGAGTGAAAGACGCAGGAAGCCTTTCCAGTTCGCGCGGGGCGCCATGACGGGGAACTCCAATACTGGTGCTGGATTCAAGACGATCCGCCCGGCTTGGTTCCGACATCGGGGCCATCCTAACGGGATGATTTTTTCTCAGCGACCATCGTAGCCGGACTCGACTTCTGTTCACTTTATGTTCTAATTCGGAATGACCGACCGACCCGCGAGCTGGCGCATGCCGACCCCGAAGCAGATGGAAAAACTGGCCGCTGAAGCCGCCCGCAGGCCAGCTCTCCCCGCGGCGACTCAAGATGCGCCGCTCCCGGCCGAATACTGGGAATCGGTCCTCAAAGACCCGCGCGCCGAGGCGACCGGAGCCCAGATGCGGCAGCGGCGTCTTTCGGAAATTCAGCGCCACGTCCTGCGCATCTCCTGCCGCCGCTGCGAGCGAACCGTGGAAATCCAGACCGCCGATGCAGTCCGATTGTATGGCGGCAACGCGGTCTGGAAGGACGTCGCGCAGCGGCTGCTCGACAACACCTGTCAGCAGCGCACCGGGAGGCATGAAGAAGACGGGTGCTGGCCGGCGTTCGAGACGCCGTAGCCCGCTCTGGATTGCCGATCCGATCTCTTTGCGCCTGGATGTCCGGATGGCCCCGAAGTATCACCCTACGCCCCTGTCGGGCGGCGACCGAAAGGCTCTGGCGAAAGAGCTCGGCAAGGCGCGGGCAATCGCCAACATCCTGGCTACCCGATCGGCGGAGGCGCGATCGAAGGGGGAAGCGCTCATCCAGCAGGCCGACAAGCTGCTATGCGAGAGTTGGAACGAACGCATGTGGTCAGACGGAGAACCGATTGATCCGTCCCCGACAATCGACCAAGCGGTGAATGGCGGCTTCCCTTGGCTGGAGATCCAGTGCGCGCGCTGCAAGACGCCGAGCGACGTTGATCTCGCGGCGATGAAGCATCCACCGACCACCTTCGTGCACGATCTCGCCAGCCGGCTGCGCTGCCGCAAATGCGCCAAGGCGGGCCGGCGTCCTTCCGCGACTCTGCTACAACTGGCCTCGCAGCCGCGCCACCCTCGGACCGAAGCCTGACCGATGTGCTGGTGTGGACGGCCTCTCATCCCCACGGTTTGATGGCGCTCTCGGCGTCACAGAAAGATGAGAGGAAAGTCTAATGAATATTCCCGTTCGTATCGGCATGGATACCTCGAAGTCGGTGTTCCAGCTTCACGGTGTTGATGAAAATGAGGTAGTGGTTGTCCGGCGCCAATTTCGGCGAGCTGAGATGATCCGCTACTTCGAGCGGCTTCCGCCGGTTCTCGTCGCCATAGAGTCTTGCGGCAGCTCGCACCATTGGGGGCGCCTGCTCCAATCTTTCGGGCACGAGGTAAAGCTGATCCCTCCTCAATACGTGAAGGCTTACGTGAAGCGCGGCAAGAACGACGCGGCCGACGCCGAGGCACTGTGCGAGGCGGTCACCCGGCCCAGCATGCGGTTCGTACCGGTGAAGTCGAAGGAACGGCAAGCGGCTTGCATGTTGATGACTGTGCGGGAACGCCTGGTCAGCGTGAAGTCGCAGCTCTCCAATGCTTTCAGGAGCTATGCCGCTGAGTTTGGTATCGTCGGGCCCGCCGGCCAGCAGAACGTCGCGGCACTCATCAAACGTGTGCTCGAAGACGAAAGCCTGCCGGAAATGGCGCGGGATCTCTTCCGCCTTCAGGCTGACGAGTATGCCGCGGTCCAAGCTCGCCTGGCGAAGATCGAGGCCAAGCTGATGAAGTGGCATCGCGAGGATGACATCAGCAGGCGTATTGCGACAATTCCAGGCGTCGGTCCGATTGGGTCGTCGATGCTCAGTATGAAAGCGCCGCCGCCGGAGACGTTCAGATCGGGTCGCGACTTTGCGGCGTGGCTCGGGCTGACACCCAAGGATCATTCAACTGGCGGCCGGCAAAGGCTCGGCGGCATTACAAAGGCCGGAGATTCTATACTGCGATCGACGTTGATCGTCGGTGCAACCGCACTGCTGAGGCATATCCGAAAGGGCCGTCATAAGCCCACACAATGGCTCGCTTCGCTGCTGGGGCGAAAGCCGCCAAAGTTGGTCGCGGTGGCCTTGGCAAACAAGTTTGCCCGCATCGCTTGGCGCCTGATGATATCGGGTGGCGTGTACAAGCAGCCGGTAGCCGCCATGCCGACTTGATCTGAAATCGGCCCGCGAGCAGGTTGCTCGGCGGATTGCCCACGAACTTGCAGGACGCAGTAGATGGAAGGACCGATCGGTCGATACGCGCGAGCTTCCGAAGATTACACTGGCACTAAGAATGTCGCCCATGTGCTTGGAGCGTGCGTAGCGAACACCATCTCGGCCAGCGGGCTTTGTCCGCGCAAACAGGCCGGACATCTGATAGCAAGCGATCTGGCCAAAAGTCTGCTACAATCCTGACAAGTGGGGGGCCGTCCACATCTGCAATCTCTACTCGATCACGACCAACCAAGCCGCGATCAGCGCGCTGTTCCGCGTCGTGAACCGATATGTTGGTAATCTGGCGCCGATGCCGGGGGTTTTTCCCGATTACAAGGCACCCATCGTGCGCAACGGGGCCGAGGGCCGCGAACTCGCTACGGCGCGATGGGGAATGCCGTCGTCGTCAAAAGCGCTGATGGACGCCACCAAGAAACGAGCCGAGAAGCTGCAGGCCAAGGGCAAGACCGTCGATTTCAAGGAGCTGCTACGGATGGAGCCGGACGGTGGCACGACCAACATCCGCAACGTGAAGAGCAAGCACTGGACGAGATGGCTGGGAGCCGAAAACCGCTGCGTGGTGCCGTTCAACTCGTTCAGCGAGTTCGACAAAACCGAGGGCGGTGATATCTGGTTCGCGCTCAATGAGACCCGGCCCCTCGCCTGCTTCGCCGGCATCTGGGCCAACTGGACGTCTGTCCGGAAGGTCAAGGAAGGCGAGACGACCAACGACATCTTTGCGTTTCTCACGACGGAGCCGAACGCAGAGGTCGGCGCCATCCACCCGAAGGCGATGCCGGTGATCCTGACGACTGCGGACGAAGTCGAAGCCTGGATGACGGCCTCTCCGGACGAGGCCCTGAAGCTGCAGCGGCCGCTTCCGGACGACACGCTCCGGATTGTCGCCCGCGGCGTCAAGGAAGATCCTGCCGGGCCGGCGACGTGACCGGCGAGGACGAAGACGACCAGGCAGCTTCCCCGGGACGCCAGCGGAAGATCATCCACGTCGATATGGATGCCTTCTACGCGTCGGTCGAGCAGCGGGACAATCCAGATCTTCGCGACAAGCCGGTTGCCGTCGACGGATCCCGGGAGCGGGGCGTCGTGGCGGCAGCCAGCTACGAAGCGCGCAAGTTCGGCGTCAGGTCCGCCATACCATCGCTTACCGCGAAGCGGCAATGCCCAGACCTGATCTTCGTGAAGCCGCGTTTTGAGGTGTACAAGGCGATCTCCCAGCAAATACGCGAGATCTTCGCCGAGCACACCCCGATCATCGAGCCGCTGTCGCTGGACGAGGCCTACCTCGACGTGACCGAAAATCTGCAGAGCATTCCGTTGGCCAGGTACGTCGCGTTGGCGATCCGTGCGAAGATCAAGGAGGTAACTGGCCTCAACGCTTCGGCCGGTATCTCCTACAACAAGTTTCTGGCCAAGCTCGCCTCCGACCACCGCAAGCCCAACGGCCAATACGTCATCACGCCTGAGATGGGCCCGGCATTCGTAGAGACCCTTTCGGTCGGTAAATTCCATGGCATTGGGCCTGCGACCAGCACCAAGATGAACGCCCTCGGCCTCTACACCGGCCTCGACATGCGCAATCAGTCGCTCGAATTTATGCAGGCCAACTTCGGCAAAGCCGGCGAGTACTACTACTGGATCTCGCGGGGCGTCGACAACCGTGAGGTCCGCGCCGACCGGATCCGGAAATCCATCGGCGCAGAAAACACATTTCCCACCGACCTCACCGACTTCGACGCCATGGTCGTCGAACTCGAGCCACTCATCGACAAGGTCTGGCGGCACTGTGACGACAAGGGCGCGCGGGGGCGTACGGTTACCCTGAAGATGAAGTTCAACGACTTCGAGATCATCACGCGCAGCAAATCCGTATCGCGGTCTCGAGCCGCAGCGAATTGGAATATCTGTCTGTCGGTCTCCTGCAGGGCGAGATGCCGATCCCAAAGCCAGTCAGGCTTCTGGGGGTCTCGTTGTCCGCGTTGCACGGCGAATTCCAGGCCGAGCCGCAACTCGGTCTGCCGATCTGACGGTGAGATGGACGACCACGGCCCACGCATCGGTCGAGCAACGGGACAATCAGAAACTCCGGTGTAAACCGGTTGCCGTCCACGGATCCCGCGAGCGCGGCGATGTGGCGGCCGCGGAATTTCGCCCTTCGGAGTCGCTGATACGGAGCCAGCAGGGCAATTTGTTGATCAAACAACGTCCCAACTAGTCGTCCGTGAACAAGGCTCTAAGCGATTGAGCAGGAGTCAGTTTTCCGGTTGCGGCGGCATTTGAGATTGCAGGG